>CAZUUU010000179.1:0-6952 GCA_964622685.1 uncultured Methylibium sp.
CAGCGTTTCGAATCCGGCCTGCACCAGCGCCGTGGCGCCGCCGCACAGCACCGCCTGCTCGCCGAACAGGTCGGTCTCGGTCTCCTCGCGGAAGTTGGTCTCGATGATGCCGGCCTTGCCGCCGCCATTGGCTGCCGCGTAGCTCAGGGCTAGGTCGCGCGCCTTGCCGGACTTGTCGGCGTGCACCGCGATCAGGTGCGGCACGCCGCCGCCCTGGGTGTAGGTATTGCGCACCGTGTGGCCGGGCGCCTTGGGCGCGACCATCCAGACGTCGAGGTCGCCGCGCGGCACCACCTGCCCGTAGTGGACGTTGAAGCCGTGGGCGAACGCCAGCGATGCCCCCGGCTTGATGTTCGGCTCGACGTCGTTCGCGTAGACCGCGGCGATCTGCTCGTCGGGCAGCAGGATCATCACGACGTCGGCGCTCTTCACGGCCTCGGCGACCTCGGCCACCTTCAGGCCGGCCTTCTCGACCTTGCCCCAGCTCGCACCGCCACGGCGCAGGCCGACCGTGACCTTGACGCCGCTGTCGTTGAGGTTCTGCGCGTGCGCGTGGCCCTGCGAGCCGTAGCCGATGATCGCGACGTTCTTGCCCTTGATCAGGCTCAGGTCGGCGTCTTTGTCGTAATAGACCTTCATGCGGTTCTCCTGTCGAAACTCTGGGAATGGGTGAGCGGGTGACTCAGACGCGCAGGATGCGCTCGCCACGGCCGATGCCGCTGCTGCCGGTGCGCACCGTCTCGAGGATCGCGGTCCGGTCGACCGCCTCGATGAACGCGTCGAGCTTGGCGGCGTCGCCGGTCAGCTCGATCGTGTAGGTCTTCTCGGTCACGTCGATGACGCGGCCGCGGAAGATGTCGGCCATGCGCTTCATCTCGTCGCGCTCCTTGCCGACCGCGCGCACCTTGATCAGCATCAGGCCGCGTTCGGTGTAGTGACCCTCGGTCAGGTCGACGACCTTGACCACCTCGATCAGCCGGTTCAGGTGCTTGGTGATCTGCTCGATCACGTCGTCGCTGCCGGTCGTCGTGATCGTCATGCGCGAGAGCGAAGTATCTTCGGTCGGCGCAACGGTCAGGCTCTCGATGTTGTAGCCGCGCGCCGAGAACAGGGCGACGACGCGCGACAGGGCGCCGGGCTCGTTCTCGAGCAGCAAGGCAATGATGTGTTTCATGGTGATCGTCCTTCGCGCTCTTCAGGCCGGCGGCGGTAACCGCAGGCCCTTGGCCACGCGCTTCGATGTTTCGACAATGGCTCCCCGACCGGACCCGCACGCCGCTGCCGCTCCTGGCGGGAGGCCGGCAAGCCCCCTGCCCTCGCGACCGCAGCGTCCGTGCCTCAGAGGTCTTCGGAGCCCAGCAGCATCTCGGAGATGCCCTTCCCGGCCTGCACCATCGGCCAGACGTTCTCCATCGGGTCGGTGCGCACGTCGAGGAAGACGGTGCGGTCCTTCAGCTTGATGGCCTCGCGCAAGGCGGGCTCCACCTCCGAAGGCTTCTCGATCTTCAGACCGACATGGCCGTAGGCCTCGGCCAGCTTCACGAAATCGGGCAGCGCGTCCATGTAGCTGTGCGAGTAGCGGCCGCCGTAGTCCAGCTCCTGCCACTGCCGCACCATGCCCAGGTAGCGGTTGTTGAGCGAAATCACCTTGACCGGCGTCTTGTACTGCAGGCAGGTGGACAGCTCCTGGATGCACATCTGGATCGAGCCTTCGCCGGTCACGCAGAACACATCGGACTCGGGCTTGGCGAGCTTGATGCCCATCGCATACGGCAGGCCCACGCCCATCGTGCCCAGGCCACCGGAGTTGATCCAGCGGCGCGGCTCGTCGAAGCGGTAGTACTGCGCCGCCCACATCTGATGCTGGCCGACGTCGGACGTGATGTAGGCGTCACGGTCGCGCGTCAGTTCCCAGAGCTTCTCGATCACGTACTGCGGCTTGATGACCTCGTCCGAGCCCTTGTACTTGAGGCAGTCGCGACCGCGCCACTCGGCGATCTGCTTCCACCAGGCCGACAGGGCCGAGGAGTCCGGGCGGGCCTGCGCCTCCTTGATCTGCGCGATGAGCTCCTGCAGCACGTCCTTCACGTCGCCGACGATCGGGATGTCGACCTTGACGCGCTTGGAGATGCTCGACGGGTCGATGTCGATGTGGACGATCTTGCGCTCGACCGAGGCGAAGTGCTTCGGGTTGCCGATCACCCGGTCGTCGAAGCGCGCGCCGACGGCCAGCAGGACGTCGCAGTTCTGCATCGTCATGTTGGCTTCGTAGGTGCCGTGCATGCCCAGCATGCCCAGGAAGCGCGGGTCCGTCGCCGGGAAGGCGCCGAGGCCCATCAGCGTGTTGGTGCACGGGTAGCCCAGCAGTTCGACCAGCTGCCGCAGTTCCGCCGACGCGTTGCCGAGAATCACGCCGCCGCCGGTATAGATGTACGGGCGTTTCGCCGCCAGCAGCAGCTGCACCGCCTTGCGGATCTGCCCAGTGTGGCCCTTCTTCGCCGGGTTGTACGAGCGCATTTCCACGTGGGCCGGGTAGTGGAACGGCGCCGTCTTCAGCGAGACGTCCTTGGGCACGTCGACCACCACCGGGCCGGGACGGCCGGTCCGCGCGATGTGGAAGGCCTTCTTCATCGTCATCGCGAGGTCGCGAACGTCCTTGACGAGGAAGTTGTGCTTGACGATGGGCCGGGTGATGCCGACGGTGTCGCACTCCTGGAAGGCGTCGAGGCCGATCGCCGGCGTCGGCACCTGCCCGGTGATGATGACCATCGGGATCGAGTCCATGTAGGCGGTCGCGATGCCGGTGATGGCATTCGTGACACCGGGACCCGAGGTGACGAGCGCGACGCCGACATCGCCGGTCGCCCGGGCGTAGCCGTCGGCGGCATGGATCGCGGCCTGCTCATGCCGAACCAACACGTGCTCGATCTTGTCCTGCTTGTACAGCGCGTCGTAGATGTACAGCACGGCGCCGCCCGGGTAGCCCCAGAGGTACTTGACCCCTTCGGCCTGCAGGCTGCGAACCAGGATTTCGGAGCCGTTGGGCTCCGGCGATTGGGAGGGATGCGGTTGTGCCGATGCGGCACGCTTGACTTCCGCGGCAGACATGTCCATTCAGAACCTCTTGGAATTTCTCTAACGAAACACCTTCGGTGCCCCTCTTCGCACCCTTGTGAGGTGGATGTGGAGCCTGCGCGGTCTGGCAAATCCGTCCCGGTCGGACGGCACTTGAAGACCCAAAGAGCGTTGTGCGAACCGTGATTATGGCATCGGACGACGCACCGCGAACGCGCGCCACTGCCTTATCGGAGTGCAATGACATAATCGCGCCCCTCCGAGCCACGGCCCCGGCCGAGTCCCTTGGCGTCCGACAAAGAACTCAGCGACTTCCTCAAGAGCGTCGAAAGGCGCGCCTTCAAGCGCGCCTTCTATGGCGTCCGCGACGAGGATGCCGCGCTCGACATCGTGCAGGACACGATGATTCGGCTGTCCCAGAAGTACGCCGACCGGCCGCCGGCGGAACTGCCGCTGCTGTTCCAGCGCATCCTCTCGAACGCGATGATGGACTGGTTCCGCCGGCAGAAGGTGCGGGACGCGGTCGTGCGCAATTTCTCGGACTTCGAGTCCGCCGGCGAGGACGGCGACTTCGACCTGCTGGAAACTCTGGAGGCCGCAGCCGGATCACCGACCGCCGAGAGCGCGGCCGATTCGGTGTCCCGGGCGCAGATCCTGCAGGTGATCGAGGCCGAGGTGGCCCGTCTGCCCGGGCGTCAACGAGAGGCCTTTCTGCTTCGTTACTGGGAGGAACTCGATGTCGCCGAGACGGCTGCCGCCATGGGCTGCTCGGAGGGAAGCGTCAAGACCCACTGCTCGCGAGCGGTGCACAGCTTGGCGCAGACCCTGAGGACAAAGGGGGTGCTGCCATGAACCGAACCGCGAACGAATTCCTCCACAACCGTCCCGACGTCCAGGCGATCGAGGGCCGCTACGCGCTGCGCGTTGCGGCGGCCCTCAGCGCCCAGGCCGAGGCCCTGCCCCACGATCTCGCCGAGCGGCTTCGTTTCGCTCGCGAAAAGGCGCTCGAGAGCGCCCGACAGACCGGACGCCAGGCGGCGACGCGGGCCATCCGCAGCGGTGGCGGCACCCTGGCCCTCGGTGGTGGCGAGCCCGGCTGGGGCTGGCGGCTGGCCTCGCTGGCCCCGGTGATCGCACTGGTCGCCGGGCTGGTTCTGATCCAGATGCAACACGACGACGACCAGGTCCGCGCCGCGGCCGAGGTGGACGCCGCCCTGCTCGCCGACGACCTGCCGCCGGCTGCGTACACCGATGCAGGCTTTGCCGAGTTCCTGCGCTTGTCGGGCAACTGAGGTGACCGCTTCCGCCTCCGTTTCGCCGGACAGCGCGGGCCCAGCGCGCCTCCGGCTGGCGCTCCTGGCGGCCCTGCTGTGGGGTGCCCTCGCGGCATTTCCCACGATGTCACAGGCTCAGGGTTCCGGCCCGGACTGGAGAAGCCTCAGCCCCGCGCAACGCGAAGCCCTCAGACCGCTGGAACGCGACTGGTCCGGCATCGACGCGCCGCGCAAGCAGAAGTGGATCGAACTGGCGGGCCGCTTCGACCGCATGTCCCCCGACGAACGCGATCGCGTCCAGCAGCGCATGACCGACTGGGTGAAGCTGAGCCCGAAGCAGCGAAACGAGGCCCGCCTGAACTACCAGGGTGCCCGCGAACTCAGCCCGCAGGAACGCCAGCAACGCTGGGAAGCCTACAAGGCCCTGCCCGAAGAGCAACGCCGCAGCCTCGCCGCCAGCGCCAAGGCCAATGCGGCCAGGCCGGCGGCACGGTCGGAGAAGCCGACCGCTGCCCCAGGCGCCAAGGTCAACACGGTGCCCAACCCGTTGCTCGAGGCGCGCAAACCCGGCGCCGTCGCACCGGGGGTGGTCCAGGCCCGGCCCGGCGCCACCACCAACCTGCTGTCCGCCCGCCCCGCCCAGCCGCCGAACCAGCAGACCGGCTTGCCCAAGGTCGCCGCGACGCCGGAGTTCGTCGACAAGACGACGTTGCTGCCGCAGCGCGGCCCGCAGGGCGCAGCCGCCGACCCGCGGCGCAAGCCGTGAACGCGGCAGGCGTGAAGCCCGGTGATGCGTCGCCGGGCGGTCTGCCCACGCCGCCGCTGCGGCGACGCCTGGCCTGCCTGGTCTACGAGAGCGTGCTGGTGTTCGCGGTGGTCTTCTTCGCCGCCCTCGTCTACTCGGTCCTGACCGAGCAGCGGCACGCGCTCGCCGGTCGCCACGGGCTGTCCGCCGTCGCCTTCTTGCTGGCGCCGGGTGCCTACTTCACGTGGTACTGGTCGCAGACCGGCCAGACCTTGCCGATGCAGACCTGGCGCATCCGCGTGCTGACCCTCCGGGGCGAGCGCCTGTCCCGCTGGCGGGCCTTGCTGCGCTTCGTCGCCGCCTGGCTCTGGTTCCTGCCCGCGCTGCTGCTGGCCTGGGCCCTGGGCTGGCACAGCAGCGGCGGCCGCCTGACCATGCTTCTCGTCGCGGGGGCGATGATCTATGCGCTCTCTTCCAAGCTGCATCCACGCGGCCAGTTCTGGCACGACGTCCTGTGCCGGACCCGCCTGGTCGACACCCGCGCCTTGCCCGCCGCGACGCCTTAACAGCCGCCTCACGAGGGCGACTTACCATCGCCCGCCATGAGCAATCCGTACAAGGGCCGGACCGGCCTCGACCGCATCGTCCGTGCCGCCGGCTATTCGATGGATGGCCTGCGCAGCGCCTACCGCGGCGAGAGCGCCTTCCGCCAGGAAGTGTGGGCCGCCGCGCTGCTGCTGCCGGCGGCCTTCTGGGTCGGGCGGGGCTGGGTCGAGGTGGCGCTGCTGGCCGGCTCGGTGCTGCTGGTGTTGATCGTCGAACTGTTGAACTCCGGCATCGAGGCCGCCATCGACCGGGTCAGCTACGAGTTGCACGACCTGTCCAAGCGCGCCAAGGACCTGGCCAGCGCCGCGGTGCTGCTGACCCTGCTGCTCTGCGCGGGCATCTGGTCGGCCGCGCTGTGGCAGCGCTTCGGCGGCTGAACGCGATGAGCACGCCGTTCAGCCTGTGCGTCTACTGCGGCTCGCGCGCCGGCCTGGACGGCGACCATGCGGCGATGGCGCGCGCGGTGGGCCGGACCCTCGCCGAGCGCGGCTGGCGCCTCGTCTACGGCGGCGGCAGCGTCGGCCTGATGGGCGTCGTTGCCGATGCCGCCTTGGCGGCCGGTGCCCAGGTCGTCGGCGTCATCCCGCGCTCGCTGGTCGCGCGCGAGGTCGAGCACCGCGGCCTCACCGAACTGATCGTGGTCGAGACCATGCACCAGCGCAAGCAGGCGATGGCCGAGCGCGCGGACGCCTTCGTCGCACTGCCCGGCGGCATCGGCACGCTGGAGGAACTGTTCGAGGTGTGGACCTGGCGCCAGCTGGGCTACCACGACCAGCCGATCGGCCTGCTCAACACCGGCGGCTACTACGACCCGCTGCTGAGTTTCATGCGCCGATCGCTCGATGCCGGCTTCGTCTCGGCGGAGACGCTGGCGATGGTCGAGGTCGGCACCGAGCCTGTGGCGCTGCTCGAGCGGCTGGCACTGCTCGCCCGCGCCTCGCGCGGCCGCGACGACTACAGCCGGACCTGAGCGCCAGGCGCGCCGGCCGGCGCCAAGCCGATCAGACGGCCGCTTCGTCGGTCTCGCCGGTGCGGATGCGCACCACCTGCTCGACCGAGGTGACGAAGATCTTGCCGTCGCCGATCTTGCCGGTCTTGGCCGCCTTGACGATGGCCTCGAGGCAGCGATCGACATCGCCGTCCTTCACCACCACCTCGACCTTGACCTTGGGCAGGAAGTCGACCACGTACTCGGCCCCGCGGTACAGCTCGGTGTGGCCCTTCTGGCGGCCGAAGCCCTTGACCTCGGTCA
>CAZUUU010000180.1:0-6918 GCA_964622685.1 uncultured Methylibium sp.
TCGGTCGAGTCGATCTACCTGGATCTGCTGGCACCGACGGCGCGCTACCTCGGCCACCTATGGACCGAGGACCTGTGCGACTTCACCGAGGTGACCGTGGGCCTGGGGCGGCTCCAGCAGGTCCTGCGCGAGCTCAGTCCGAGCTTCGAGCGCAGCGGCGACTCGCCCGACAACGGCCTGCGGGCGCTCCTGCTGCCCAGCCCCGGCGAGCAGCACACCTTCGGTCTCGTGATGGTGGGCGAGTTCTTCCGCCGCGGCGGCTGGCAGGTGGCGGGCGGGCCGTGGGAGACCGCGCTCGACGCGCCGGCGATGGTCACTGCCGAGTGGTACGACCTCGTCGGCTTCTCGCTGGGTGCCGAGGTTCACCTCGACGCACTGCGCGACTGCATTGCCGTGGTGCGGCGCAACAGTCGCAACCGTCAAGTGGCGATAATGGTGGGCGGTCCGATCTTCATCGAGCACCCGGAGTACGTGGAGCGGGTCGGCGCGGACGCCCTGGGAACGGATGGGCGGCAGGCGCCGGCGCTGGCAGCAAGGATGATCGTCGAACGGCGGGCCGCGCCGAGTTGAGCCGAGCCTCGTCGGGGCCGGCCTTCCCCGAGTTCTACTTTGGAGCGGTGATGTCCCAGGGGTTTCGGTTCGAAAGCGGGTGGCTCGCATGAGGTCTTTCGAAGAGCCCTCGCTGTCGCTCGGCGATCTCGATGCCGAAGCGGCCGGGCAGCTGATCGCGGCATCCTCGGACGTTGCGCTGATCGTCGACGAGGACGGTGTCATCCGCGACCTCGCCTTCGGCAGCGAGGAGCTGTCCAGTGGCGGCTACCGCGACTGGCTCGGCAAGCCTTGGTCGCAGACCGTGACCGTGGAGAGTCGCCCGAAGGTCGAGGCCCTGTTGCGCGAAGCCAGCATCAAGGCGCCGCCGCGCTGGCGCCACATCAATCATCCGTCGGCCGAAGGCGCCGACCTGCCGCTGCTGTACGCCGCGGTGCCGGTCGGCCGCAAGGGGCATGCGCTGGCGGTCGGCCGCGCGGTCGCGTTCGGCCGCGACTTGCGTGCCAATGCCTTGCTGCAGCAGCGGCTGGTCAGCGCCCAGCAGGCGATGGAACGCGACTACTGGCGCATGCGCCACATGGAGACGCGCTACCGCGTGCTCTTCCAGGTCGCGTCGGAGCCGGTGCTGATCCTCGACTCGACGACGCTGGCGCTCGAGGAGGCCAATCCGGCGGCCGCCAAGCTGTTCGGCCATGTCGCGGCACGCCCGAGCTGGTCGCTGCTCGAGCGGCTCGATGCCGCCGGAGCCGAAACCCTGCGCGACCTGTTCGCCGCGGTGCGGGCGACCGGGCGCGCCGACAGCACGACGGTGCGCCTGGCCGACAACGGGCCCGAGTTCGTGGCGTCGGTGTCGCTGTTCCGGCAGGAGAAGTCCTCGCACTTCCTGGTGCGCTTCACCGCGGGGCAGCTCGCGTCCGAGCCCGGGTCGTCGAGCGGTCGCGACATGCTGCTGCGAGCCGTCGAGAGTGCGCCCGACGCCTTCGTCGTCGCCGACGTCGACGGCAAGCTGCTGACCGCCAACCGCGCCTTTCTCGACCTGGCCCAGCTCGCCAACGAGGAGCAGGCCAAGGGCACCACCATCGATCGCTGGCTGGGGCGCACCGGCGTCGATGTCGACGTGCTGATCGGCAACCTGCGCCAGCGCGGCTCGGTGCGGCTGTTCGCCACCAGCATGCGCGGCGAATACGGTCTCACGACGGACGTGGAGATCTCGGCGGTGGCCTTGCCCGGCAGCGAGCCGCCCTGCCTGGGGCTGACGATCCGCGACGTCGGGCGCCGGCTCTCGGCCGATGCGCGTGCCAGCCGCGAGGTGCCGCGCTCGGTCGGGCAGATGACCGAGCTCGTCGGGCGCATGCCGCTGAAGGAGATCGTGCGCGACACGACCGACCTGATCGAGCAGCTGTGCATCGAGGCCGCATTGCAGCTGACGCGGGACAATCGCGCTTCGGCGGCCGAGATGCTGGGGCTGTCGCGACAAAGCCTCTACGTCAAGCTGCGTCGCTACGGCCTGGGCGACGCGACCGCTGAGAGCGAGTCCTAGATTGACGTGGAGGGCCGCGTCGTGAGACGCGGCGTCGCGATCCGGCTGTAAATTCTGATTGACGGTCAAAACCGTCATGCTCAGAATCTTTGCATGTCCTACCCGGCCCCCTCAGCCATCCTCGAACTGCTGAAGCCGATCACCTGGTTTCCGCCGATGTGGGCCTTCGGCTGCGGCGTCGTCGCCTCGGGCGTGTCGCCGCAAGGGCTCTGGCTGTTGATCATCGTGGGCATCGCGCTGGCCGGGCCGCTGGTCTGCGCCACCAGCCAGGCCGTGAACGACTGGTTCGACCGCCACGTCGACGCGATCAACGAGCCGCAGCGCCCCATCCCCTCGGGCCGCATCCCGGGTCGCTGGGGTCTGGGCATCGCGATCCTGTGGACCGTGCTGTCGCTGGCGGTCGCGTGGGCGCTCGGCCCCTGGGGCTTCGGCGCTGCGGCGATCGGGCTGGCGCTCGCCTGGGCCTACAGCGCGCCACCGCTGCGGCTCAAGCGCAACGGCTGGTGGGGCAATGCCGCGTGCGGCCTGTGCTACGAGGGCCTGGCCTGGGCGACCGGCGCGGCGGTGATGGCCGGTGGCGCGATGCCCGACAAGCGCTCGCTGCTGCTGGCCGCGCTCTACAGCGGCGGCGCGCACGGGATCATGACGCTGAACGATTTCAAGTCCGTGGTGGGCGATCGCCAGATGGGCATCGGCTCGCTGCCGGTGCGCCTGGGCGTGCAGGCCGCCGCGCGCACCGCCTGCGCGCTGATGGCGCTGGCGCAGGTCGTCGTGATCGGCGCCCTGATCGTCTGGGACCGGCCTTGGCATGCGCTGGCGGTGACGGTGCTGGTGGCCGGCCAGTTGCTGATGATGAATCACTTCCTCGCCAGCCCGACCGAGCGCGCGACCTGGTACAGCGGCTTCGGCGTGCCGCTGTTCGTGCTGGGCATGATGGTCAGCGCGCTCGCCCTGCGCTCGATCGCCGGAGGCCGCGCATGAACGGCGCCGCGCTCGGCTGGGGCGGCATCGCGCGGCTGGGCCTGGTGCAGGCCTCGCTCGGCGCGATCGTCGTGCTGATGACGTCGACGCTCAATCGCGTGATGGTGGTCGAGCTGGCCCTGCCGGCGCTGCTGCCCGGGCTGCTGGTCGCGTTGCACTACGCGGTGCAGGTCGCCCGGCCGCGCATGGGGTACGGGTCCGATGTCGGCGGCCGCCGCACGCCGTGGATCGTCGGCGGCATGGCCCTGCTGGCGACCGGCGGCCTGCTGGCCGCGCTGTCGACCGTGTGGATGCAGACGCAGCGCGTGCCGGGCACGGCGCTGGCGTTCGCCGCCTTCGTGATGATCGGGCTGGGCGTCAGCGCCGCCGGGACCTCGCTGCTGGTGCTGCTGGCCAAGCGGGTCGTGCCCGAGCGCCGCGCCGCGGCCGCGACGATCGTCTGGCTGATGATGATCGCCGGCTTCGCGGTGACGGCGGGCGTCGCCGGACGGCTGCTCGATCCGTATTCGCCGGCGCGCCTGGTCGCGGTGACGACGGGTGTCTGCGCGATCGCGCTCATGCTGACGCTGCTGGCGCTGTTCCGCCTGGAAGGCGATGTGCGCTCGCAGGCGAGCGACGATACCGAGCCGGCGAAGCCGGGCTTCCTCGCCGCGTTGCGCCAGGTCTGGGGCGAACCGGCGGCGCGGCAGTTCACGATCTTCGTCTTCGTCTCGATGCTGGCCTACAGCGCGCAGGACCTGATCCTCGAGCCCTTTGCCGGCGTCGCCTTCGGCTACACGCCCGGCCAGTCCACGCAGCTCTCGGGCGTGCAGCATGGCGGCGTGCTGCTCGGCATGATCGTCGTCGCGCTGGCTGGCAGCGGTGCGCTGGCGCGGCGCCGCTTCGGCTCGCTGCGCGCGTGGACGGTCGGGGGCTGCGTCGCCTCGGCGCTGGCGCTGCTCGGCCTGGTCGCGGCCGGCGTCGTCGGTCCGGGCTGGCCCCTGCAGGCGACGGTGTTCGCGCTCGGCGCGGCCAACGGCGCGTTCTCGATCGCTGCCATCGGCTCGATGATGCGACTGGCCGGCGAAGGCCGCGAGCGGCGCGAGGGCGTGCGCATGGGCCTGTGGGGCGCGGCGCAGGCCATCGCCTTCGGCGCCGGGGGGCTGCTCGGCGCGGTGGCGAGCGACGTCGCGCGACTGCTGATCGACCCGCCCGCGCTGGCCTATGCCTCGGTGTTCGCCGCCGAGGCGCTGCTGTTCGTCGTCGCCGCGGTGCTGGCCTGGCGCATCGGCCGCGCCCCGGTGGCGCGGGTGCGGATGACGGCCACGCCGGCCGGCGAATGGGCAAGCCTGGAAGCGAGGTGAAGCATGGATGCGCATGAAGAGACCTTCGATGTCGTGGTGGTCGGCGGCGGTCCGGCGGGCGCGACCGCGGCCCGGGCGCTCGCGCGGCAGGGCCGCTCGGTGCTGCTGCTCGACCGCGCCGGCCGCATCAAGCCCTGCGGCGGCGCGATCCCGCCGCGCCTGATCAAGGACTTCGAGATCCCCGACGAGCTGCTGGTCGCGCGCGCGACCTCGGCCCGCATGGTGTCGCCCGCCGACCGGCGCGTCGACATCCCGATCGACAACGGCTTCGTCGGCATGGTCGATCGCGACCACTTCGACGAATGGCTGCGCGAGCGGGCCGCCTCCGCCGGCGCGCAGCGGCGCATCGGCAGCTTCGACCACCTGTCCCGCGACGACGACGGCACCAGCGTCGTCCACTACCTCGCGCGGTCGCGCGCCGGGCAGGGCGAGTCGGTGCCGGCGCGTGTGCGCGCGCGCTGCGTGATCGGCGCCGACGGCGCGCGCTCGGCCGTCGCCCGGCAGGCGGTCCCCGGCGCCGAACGCAACCCCTGCGTGTTCGCCTATCACGAGATCGTGCGCGCCCCGCAGACCAAGCCGGCCGGCTACGACGGCTCGCGCTGCGACGTCTACTACCGCGGCACGCTCTCGCCCGACTTCTACGGCTGGGTCTTCCCGCACGGCGACACGCTGAGCATCGGTACCGGCAGCGCGGACAAGGGCTTCTCGCTGCGCGGCGCGGTCCAGCAGCTGCGCTCGACCGCCGGCCTGCAGGGCACCGAGACGCTGCGCCGCGAAGGCGCACCCATCCCGATGAAGCCGCTGCCGCGCTGGGACAACGGTCGCGACGTGGTGCTGGCCGGCGATGCGGCCGGCGTCGTCGCTCCGGCCTCGGGCGAGGGCATCTACTACGCCATGGTGGTTGGCCAGCTTGCCGCCGACGCCGCCGACGAGGCGCTGCGCGCGGGCAGCGGCAAGGCGCTGGCCCAGGCGCGCAAGCGCTTCATGCGCCTGCACGGCAACGTCTTCCGCGTGCTCGGCATCATGCAGTGGTTCTGGTACGGGAGCGACCGCCGCCGCGAGCGCTTCGTCAGCATCTGCCAGGACCGCGACGTGCAGCAGCTGACCTTCGAGTCCTACATGAACAAGGCGCTGGTGCGCCGCAGACCGATGGCCCATGTGCGCATCTTCTTCAAGGACATGGGTCACCTGCTGGGGCTGGCCCGCGTATGACGACGGGCACGCGCCGGTGGAAGCCGGTGTTGCTGGCGGCGCTTGCCGCGCTCGCCGTTGCCGGGCTCGGCGGCCTGATGACCGACATCGGCCCCTGGTACCAGGGCCTGGTCAAGCCCTCGTGGCAGCCGCCGGACTGGTTGTTCGGGCCGGTGTGGACGGCGATCTTCGCGCTGTCGGCCCTGGCCGGCCTGCGCGCCTGGGACGACGCGCCCGACCGCGCGAGCCGCGCACGGATGCTGGCGTTGTTCGCACTCAATGCCTTCCTCAACCTGCTGTGGAGCCTGTTGTTCTTCCGGCTGCGGCGCCCGGACTGGGCCCTGCTCGAGGTCGGGGTGCTGTGGCTGTCGGTGCTGGCGCTGATCGTGGTGCTGTCGCGCTACTCGCCGCGTGCGGGGTGGCTGCTGTCGCCCTATCTGGCGTGGGTGGCGTTCGCTGCGGTGCTGAACTTCACCATCGTGCAGCTCAACCGGCCCTTCGGGTCGTGACGGCCGGCGCCCGGGGTCTGCGATGAGCGACTGGACCTGGGCCGTGCATCTCGTCGATGCCGTGATCGCGCTGACCCTGATCGAGGCGGTCGCGCTGCTGCTCTACCGTCGCGCCACCGGCAAGGGCGTCGCGGCGCGCGAGTTCGTGGTCAACCTGCTGTCGGGCCTGTGCCTGATGCTGGCGCTGCGCGCAGCCCTGGGCGGGGCCCCGCCGCTCGGCGTGCTGCCGTGGCTCGCCGCTGCCGGGTTGGCGCACGCCGCCGACCTGTGGCGGCGCTGGCAGCACTGAAGGCCTCCATGCCCACGCCTTTCCCGTTTTCCGCCATCGTCGGCCAGGACGAGATGAAGCTCGCGATCCTGGTCGCCGCCGTCGACCCCGGCATCGGCGGCGTGCTGGTGTTCGGCGATCGCGGCACCGGCAAGTCGACGGCGGTCCGCGCGCTGGCGGCGCTGCTGCCGAAGATGCGCGTGACCGTGGGCTGTCGCTACGGCTGCGATCCGGAGGTCGAACGCGGCGCCTGCGACGACTGCCAGGCGCTGCGGCGCCACGGCGCCCTCAAGGGCAAGCTGGTGCCGGTGCCGGTCGTGGACCTGCCGCTCGGCGCGACCGAAGACCGCGTCGTCGGCGCGCTCGACCTGGAGCGTGCGTTGTCGCAGGGCGTCAAGGCCTTCGAGCCCGGCCTTCTGGCGCGGGCGAATCGCGGCTTCCTCTACATCGACGAGGTCAACCTGCTCGAAGACCACCTGGTCGACCTGCTGATCGACGTCGCCGCGTCGGGCGAGAACGTCGTCGAGCGCGAGGGGC
>CAZUUU010000181.1:0-6884 GCA_964622685.1 uncultured Methylibium sp.
TTGCCCTTGACCCATTCGGTCACGAGCGAACTCGAGGCGATCGCCGAACCGCAGCCGTAGGTCTTGAACTTGGCGTCCTCGATCAGCCCGGTCTGCGGGTTGACCTTGATCTGCAGCTTCATCACGTCGCCGCAGGCCGGTGCGCCGACCATGCCGGTGCCGACCGTCTCGTCGCCCTTCTCGAAGGAGCCGACGTTGCGGGGGTTCTCGTAGTGGTCGACGACTTTTTCGCTGTAGGCCATGGTGGGTACTCCTCAGTGCAATCTCAGTGTGCGCCGACTCAGTGGGCGGCCCATTGGATGGTGCTGATGTCCACACCGTCCAAATACATCTCCCACAGCGGCGACAACTCGCGCAGCTTGGCCACGTTGTGGCGGATCGTGCTGATCGCGTAGTCGATTTCTTCCTCGGTCGTGAAGCGACCGATGGTCATGCGCAGGCTGGAGTGCGCCAGCTCGTCGCTGCGGCCCAGGGCGCGCAGCACGTAGCTGGGCTCCAGGCTGGCCGAGGTGCAGGCCGAGCCCGAGGACACCGCGAGGCCCTTGATGCCCATGATCAGCGACTCGCCCTCGACGAAGTTGAAGCTCATGTTCACGTTGTGGGGCACGCGCTGCTCGGCATGGCCGTTCAGGAAGGTCTGCTCGATGTCGGCCAGGCCGCGCATCAGGCGCTGCTGCAAGGAGCGGATGCGCTCCTGCTCGGTGCCCATCTCCTCGCGCGCGATGCGGAAGGCCTCGCCCATGCCGACGCACTGGTGCGTGGGCAGCGTGCCCGAGCGCATGCCGCGCTCGTGGCCGCCGCCGTGCATCTGCGCCTCCAGCCGCACGCGCGGCTTGCGCCGCACGTAGAGCGCGCCGATGCCCTTGGGGCCGTAGGTCTTGTGCGAGGCCAGGCTCATCAGGTCGACCGGCAGCGTCGCCAGGTCGATCGCGACCTTGCCGGTGGCCTGGGCCGCGTCGACGTGGAAGACGATGCCGCGCTCGCGACAGATCGCGCCGATCGCCGGGATGTCCTGGATCACGCCGATCTCGTTGTTGACGAACATCACCGAGACCAGGATGGTGTCGGGCCGCAGCGCGGCCTTGAACTTCTCCAGATCGAGCAGGCCGTCTTCCTGCACCTCGAGGTAGGTCGCCTCGAAGCCCTGGCGCTCGAGCTCGCGCACCGTGTCGAGCACGGCCTTGTGCTCGGTCTTGACGGTGACGATGTGCTTGCCGCGGGTCTTGTAGAAGTGGGCGGCGCCCTTGAGCGCGAGGTTGTTGGACTCGGTCGCGCCAGAGGTCCAGACGATCTCGCGCGGGTCCGCGCCGATCAGCCGGGCCACCTGCTCGCGCGCGTCCTCGACGGCCTTCTCGGCCTCCCAGCCCCAGGCGTGGCTGCGCGAAGCCGGGTTGCCGAAGTGCTCGCGCAGCCAGGGCAGCATAGCGTCGACGACGCGCGGGTCCACCGGCGTCGTCGCGCCGTAGTCCATGTAGATCGGGAAATGCGGGGTCATGTCCATGGCACGAGCGAAGGCTTACTTGGCGAGCGTGCTGCCGAGGGCGAACACCGAGTTCGGGGCCGTGATCTTGATCGGCTTGACCACCGGCTGCGACGAGATCGCGCGCTTGATGGGCGCCTCCTCGATCGACACGCCCTTGGCCAGCTGGTCGTCGACCAGCTTGCGCAGCGAGATCGAGTCCAGGAACTCGATCATCTTGGTGTTGAGGCTGGCCCACAGGTCGTGCGTCATGCAGCGGCCGGTGTCGTCGCCCATGCAGTTTTCCTTGCCGCCACAGCCGGTCGCGTCGATCGGCTCGTCGACCGCGACGATGATGTCGGCGACGGTGATCTCCTCGGCCTTGCGGCCCAGCGAGTAGCCGCCGCCCGGCCCGCGGGTCGACTCGACCAGCTCGTGCCGGCGCAACTTGCCGAACAGCTGCTCGAGGTAGGACAACGAGATCTGCTGGCGCGAGCTGATGGCCGCCAGGGCGACCGGCCCGCTGTGCTCGCGCAGCGCCAGGTCGATCATGGCGGTGACGGCAAAGCGACCTTTGGTGGTGAGACGCATGCTGAACTCCTGTGGCGGGAGGCGCTGGGACGGGCGCCCGAGGGGGGGAGACGAGATCCCCTGTCGAGCCACCGTCGGAACATCTAATCCCGACTGAATGACTCAATTATAGAGGAAGCCGACTGATTTGGTCGGACTACCCGGCAGAAGTTCCCCTAGCGTCGACCCGCCTTTGCAGCCAGTTCGGCGACCAGTCCGTCGCACGCGGCCTCGACCAGGTCGAGCACCCGATCGAAGCCCGCGGCGCCGCCGTAATAGGGGTCGGGGACGACCTCGCTGCCGGCGCCGGGCGCGAACTCCATCAGGCGGCGCAGCTTGCGCTCGCGGCCCGGCGGGCAGTCGCCCTGCAGCAGCGCCAGGTTGTCCCAGTCCATGGCCAGCAGCAGGTCGAAGCGCTCGTAGTCGTCGTCCCGGACCTCCCGTGCCCGCAGCGTCGACAGGTCGTAGCCGCGCGCCGCGGCATGCTCCCGGGCGCGATCGTCCGGCGGCTCGCCGACGTGATACGCGTGGGTGCCGGCGGAATCGACGCGCACCCGCTCCGTCAGACCGGCCGCGGCCAGCTTGGCGCGCAGCACGCCTTCGGCGGTCGGGCTGCGGCAGATGTTGCCCATGCAGACCATCAGAACGGCGAATGGCGCCTCGGTCCTCATCGCTGCCGCGGCCTCAGGCCGCCAGGCCCGCCGTGTAGGCCCCGGCGGCGACCAGCGAGGCGGCCGTGCGCACGTGGTTCCACGCCGTCCAGGTCTTCAGGTAGTCGGCCCACAGCGCATCGGCACCGCGGCTGTGGGCCTCGACGCGCGCCAGCGCCTCGTTGCGCGGCACGTTGCAGGCCATCGTCACGCCCAGGCAGCCCACCAGGTAGAGCAGTCCGCCCGCTGCGAGCCAGGGCGCGGCAGGGCGGCCCCACTGCATCCAGGCCGAGGCCAGCGCCAGCAGGCTCAGCAAGGCGGTGCCGAGGAACACGCCCAGGAACCACGGGTTCAGCACCACCACGTTGACGGACTGCATGGCCGCGATGCCCTGCCCCACCGGCAGGCGACCCAGCGCCTTCATGACGAAGGCCGAGAAGGCGAAGAACACGCCGGCGATCAGGCCGCTGCCGAGCGCAGCCGCGAGCGTGAGGGCCGAGATCCAGGCGGGGTCGAGGTTCAAGGAGGGTCGGGGTCAGCGCAGGTCGCGGACGAGGCGGAGTTCGCCGTAGCTATGGTAGCTGTCGTCGCGCGCCTGGCCCGGCACCGTGAACTCGGGCGTGCGGCGCTTCACGCGGTACTCGATGCGGCAGGAGCGCGAGGCCTGGACCGAGAAGCCGAGCGTCATCATCAGGTTCGAGCGCTTCAGCTCGATCTGCGGCTGCTGGTCGCCGTAGGTGCGGCCGGTGATGAAGTGGTTGTAGGCCACGGCCGACCACTGCGCCTGCAGGAACACGGTGGTCGGCCAGCCGAGCAGCGGCAGCTTCAGCGGGCTCGGATCGCGATTGCTGAAGTCGGCCGCGAGGTAGTCGCCCTCGTCGGGCGCGCCGAAGACGCGGTCGCGCTCGCCAGCCACCAGCGTCACGCCGGCCGCACCCAGGGTCTTGACCGTGCCCAACGTGCCGCGCAGGTGGCCGTGGATGCCCGCCCAGGACGGCAGCGCCGACCACTGGTCCTGGCTCCGGCGATGGGTCACCATGTAGGACAGCTGGACGCCAAGCCGCGGCCGCAGCTGGTTGCGCCAGCCCGCCGGGTCGTCGTCGTCGATCAGCTTGTGGAAGCCGCGCTGCACCTGCTCGGCCATCGACGCCGGCCCGACCACGCCGAGCTTGAACTCGACGCTGCGGTGCCGCGGGCCGTCGAACAGCGACAGCCCCGTGCCGGCGAACAGCCAGCCGCCCCAGGGCCGGTCGAAGACCTGCTGGTCGGCGCGCTCGATGTCCGAGGGTGTGTAGATGTTCTGGCCGAAGAAGAGGGTCGTCGTGGGCCCCTCGGTGTCGGCCAGCAGGCCGAACTGGCGGCGTCCCAGCTCCAGCGCCGCGGCCAGCAGGGCCGGCGGCTTGCCGCTCCGGTAGCTGCGGGCGTAGAGCAGGCCGTTGGTGTACCAGCGGTCGGTGTGAACCTTGGTGCGGCCGAGGTAGTCGTTCTCGATCGCGAAGAAGCTGCCCTGAAGTTCGGACGACGGCGCGGACGACGGCGCGGACGGCGGCGCGGCCGCCGCCGATGCAGGCCGCAACGCAGGCCACAGCATCATCGACAGCGCCAGGCTCGCGGCAAGCCGCGCGGTGTTGCGTCCCTTCATGGCGATCTCCCCGTCCTTGTGCGGGAAGTGTGGGCCGCCCAGCCGGGGCGATGCATCCTCAGGACTGGGGAGGCGCGCCGCGCCTCGTGAGGATCGTCAGGCCTTCAGCAGGCCGCTGTGGGCCGCATGCGCGGCGCCGCCGCGCGCGTTGTAGACCGGCGCCTCGCGCGGGATCAGCACGTCGATCGCGCGGTCCAGCGCCGCGGTGGCGCGCGCCAGCGTGTCGCGCTGCAGCGCCACCTGGCTGCTGGCCTGCGCCAGGCGCTGGCGCAACGCCGGTGGCACCGGACCCTGGTGACGCTTGAAGTGGTCCAGCGCCGCGCCGAGCGCGCGCTGCAGTTCGGTCGCCGCGGTGTCGACGCCATGGCTGTCGCGGCCCAGCAGGGCCTGGGCCAGGCCGGCGAGTCGCCGCTCGACCTCGGCCACCGCCGGTTCGAGCCGGTCGGCCGACGAGGCCGGCGGGGTCAGGGGAAGCAGGACCATGAAGGGATCTCGGTGCCGGCGGCGCGTCAGCGCCTGGCCGCGTTCAGCAGTTCCTGGGCGTTGGCGATCAGCTTGTCGGCGATCGCCTCGGGGTCGACCTTGTAGCTGCCGTCGGCGATCGCCTGCTTGATGCGCTCGACCTTGGCGGCGTCGAACTCGGCGCCGCTGCCTTCGGCCAGCAGGCCGGCGGCGGCGCTGGACAGCTTGACGCTGCTGCCATCCGCCGACTGCGCGCCCTTCGCCTTGGCGGCGACGGCGCCAGTCTCGGCGCTGGTGCGCGCCAGCAGGGCGGCGTCCGCCGCGGGGCTCGAGGTGTGACCGATCTTCATGACGGGCTCCTGCAGTCCGGGGCATCAGGCTCCGGACGTTCCAATATGTCAGCGGTATCGACGGCCTGTGGGCGAACTTGAGCGCCTTTTTTGTAACAGGGGTGCGCGTTCACAGCTTCAGCTCCACGCGCCGTTCCGAGACGGCCGTGCCGGTGACGATGCGGCCGCTGTCGGTGCGCACGCGCACCGCGCTGCCTTCCAGGCCGGCCGCCAGGGCCAGGCCTTCGCCGTGGACCGCGAAGCCGGGGCCGACGGCCACCAGCTTCACCGTGTCGCCGGCGGCGAACCACTGGCGGGCCCGCAGCTGGCCCTGGCGCAGGCTCTCGCCGGCGCCGAGCGTGCGGCTCAGGGTGCGGCCGATCGCGTCGCCGGCGTCGACGATGGCCGGCGCGCTGTCGGCCGCCAGGTCGATCTCGGCGAGCTTCAGGTCGGCCGCGCCGATCACGCTGCCGGCCGGCAGCGCCGTGGCGGCGACCAGCGCGCGGCCGTAGACCTTGACGGTGATCGGCAGGTAGACGTTCCAGCGCGTCGTGCCCTGCAGGCAACGCAGGCCGACGCGGGTCTTGCCCCAGGGCTTGAAGCCGGCGGGCAGGTAGCTCTCGACCTGCTGGCAGGGCGCGAGCCTGAGCCGCGGGTCCAGCGAGCCGGCCTCGACCTCGACGCGCAGGCCGGCGGACGGCCGGGCGCTCTGCCGCGCCAGGTTCACGGCGTCCTGCGTGAGCGGATCGCGCGCGACCTCGGCATGCGCCGCGCCGGCCAGGCAGGCCAGCGCGAGGTGCGCGAGACGGACGGATAGCGTCTTCATGATGAGGAGCCACTGTAAAGAGCCGACCGCGCCCCGGCGGCGGGAAATGACCGCGGAAGGGCCTGCTATTCCCGCTAATGTTCCCGGGGTCCGGGTCCAAGAATGCCAGCCATCGCCACCAAAGCGTGGCCACCGTCACGGCACAGCATGTTGGACCGACTCACGAATGCGCTGAACTTCCAGACCCAGGCCCTGGTCCTGCGGTCGGAGCGCCAGCGCCTGATCGCCAGCAACATCGCCAACGCCGACACGCCGGGCTACGTGGCCCGCGACATGGATTTCGCCAGTGCGCTGAAGGAAGCCACCGGCAGCAGCACCCCTGGCAATGCGCTATCGGCCACCCAGGCCGGGCACTTGAGCCCGGCGGCCGGCGCCCGCAGCGAGGCCGGCCTGAAGTACGCGACGCCTAGCCAGACCAACCTCGACCGCAACACCGTCGACATGGACCGCGAGCGCGCGGCCTTCGCCGACAACGCCGTGCACTACGAGGCCACGCTGCGCTTCATCAACGGCAGCGTGCGCACGATGCTCAGCGCCATCACCGGGCAATGACCCACCACTGAGACGGGAGAGCGGTCATGTCGATGCTGAACATCTTCAGAGTGAGCGGCAGCGCGGTCAGCGCGCAGAGCCAGCGGCTCAACGTCGTCGCCTCCAACCTGGCCAACGCCGACACCGTGGCCGGCCCCGACGGCCAGGCCTACAAGGCGCGCCAGGTCGTGTTCCAGACCCTGCCCCTCAACGCCCCGGGCGAGGCCGCCGGCAGCGCTGCCGGCGTGCAGGTCACGCAGGTCGCCGAGGACCAGAGCGCCGGCCGCCGCGTGCTCGACCCCAAGCACCCGCAGGCCGATGCCGATGGCTACGTGACCTACAGCAACGTCAACGCGGTCGAGGAGATGGTCAACATGATCTCGGCCTCGCGCTCGTACCAGAACAACATCGAGGT
>CAZUUU010000182.1:0-6860 GCA_964622685.1 uncultured Methylibium sp.
GCGCGCAGGCCACGCTGGGCGGCATGGCCGGCAACAACTCCTGCGGCAGCCGCTCGATCGCCTACGGCAACATGGTCCACAACGTGCTGGGCGCCGACGCCTGGCTGTCCGACGGCAGCGAGGTCCGCTTCGGCCCGGTCGCCGGGCTGGCTGCGCGCGAACGCGCGATCGCCGACTTCGTGCGCGGACTGGCCGAGGCGCACGCCGCCGAGATCGACGCGCTGTGGCCCAAGGTGATGCGCCGCGTCGGCGGCTACAACCTCGACATCTTCCGGCCGCAGAGCGAGCGCCCCTACACCGGCGACGGCCACGTCAACCTCTCGCACCTGCTGGTCGGTGCCGAGGGCACGCTGGCCTTCACGAAGTCGCTGACGCTCAAGCTCGCCCCGCTGCCGCGCCACAAGGTGCTGGGCGTCGTCAACTTCCCGACTTTCCGGGCGGCGATGGAGGCGGCGCAGCACCTGGTGACGCTGGGCCCGACTGCCGTGGAGCTGGTCGATCGCACGATGATCGAGCTGGCGCGCGAGAACCCGGCGTTCCGGCCGGTGATCGAGAGCGCCCTGATCGGCGCGCCGGATGCGATCCTGCTGGTCGAGTTCGCCGGCGACGAGCGCGCGGCGCTGCTGCCCAAGCTCGATCGCCTGGCCGAGCTGATGGGCGACCTCGGCCTGCCGGGCAGCGTCGTCGCGATGCCCGACGACGCGCCGCAGAAGGCGCTGTGGGAGGTGCGCAAGGCCGGCCTCAACATCATGATGAGTCTCAAGGGCGACGGCAAGCCGGTCAGCTTCATCGAGGACTGCGCCGTGCCGCTCGAGCACCTGGCCGACTACACCGACGCGCTGACCGAAGTGTTCTCGCGCCACGGCTCGCGCGGCACCTGGTACGCGCACGCCTCGGTCGGCACGCTGCACGTGCGGCCCATCCTCGACATGCGGCGCGACGGCGCGCAGAAGATGCGCGCCATCGCCGAGGAAGCCGCCGCGCTGGTGCGCCGGTACAAGGGCGCCTACAGCGGCGAGCACGGCGACGGCCTGTGCCGCGGCGAATGGATCCGCTGGCAGTTCGGGCCGCGGATCGACGAGGCCTTCCGCGCCATCAAGCAGCAGCTCGACCCGCTGAAGCTGATGAACCCCGGCAAGATCGTCGATCCGCCGAAGATGGACGACGCGAGCCTGTTCCGCTTTGCGCCCGGCTACAGGACGATTCCGCTGAAGCCGGCGTTCGACTGGTCGGCCTGGGACGTGCAGAACGACCCGGTCACCGAGGCGACCACCGCGCCCGGCACCGGCGGCGACACCACCGGCGGCCTGGCCAAGGCCGTGGAGATGTGCAACAACAACGGCCACTGCCGCAAGTTCGACGCCGGCACGATGTGCCCGAGCTACCGCGTCACGCGCGACGAGCAGCACCTGACGCGCGGCCGCGCCAACACGCTGCGGCTCGCACTGTCCGGCCAGCTCGGCAGCGAGGGTTTCACCGGCGACGCGGTGAAGGACGCGCTGGACTTGTGCGTCGGCTGCAAGGGCTGCAGGCGCGACTGCCCCACCGGCGTGGACATGGCGAAGATGAAGCTCGAGTTCACCGCCCAGCACCGCGCGAAGCATGGCCACACGCTGAAGGACCGGCTGATCGCCAGGCTGCCCGACTACGCGCACCTGGCCGGCCGCCTGCCCTGGCTGGCCAACCTGCGCGACACGCTGCCCGGCGCCGCCACCTTGAGCGAACGCTGGCTGGGCCTGTCGGCCCGGCGCCGGCTGCCGCGCTTTCGGCGCGACAGCTTCCGGCGCGCCGCGCCCGGTCTGCCGCTGGCGACGCGCGAGGAAGCCCTCGCGGCCGACAAGGCCGTCGTGCTGTTCGTCGACACCTTCAACGGCGCCTTCGAGACCGAGAACGCGCTGGCCGCCGTGCGCGTGCTGCGCGCCGGCGGCTATGCGGTGCACGTGCCGCAGAAGCCGGGCGGCGCGCTGTGCTGCGGCCGCACCTACCTGGCGGCCGGCATGGTCGACGAAGCGAAGGCCAAGGCGCACGAGTTGCTGGCGGCGCTGCTGCCCTTCGCCGAACGCGGCATCGCGATCGTCGGCCTGGAGCCGTCCTGCCTGCTGACGCTGCGCGACGAGTTCCTGGTGATGGGCCTGGGCGAGGCCGCGCCGCGCGTGGCCGACCAGGCCCTGCTGTTCGAGGAGTTCCTGGCCCGCGAGGCGAAGGCCGGTCGCTACGCGGCGCGCTTTCGGCCGGCCACCCGGCCGATCAGCGTCCACGGCCACTGCCACCAGAAGGCCTTCGGCGCGATGCCGCCGGTGATGGACACGCTGCGACTGATCCCCGGCGCGGCGCCCACGCTGATCGAGAGCTCCTGCTGCGGCATGGCCGGCAGCTTCGGCTACGAGGCGGCCCACCACGCGGTCTCGATGCAGATGGCCGAGCTGAGCCTGCTGCCGGCCGTGCGCGCGGCGCCCGACGCGATCATCGTTGCCGACGGCACCAGCTGCCGCCACCAGATCGCCGACGGCGCGGCCCGCGAGGCCCTGCACGCGGCGCGGGTACTGGCCGATCACCTGGCCGTCGACGTCGACACCCCGACGACGCGCTGAACGGACCGCCGCTGCCGCCGGCTTACGTAGTTTCCGGCATGGCTGCGGTCCACCCTCGCTCCTAGCATCGCCGCATTCGCACATTCCGTTGCGGAAGGAGACTCCATGAAGCGCATCCCGCTGGCGACCGTCGCCGCCTTCGCCCTCACCGTCACCGTCAGTGGCGCGTGGGCCGAGTACCCCGAGAAGCCGATCACCATCGTCGTGCCCTTCTCGGCCGGCGGCCCGACCGACAAGGTGGCGCGCGACTTCGCCGAAGCCATCCGCAAGCCGCTGGGCAACGCCACCATCGTGATCGAGAACGTCGGCGGCGCCGGCGGCACCCTGGGCGCGACCCGCGTCGCCAAGGCCGCGCCGGACGGCTACACGCTGCTGCTGCACCACATCGGCATGGCGACCTCGCCGGCGCTGTACCGCAACCTCCAGTACAAGACCGAGGAGTTCGAGTACCTCGGCCTCATCAACGAGGTGCCGATGACCCTGATCGGCAAGCCCACGCTGCCGGCGGCCAACTACGCCGAGCTGCTGAAGTGGATCGACGCCAACAAGGGCAAGGTCAACCTCGCCAACGCCGGCCTGGGCGCGGCCTCGCACCTGTGCGGCCTGCTGTTCCAGAGCACGCTCAAGGTCGACATGACGACGGTGCCGTACAAGGGCACCGGCCCGGCGATGACCGACCTGATCGGCGGCCAGGTCGACATCATGTGCGACCAGACCACCAACACCACCGGCCAGATCGAAGGCGGCAAGGTCAAGGCCTACGCGGTCACCACCACCAAGCGCCTGACGACGCCGACGCTGGCCAAGCTGCCGACGCTGGACGAGTCGGGCATGAAGGGCTTCAACGTCAGCATCTGGCACGGCCTGTACGCGCCCAAGGGCACGCCCAAGGCGGTGCTCGACAAGGTGAACGCGGCGCTGAAGGTCGCGCTCAAGGACCCCGACTTCGACAAGCGCCAGGAAGCGCTGGGCGCGGTCGTCGTGAACGACGCGCGCACCGGCCCGGCCGAGCACAAGAAGTGGGTCGCGGCCGAGATCGACAAGTGGGGCCCGGTCATCAAGGCGGCCGGCCAGTACGCCGACTGATGACGACCACCCCCGCTGCGGCTTCGCCGCTCCCCTCCAGGGGGCCGAGTTCGGACACGAAAGGCCCAGTGGGCCTTTCGTGCCTAGCGAGGGGCCGCGCCACTGGCGCGGCGCGGCCTGCAAGGCCCGCTGACGGGCTGGCAGAGCCAGCCCGTGGCGGCTGCTTGGCGGGCTCGCTGACTGGCGATCGAGCGCGTTAGCTGAACCGGCAGTGGTAGGTGGTGTCGCCGAGCTGGACCAGCCACACCGGCTGGCCGCTCGGGCCGATGCCGTTGCGCAGGACGAAGCCGCCGGACCGCAGCGGCAGGCCCTGGGCCAGCAGGTCGGCCATCACCGCGTCGGAGTCGCGGAAGTTCATCGGCAGGTCCGGCGTGCGGCGGCGCTCCTCGCGCCAGGCGACGGCACGCTGCGCATAGGACAGCCTGCCCTCGGCGATGCCCTGGGCCAGCGGGCTGTCGGGCAGCGGGAAGGGCTTGAGGACCGCGTCGAAGCACTCGCGCCCGAAGCGGCCGAACTTCGCGTCGCCGTCCAAGTACCACTGGCTCATCATCTTGGCGCGGCGCTCGGGCAGGTCGAAGACGAACTCCCAGCGCCGGGCGGCACCGTCGGCGGCAGCGCCCTGGGGTGCCAGCACGTGCTTCAGTCGGGCATCGCCGTCGAAGCGCTGGGCCTCGCGCACCGCGCGTTCCAGCGCCGCCGACACGACGCAGGGCACGCCGCCGCCCGGCGGCCGGTCGCTGACGGTCACGGCCTCGTGGAGGCTGCCGCGGTCGAGCCAGCGGTCGATGTGGTTGAGAAGCTTCCTCGGAGCGCTCATGCCTCGGTCCCCGCCCGATCGATCCTCGTGTCGGCACCGAGCGCGCTGCGCAAGCCCGCGCTGGCGCGCAGCCCGCCGACCTCGATGCTGTTCCAGTTGCGCATCGTCGTCTCGCTGAGCGAGTGCACGAAACGCGCCTCGTCGTCGGACAGACTCACGCAGGCCTCGATCACCGCGGCCATCGCGACCTCGGCCGCGCGCGCCGTGTTGCCGTCGTCGATCTTCAGCGCCACGCCCAGGCCGCGCCCGGGCAGCGCGGCGCAGTAGACGCCCTCGGCGCCGACCTTCACGAAGGCGCGCTCGCCCAGCCGTTCCATCACGCGGGTGTCGAAGCGGCCGGTGCCGGCCACCATGAAGGGCGCGGCGGCGACGGCCCGGCGCAGGCGCTGCGCCGCTGCGGCGCGACGCGGCGCCAGACCGACGCCGCTGCCAAAGCGCGCGAAGCCGCGCGCCAGGTCGCGCAGCGCGATGCCGTAGGTCGGGATCGAGCAGCCGTCGGTGCCGCGCGGCGCGCGGTCCAGGTCGACGCCGGTGACGCCGGCCAGCGCGCTGCCCACCTCGCGCATCAAGGGATGCTCGGCCTTCACGTAGCCGCGCAGCCAGCCGCGCGCCTCGCCGTCCGCAAGGCCGCAGCCGAAGCAGACGAAGCCGGCGTGCTTGCCCGAGCAGTTGTTGTGCAGGGCGCTCGGCAACTCGCCGCGGGCGGCGAGCTCGCGCTGCGCCGTGTCGAGGCCGGGCCAGTGCGTGCCGCACTCCAGCACGTCGGCGTCGAGCCCGGCGCGCGCCAGCATCGCGCGCGCCACCTCGACATGCCGCCGCTCGCCGTTGTGCGAGGCGCAGGCCAGCGCGAGCTCCTCGTCGCCTAACTGCAGGCGCTCGGCCGTGCCGCTTTCGAGCAGCGGCAGGGCCTGCAGCGCCTTCACGGCCGAGCGCGGAAAGATGGGCCGCTCGACGTCGCCCAGCGCGCACAGCAAGGCGCCATCGGCATCGATCACGGCGAGCGCGCCGCGATGCGCGGACTCGATCGTGCCGCCGCGCAGCAGTTCCACCAACACCGGATTCGTCGTCATCACCCCGAGTCTGTCATGGGCCCACGAGCAGGGGGATCGTCACCGGCCCGTCATTCACCAGGTGGATTTTCATGTCCGCGCCGAAGACGCCCGCTTCGACTTGGGGATGGCGGGTGCGCGCCGTGGCGAGTACGCGCTCGTAGAGCGCGCGGCCCTGCGGGGCCGGCGCCGCGCCGCCGAAGCTGGGGCGGTTGCCGCCGGCCAGGTCGGCGGCCAGCGTGAACTGGCTGACGAGCAGCGGGCCGCCCTGCACGTCGACGACGCTGCGGTTCATCTTGCCGGCGTCGTCGGCAAAGATGCGCAGCTTCAGCAGCTTGTCGACCAGCTTGTCGGCCACCGCGTCGGTATCGCCGGGCTGGGCGCAGACCAGCACCAGCAAGCCGCCGCCGATCGCGCCGACCGCCCGGCCGTCGACGACGACGCGCGCCTCGCTCACGCGCTGGACCAGCGCGATCACGGCCTACCCTCCGCGTTGTCGACATGCGCCTCGACGCCGCCGGAGAAGTACTCGGCCTTGTTCGTGAACAGCGCGACCGCGATCGACAACTGCAGGGAGGCACCGACCGACATGCGCTGATTGTCGTCGGCGCCCACGGGGAGGCCGCCGTCAGTTCAGGATCACCCGCGCGAACTTGCGCTTGCCGACCTGGACCACGAAGGTCCCGGCGGCGAGCTTCAGGCCCTTGTCGCTGACCGCCGCGCCATCGATGCGCACGCCGCCCTGGTCGACCATGCGCAGGCCCTCGCTGGTCGAGGGCACGAGGTTCGCCTGCTTGAGCAGCGCGCCGATGCCCAGCGGGGCGCCGGACAACGCGACCTCCGGGATCTCGTCCGGGATGCCGCCGCGCGAGCGGTTGACGAAGTCCTGCTCGGCCGCATCAGCCGCCGCAGCGCTGTGGAAGCGCGCGGTGATCTCCTTGGCGAGCATCACCTTCGCGTCCTTCGGGTTGCGGCCGGCGTCGACCTCGGCCTTCAGCGCCGCGACCTCAGCCTCGGCGCGCCAGCTCAGCAGCGCGTAGTAGCGCCACATCAGCGTGTCGCTGATCGACAGCAGCTTGGCGAACATGTCGTTGGCCGGCTCGGTCAACGCGATGTAGTTGCCCTTGCTCTTGGACATCTTCTCGACGCCGTCCAGGCCCTCGAGCAGCGGCATCGTCAGGATGCACTGCGGCTCCTGACCGTACTCGGACTGCAGCGCGCGACCGACCAGCAGGTTGAACTTCTGGTCCGTGCCGCCGAGTTCGAGGTCGCTCTTGAGCGCCACCGAGTCGTAGCCCTGCATCAGCGGGTACAGGA
>CAZUUU010000183.1:0-6789 GCA_964622685.1 uncultured Methylibium sp.
GATGCTGACCAGCGCGCGCGAGCGCGTGCTGCTGCCGGCGCTCGACGATCTCGTCGCCACGCTGACCCGCATGGCGCACGAGCTCGCCGCGCTGCCGATGCTGAGCCGCACCCACGGCCAGACCGCGAGCCCGACGACGGTCGGCAAGGAGATCGCCAACGTCGCCGCGCGCCTGGCCACCGCGCGCGAGCGCATCGCGGCCGTGCGGCCGCTGGCCAAGATGAACGGCGCGGTTGGCAACTACAACGCCCACCTCGCCGCCTATCCCGACGTCGACTGGGAAGCCTTCAGCCGCGGCGTCGTCGAGCACCAGCTCGGCCTGGCCTTCAACCCCTACACGATCCAGATCGAGCCGCACGACTGGATGGCCGAGCTCTTCGATGCGATCACCCGCAGCAACACCATCCTGATCGACTGGTCGCGCGACGTCTGGGGCTATGTCTCGCTCGGCTACTTCAAGCAGAGGCTCAAGGCCGGCGAGATCGGCTCGAGCACGATGCCGCACAAGGTCAACCCCATCGACTTCGAGAACGCCGAGGGCAACCTCGGCCTCGCCAACGCGCTGCTCGCCCACCTCAGCCAGAAGCTGCCCGTCAGCCGCTGGCAGCGCGACTTGACCGACAGCACCGTGTTGCGCAACATGGGCGTGGCGCTGGGCTACGCCGTGCTGGCCTGGGACAGCCTGGCGCGCGGCCTGGGCAAGCTCGAAGTGAACGAGGCCGCGCTCGCCGCCGACCTCGACGGGGCCTGGGAAGTGCTGGCCGAACCGATCCAGACCGTGATGCGCCGCTACGGCCTGCCCAACCCCTACGAGCGGCTCAAGGAGCTGACGCGCGGCAAGGCCATCACGCGCGAGTCCATCGCCGCCTTCATCCGGACGCTGGAGCTGCCCGAGGCCGAGAAGCAGCGGCTGCTGGCGATGACCCCGGGCTCGTACATCGGCAAGGCCGCCGAGCTGGCGCGCGGGATCGGACGATGAGCTTCATCCAGCGCCTGCTGGCCGCCGAGCGCCGCAACGAGTCGATGCTGTGCGTCGGCCTCGACCCCGAGCCTTCGAAGTTCCCCTCGCCCTGGACCGGCGACGCCAGCAAGATCGCGACGTTCTGCGAACGCATCGTCGACGCCACCAAGGACCTGGTGATCGCCTTCAAGCCGCAGATCGCCTACTTCGCCGCGCACCGCGCCGAAGACCAGCTCGAGCGCCTCATGGCCTACATCCGCCGCACCGCACCCGAGGTGCCGGTGATCCTGGACGCCAAGCGTGGCGACATCGGCTCGACCGCCGAGCAGTACGCGCGCGAGGCCTTCGAGCGCTACCAGGCCGACGCGGTGACGCTGTCGCCCTTCATGGGCTTCGACTCCGTGGAGCCCTACCTGCGCTGGCCCGGCAAGGGCGCGATCCTGCTGTGCCGCACCTCCAACCCGGGCGGCAGCGACCTGCAGAACCAGCGCCTCGCCGACGTCGACGGCCAGCCGCGCCTCTACGAACACCTCGCCGCGCTGGCCCAGGGTCCGTGGAACCGCAACGGCCAGCTCGGCCTGGTGGTCGGCGCGACCTTCCCCGACGAGCTGGCGCGCGTGCGCGCGCTCGCGCCGACGCTGCCGCTGCTGATCCCGGGCGTCGGCGCCCAGGGCGGCGACGCGGCCGCGACGGTGCGCGCCGCCTGGCGCGGCGGGCCCGGCGGCACGACGGCGCCGATCGTCGTCAACTCCTCGCGCGCCGTGCTGTACGCCGGCCAGGGCGAGGACTTCGCGCAGCAGGCCCGCCAGGCCGCGCAGGCGACGCGACAGGCGCTGGCCGCCGCCCGCGCGCCGATCGCCTGAGCGGCCGGCGCGGCGCGGGAAAACCTGTCCGCGGCCGCCCGGGGTGGACAGGGAAAATCGTCCCCTCGCCATGAGCCCCGCTCGAGCCCCGAGTCCCACCCTGCTCGCGTCGACGCCGGTCGATGGCCGCATCGCGTGGATGTTCTTCGGCGGCGGCGCCTTACTGGCCGCGCTGTTCGCGCTGTCGGCCCTGCTGCTGCCCGGGTCGCTGCCTCCCGCGCGGCGCGTCGTCATCGCGCTGTCCTGCCTGGCCCTGGGCGGGCTCTTCCTTCTGGGGCGCTGGCTGGTGGCGCGGCGGCCGATCGGCGGCGTGGCGCTCGGCATCAGCTACGGCGGCGTGGCCGTCGCGACCCTCACCGCGGTGATGATGGAGACCCCGGCCGGCGCGCTGCCGCTGGCGCTGCTGGGCTACTTCGTGCTGATGGCGGCGGTGTTCTGCGGCACGCGCGCCGCCGTCGTGCTGTCCGGGGTGTGTGCGCTGGCGGTGCTCGGGCGCCACGCGCTGGTGCCGGAGCCCGGCTGGGTCGGCACCGTGCTCGACCTGCTGCTGGTCGCCTCGGGCCTGCTGGTCGGCGTCGCCACCTCGCGCGCGCTGGCGCACACGGTCCGGCTGCTCGGCGAGCGCGAGCAGCGCTTCAGCCGCCTGCTCGGCATCGCGGTCGACTGGTACTGGGAGCAGGACGCCGACCTGCGCTTCACGCTCATTTCCGATTCCGTCGTCGACGACACCGGCGTGCCGGCCCACGAGCACCTGGGCCGCACCCGCTGGGAGATCCCCGAGCTGGAACTGACGCCCGAGCAGTGGGCCGCGCACCGCGCCGAACTCGACGCGCGCCGGCCCTTCCGCGACCTCGTGATGCGCCGGCCCGACGTCGGCGGCCAGCCGCGCTACATCAGCGTCAGCGGCGAGCCGGTGTTCGACGCCGCCGGCACGTTCTGCGGCTACTGGGGCGTCGGCCGCACCATCACCGCCGACGTGCTGGCGCAGCGCGCGCTGCGTGCCAGCGAGGAGCGCTACCGCGAGCTGTTCGCGCGCTCGCCGACGCCGATGCTGATCCACCGCGGCGGCGGCGTCCACGACGCCAACGAGGCCGCCGCGCCGCTGTTCGGCGATGCCGATGCGGCCGCGATGCGCGGCATCGACATCGTCTGGCACTACGGCGACGACGGCGAGCAGCTCGCGCGCGTGCGGGCCCGCATCGCCGAGTGCGAGGCCCTGCCGATCGGCCGGCGCCTGCCGCTGGCCGAGTTCAGCCTGCGCCGCCTGGACGGGCGCCGCGCGCATGCGCAGGTCACCGGCCTGCGCATCCATCTCGACGACGGGCCGGCCACCGTGTCGATCTACGTCGACCTGACCGCACGCAAGGCGGCCGAGCAGGCGCTCGGCCACAGCCAGACCCTGCTGGCGCGGCTGTTCGACACCACGCCCGACACGGTCACGCTGACCGAGCTGGGCACCGGTCGCTACCTGATGATCAACGAGCACTTCACGCAGGTGCTCGGCTGGACGGCGGAGGACGCGATCGGTCGCACGGCCACCGATCTGGGCATCTGGCGCGATGTCGCGGACCGCGAGCGCATGGTGAACCTGATCGCCGAGCACGGCACCGCGCGCGACCTGACGGTCGTGTTCACGCACAAGTCGGGCGCGCCCGTGCCGCTGCGCGTGTCGGCGGCCAGCTTCAGTGCCGACGGCGTCGACTACCTGGTGGTCGTCGGCCGCGACGTGGCCGCAGCCGAGCAGGCGCGCATGGAGCGCGAGGCCATCCTGCAGCACGCCTCGGTCGGCATCGCCTTCACGCGCGACCGCCGCTTCGTGCACGCCAATCCGCGCTTCGAGCAGATGTTCGGCTGGCCGCCGGGCGGGCTGGCGGGCCAGCAGGGCATCGTCGTGTGGCCGGGCGAGCGCGACTACCACGAGGTCAGCGCCACCGCCGGGCCGCTGCTGGCGGCCGGCAAGCGCTTCGAGGTCGAGCGCGTGATGAAGCGCCTCGACGGCAGCCTGTTCTGGGCGCGGCTGCAGGCGCAGGTGGTCGACCCGGGCGACCCCAGCCGCGGCGGCACGATCTGGATCGCCGACGACGTGACCGAGCGCCGCCAGGTCGACCAGGCGCTGTCGGCGGCGCGCGACGCGGCCGAGGCCGCGAGCCGCGCCAAGAGCGCCTTCCTCGCCAACACCAGCCACGAGATCCGCACGCCGCTGAACGGCCTGCTCGGGCTGGCGCGGCTGCTGCAGAAGCCCGACCTCGCGCCGGCGCGGCGCGAGCAGTACCTGGCGCAGATCCTCGACAGTGCGCAGAACCTGTCGAACATCATCTCCGACATCCTCGACCTGTCCAAGATCGAGGCCGGCAAGCTGAGCCTCGAGTCGCTGCCCTTCGCCGTGCGCGAGCTGCTCAACGCCACCGCGCGCGGCTACGAGGCGCTGGCCGAGGAGCGCGGGCTCACGCTGTCGTGGCTGATCGCGCCCGACGTGCCGACCACCGTCAGCGGCGACCCGGTGCGCGTGCGGCAGATCCTCGGCAACTTCCTCAGCAACGCGATCAAGTTCACCGACCGCGGCGGCGTGCGCGTCGAGCTGGCCTGCGTGCGCGGCGACCGACTGCGCTTCACCGTGGCCGACACCGGCCCGGGCATCGATGCCGAGACGCGCGCGCGCCTGTTCCGCCCCTTCACCCAGGCCGACCAGTCCATCACGCGGCGCTACGGCGGCACCGGGCTGGGCCTGTCGATCTGCCGCGAACTCGCCACGCTGATGGGCGGCAAGGTCGGCGTCGACAGCGACCCCGGCCAGGGCAGCCGCTTCTGGGCCGAGCTGCCGCTGCCGCCCGCGGAAGCCATCGCGGTGACGACCGGCGACACGCGCAGCCCGGCCGAGCGCCTGGCCGGCGCGCGCGTGCTGGTGGTCGAGGACAACGCGGTCAACATGCTCATCGTCCGGGCGATGCTCGAAGGCTGGTCGGTGCAGGTCACCGAGGCCGGCGACGGCCAGCAGGCGCTCGATGCGGTGGCGGCGGCCGAGCAGGCCGGCACGCGCTTCGACGCGGTGCTGATGGACGTGCAGATGCCGGTGATGAGCGGCCACGAGGCCGCGCGCCGCCTGCGCGAGCGCCACGACCCGCGCGCGCTGCCCATCATCGCGCTGACCGCCGCCGCCCTGGTGTCCGAACGCGACCAGGCGCTGGCCGCCGGCATGGACGCCTTCCTCACCAAGCCGATCGACGCCGAGCAGCTGCTGCGCGCGCTGGCGCGCGCGATCGACGCACGCGAGACGGCGTGAAGCTTCGCACAGCACCACCACCAGCTTCACTGCAAGAGCCAGTCGGTGGCCAGCCGAGGGCGATGGGCGACCGGCGCAGTGAAGTAGAGGGGGAGACCGGGCGCAGCCCGGGCGGAGGACATGAACGGAGCCGGTCGCACGTCGTCCTCGGCCCGCTCATGACAGACGCGCAACGACAGCCTCAGATCGCCAACGGATCCACATCCACCGCCCAGCGCAACACGCCCTTGCTCTCGGGCCGGCGCTCCTGCAGCACCGCATGCCAGGCCGCCAGGAAGCGCTGCAGCGCCGGCCGCGAGGCCGACTCCAGCAGCATCTGCGCGCGCTCGACGTCGGCCACGCGCTGCACCGACAGCGGCACCGGCGGATAGATCGTCACCTGCTCCTGCGCGGCCAGCTCGTGCGCCGCGTCGGCCACCGCCTGCAGCCAGGCCTGGGCCACCGGCTGGCTGCGCGCGTCGGCGCGCAGCAGCGCCAGGTGGGCGTGCGGCGGCAGGCCGGCGCTGCGGCGCTCGTCGATCTGGGCCTGCGCGAAGCTCACGTAGTCGTGGGCGCGCAGCGCCGCGTACAGCGCGTGCTGCGGGTGCCAGGTCTGCACCCACATCTCGGCGCCGGCCGCCTGCTGCGCGTCGCGCCCCGCGCGGCCCGCCGCCTGCATCAGCAGCGCGAACAGCCGCTCGGGGCCGCGGAAGTCGCTGCTGAAGAGCGCCGCGTCGGGGTTGATCGCCGCCACCAGCGTGACGCGCCGGAAGTCGTGGCCCTTGGCGATCATCTGCGTGCCGACCAGCACGTCGACCTCGCCGGCGTGCATGCGCGCCAGCCCAGCCTCCAGCGCGCCGCTGCGGCGCGTCGTGTCGGCATCGATGCGGGCGACGCGCGCGCCGGGCAGTGCCTCGGCCAATTGTTCTTCCAGCCGCTCGGTGCCGCGGCCCAGCGGCTGGATGTCGGGGTTGCCGCAGCTGGGGCAGGCGCGCGGCACGCGCTCGCTGAAGCCGCAATGGTGGCAGCGCAGCGTGCGGTCGACCTTGTGGAAGACGCGCCAGGCGCTGCAGTGCGGGCAGTCGCTCTTCCAGCTGCACTCGGTGCAATGCAGCACCGGCGCATAGCCGCGGCGGTTGAGGAAGACCAGGCTCTGCTCGCCGCGCGCCAGCCGTTGCTGCAGCGCCGCCAGCAGCGGTGCCGCCAGCGGGGTGACGCGCTGCTGCTCGCGCGGGATGCGGCTCATGTCGACCAGCCGCACCGCCGGCAGCGCGCCGCCGCCGATGCGCGCGTGCAGGCTCAGCCGCCGGTAGCGCCCGGCGCCGCCGTGGGCCAGCGGCTGCGCGTTGTGCCAGGTCTCCAGCGACGGCGTGGCCGACCCCAGCAGCACCGGCACGCCCTCGATGCGGCCGCGCACCACCGCCAGGTCGCGCGCCGAATAGCGCGCGCCTTCCTGCTGCTTGTAGGACGGGTCGTGTTCCTCGTCGACGACGACCAGCCCGCAGCGCGGCAGCGGCGCGAACACCGCCATGCGCGTGCCCAGCACGAGGTCGGCCTCGCCCAGCAGCGCCAGCAGCCAGTGCTGCAGCCGCCGCGCCGGCGTCAGGCCGCTGTGCAGCGAGACCACGCGCCGGCCCGGAAAGCGCTCGATGAAGCGCGCCTCGAGCTGCGGCGTGAGGTTGATCTCGGGCACCAGCACCAGCGCC
>CAZUUU010000184.1:0-6784 GCA_964622685.1 uncultured Methylibium sp.
AGGCCACCACCTGGTACGGCCTGGTCGGCCCGGGCAAGCTGCCGACGCCGATCGCCGACAAGATGAACGCCGACGTCAACACCGTGCTGGCGATGCCCGACGTGCAGGAAAAGCTCGACAGCTACGGCGCCGAGGACGGCGGCGGCTCGCGCGAGAAGTTCGCGGAGTTCATCCGCGCCGAGATCGCCAAGTGGTCGCAGGTGGTCAAGGCCGGCGGCATCAAGGCCGACGCCTGAACCCCCGCGCGGCGCTCAGGCGCCGCGCGGGCCGAGCAGCCCTTCGTGCGCCGCGACGCGCTCGAGGGCGTCCTCGAAGCGCGCGCGCGAGACGGCCGCGACCTGGCGCAGATGGGCGTGCAGCTCGGCATCGGCCGGGCTGCGGTGGGCGCATTCGGCGCTGTAGGCCTCGAAGCGCGTCAGCTGCATCAGCAGCTCGGCGACGTGGCGCGGGCACTCGCAGGCAATGGTGGACGACAGCCCGGCAAAGTCGGCCAGTGCGGCATCGTCCCAGCGGCGCGCCGGCACCGGCTCGTCGACCGGCGCGGGCCGCGCGGCCACCGCGGCCGTGGCCGCCTGCTGGCCCGCCCCCAGCATCCCCAGCCACTGGCCCAGCGCCGCGTCGGTCTGCGGCTCGCGCAACACCGCGATGCCGGCGGCCGCCAGCCGCTCACAGAGGGATTCGGCCGCAAAGCCGTACAGCACCGCCGTCGGCATGCCGGACTGCAGCGGCGCCGCGGCCTCGCGCTCGGCCACCCAGGCCTCGTGCAGGGTCGGCGCATGCAGCAGCAGGGCGTCGGCGCGTTCGTCGCGCGCCGTGGCCAGGGCTCGGGCCGGGGAATCGAACGGGCCCAGGACCTGCAGCGTTCGGCCGAGTCGCCGCGTCAGTGCGGGCCGGGCCAGGCGTCGCGCCAGCTCGGAGCCGACGACCGCGACCCGCCACGGCGCCTGGGCCTCGACCGGGCCGGCTGCCAGCGCGCCGGCATGCGTGGAAGCGACCGACTGCAGCTGCCCCAGGTCCAGTGAAGCGATGCTGCCGATCGCGTGGCCCAGGTCGTTCAGCTGCTTGAGCAGCGCCAGCCGGCGCACGTCGGCGGCCGAGTACAGGCGCTGGCCGCTGACGGTGCGCGCCGGCGCCGTGACGCGATAGCGGCGCTCCCAGACGCGCAGGGTCGCGACCGGCATGCGCAGCATCCGGGCGACGGCGCCGCTGCGGTGCCGGGGCACGTCGTCGGCGCTGCCGCCAGGCGCCGAACCCGGTGAGCTCAGATCTGCGGTCTGCGTCATGTTGAACCCAATTGAATCGAGATTGACACCAATTATCGGAGGCATTTCAAAGGCAATACAGGGGCGTGGCCTTTATTGAACCCGGAATGTCTATGCTTATCGAGTGCACACAAGCGTCCCACCTTCCGTTGCCGTGATCGGCGCCGGCATCGCCGGTGCAGCCTGTGCCCGGGCGCTGGCGACGGCCGGTGCGCAAGTGCGCGTCTACGACAAGTCGCGCGGCGCCGGCGGGAGGCTGGCGACGCGCCGGGCCGAGCGGGTCGACGACGTCGGGGCCCTGCGCGAAGTCCGCTTCGATCACGGGGCACCGTGGCTGCCGGCCCCGCGATCGATGCGCTTTCGGCGTTTCGTCGACCGCGCCGTGTGGACCGGCGACCTGGTGGCGTGGAAGCCGACCCTCGCCGAGGGCAGCCTGCCGCTGGACGACGCGAGCCCTCGCTACGTGGCGGTGCCGGACATGCCGCAGCTGTGCCGCCGTCTGCTCGATGGCGTGGCGCTCGCGTGGGGCCGGCAGGTGCTGGGCCTGCACCGCGGGGCGGACGGCTGGCGCATCGACTGCGGCGGCGAGGCCGACCCCGAGCGCTTCGACGCGGTCGTGCTGGCGCTGCCGCCCGCGCAGGCGGCCCCGCTGGTCGCGGCGCATCGCGACGCCTGGGCCCGGCATGCGCTGCTGACGCCGATGCAGCCCTGCTGGACCCTGATGGGCGTGGCCGACCCGGTCGGCCCCGAGCTCGCCTGGGACCTGGACTGCCCGCCGACCGGTCCGCTGGCGCTGCTGATGCGCAACGAGGCGCGCCCGATGCGCCCGCGCCGGCAGGGCGAGGTGCACTGGGTGGTTCATGCGCGGCCGGCGTGGAGCCGGGAGCACCTGGAGTCGCCGGCCGGCGATGTGCTGGCCGCACTGCAGGAGGCCGTCTCCGGGCGACTCGGTGCACCGCTCCACTGGCGGCATGCCGTCGTGCACCGGTGGCGCTACGCGATGCCCTTGATGGCCGGCGCGGTCTTCCAGGCCTTCCGCTGGGACGCCACCCTCGGCCTGGGCCTGTGCGGCGACCACCTCGGCGGCAGCGGCATCGAGGGCGCCTGGACTTCCGGGACGGCGCTGGCCGACGCGATGGGTGCCGCCGCAGCGCCGGTCGCAGCGGTTGCCGCCGACTCCCATGATCCCCAGCCGGCCGGGTGAACGCCGGCCTTGCCCCGCTCTTTCTTCTTCGCGCATCCCCTCAACCGCCAGGAGCTCCCATGCCCAAGCCCATCGCTCGACGTACTTTCCTGATGACCGTGGTCGCCTCGGGGGCGGCCCTCGGCACGGCCGCCCGCGCCCAGTCCATGGTGGACGAAAAGGACGCGCAGGCCACCGCCCTCGGCTACGTGGCCGATGCCAAGCGCGTCGACGCCAAGAAGTACCCGAAGTTCGCGGCCGACCAGAACTGCGCCAACTGCGCGCTGTACCAGGGCAAGGCCAGCGACAAGGCGGCCGGCTGCCCGCTGTTCGCCGGCCGCCAGGTCGCCGGCCCCGGCTGGTGCTCGGCCTGGGCCAAGAAGGCGTGATCCGGTGCCAGCCCCCGGCGGGGTCGCGGCGATGAGCGCGATCCTGATGATCACCGGCGCCAGCGGTGGCATCGGTCGCGCGCTGGCCCGGCGGGCGCAGGCCGACGGCTGGCGCGTGGCCGCCGTCGGTCGCGACGCCGGACGGCTGGCCGACGTCGAGGCTGCCGCACACATCGTCGCCGATGTCGCGACGCCCGAGGGCGCCTTGCAGGCCGTGGCCGCCTGCCGCCACCTGCTTGGGACCGCGCCCTCGATGCTGGCGCACGCCGTGGGCAGCACGCTGATCGCGCCGGTGCATCGCACGTCCTTCGACGCCTACCGCGAGCTGATGCGCGTCAATCTCGACAGCGCCTTCTGCGTGCTGCAGGCCTGGATCGCCGCCCTCGAGAGCCAGCCCGGCAGCGCGGTGTTCGTCAGCTCGGTGGTGGCGCGCATCGGTGTGGCCAACCACGAGGCCATTGCGGCCGCCAAGGGCGGCGTCGAGGGCCTGGTGCGCAGCGCGGCCGCGACCTACGCCGCCCAGGGCGTGCGCGTCAATGCGGTCGCGCCCGGCCTGACCGAGACGCCGATGACGGCCGCGATGCTCAAGCTGCCGGCGATGCGCGAGGCCGCGGCGCGGCAGTACCCGCTGGGCGGCGTGCAGGACGTCGCGCAGGTCGCCGACGCGATGGCCTGGCTGCTGGGGCCGGGGGCCGTGCGCATCACCGGCCAGGTGATCGCGGTCGACGGCGGCTTCACGACGGTGCGGCCGCTGGTCCGCTAGGTCTCGCCGTGGGCGCGACCGCCCTCGTCTGGTTCAAGCGCGACCTGCGCGTGGCCGACCACGCGCCGCTGGTCGAGGCCCGGCGCTTCGAGCGTGCGCTGGCGCTCTATGTCGTCGAGCCGGCCTGGCTCGCCAGTCCGGACTTCGACCCGCGCCAGTTGCGCTTCGCGCTCGAGGCGGTGGCGCGGCTGCGCGCGGACCTCGCCGCGCGCGGCCTGCCGCTGGTGGTGCGCGTCGGCGGCATGCCGCAGGTGCTGCATGCGCTGCACCACGGCTTGCGCTTCAGCCACCTGCTCAGCCACGAGGAGACCGGCGCCGGCTGGACCTGGACGCGCGATCGCGCCGTCGCCGCCTGGTGCCGCGAGCAGGGCGTGGCCTGGGCCGAGTTCCCCCAGACCGGCGTGGTGCGCCGATTGCGATCGCGCACCGGCTGGGCGGCCGCCTGGCTGCGGCGCATGGAGGCACCGCAGGCACCGGTCGTCGGCGGCTTCGCGGGCCTCGCCGGGCTGGGCGGCGAGCCGCTGCCGACGCTGCGCGGGCTCGGGCTCGCGGAGCCCGCGGTGCCGCCGGTGCCGGCCGGCGAACGCGCGGCCTGGACGACGCTGGACGGCTTCCTGGCCGGCCGCGGACGCGACTACCGCCGCGCCCTGTCGAGCCCGCTCACCGCGCCCGGGGCCTGCAGCCGCCTGAGCGAGCACCTGGCCTTCGGCACGATCTCGATGCGCAGCGTGCACCAGGCCACCGAGGCCGCGATCCGCGGCAGCGCCGATCGCGAGCTGACACAGTCGCTGCGCGCTTTCTCGGGTCGCCTGCGCTGGCATTGCCACTTCATGCAGAAGCTGGAGGACGAGCCGCAGATCGAGTTCCGCAACCTGGCCCGCGCCTGCGACGGCCTGCGCGACACCGTGCCGGACCGCGAGCGCCTGCAGGCCTGGTGCGAGGGCCGCACCGGCTACCCGATGGTCGACGCCTGCATGCGCCAGCTGCGCGCCACCGGCTGGCTCAACTTCCGCATGCGCGCGATGCTGGTGAGCTTCGCGGCCTACCACCTGTGGCTGCACTGGCGCGAGCCGGGGCTCTTCCTGGCGCGGCAGTTCCTCGACTACGAGCCGGGCATCCACTGGTGCCAGATGCAGATGCAGTCCGGCACCACCGGCATCAACACGCTGCGGATCTACTCGCCCGCCAAGCAGGCGCGCGATCACGATCCGGCCGGCGTGCACCTGCGGCGCTGGGTGCCCGAGATCGGCAGCCCGGCCTATCCGCCGCCGATCGTCGACGAGCGCCTCGCCCTGGCCGCCGCCAAGGCGGCGCTCTACGGGCTGCGCGGCACGGCGCCGGCGCGCGCCGAGGCCGATGCGATCCAGCAGCGGCACGGCTCGCGTCGCAGCGGCCTGAAGCCCACGAAGCGCCGGCCGCGCGTCACTGCGTCGGCCACGCCGCAGGGCGAGCTGTTCTGACGCGGCGCGCTATTCGTAGCGCCGCGCGTCCTCGATCACCTTGCCGTCGTTGGGCAGCGTGCCGGGCGCCAGCAGTTCGACCTCGCCGCGCATCTTGGTCACGTCGCGCAGGCTCTCGGCGATGCGTGCGGCGAGACCCTCGGCCGCGGTCGGCGCCTCGGCCTTCAGGGTCATGCGGTCGTTCGCCATCTCGCCGCTGACCACCAGCCGCGCCCTGCCCAGCTCGGGGTGGCGGCGCACGACCTCGGCCACCTGGGACGGATGGACGAACATGCCGCGCACCTTGGTGGTCTGGTCGGCGCGCCCCATCCAGCCCTTGATGCGCGGGGCCGTGCGCCCGGTCGGGCAGTGGCCGGGCAGCACGGCCGAGAGGTCGCCGGTGCCGAAGCGGATCAGCGGGTAGTCGGGGTTCAGCGTGGTCACGACCAGCTCGCCGACCTCGCCGTCGCCCACCGGGTCGCCGGTGCCCGGACGGACGATCTCGACGATCACGCCCTCGTCCAGCACCAGCCCTTCGCGGGCCGCGGTCTCGTAGGCGATGAGGCCGAGGTCGGCGGTGGCGTAGCACTGGTAGGCGTCGACGCCGCGCGTGCGCAGCAGGTCGCGCAGCGAGGGCGGGAAGGCCTCGCCGGACACCAGGGCCCTGGTCAGCGAGGGCAGGGTGACGCCGGTCTCCGCGGCCTTGTCGAGCAGGATCTTCAGGAAGCTCGGCGTGCCGACGTAGCCGTGCGAGCCCAGCTCGGCCAGGGCCTGCAGCTGCAGCTCGGTGTTGCCGATGCCGCCCGGGAAGACGGTGCAGCCCAGCGCGTGCAGGCCGGTCTCCATCATCGAGCCGGCCGGGGTCAGGTGGTAGCTGAAGCTGTTGTGCACCAGGTGGCCGGCGCGGAAGCCTGTCGCGAACAGCGCGCGCGCGACGCGCCAGTAGTCGGGCGCCAGTCCCTCGGGCTCGTAGATCGGGCCGGGCGACTGGAACACGCGGCGCGCGCCCTGCGCACGCACGAGGCCCTGCCAGCCGATCGCCGAGAAGCCGCCGAAGGGATCGCGTGGTGCACGGCGATCGGCGCGTGCGGCCTGCTGGCGCTCCAGCAGCTCGTGCTTGCGCGTCACGGGCAGCGCGGCCAGCGCGCCGCGACCGGTGACCGCGGCGGCATCGACGCCCCGCAGGATCTCGGCGAAGGCCGGGCTCGAGCGCTGCGCCTGCGCCACCTGCGCCGGCAACGCGGCCATCAGCGCCTGCTCGCGCCGCGCGGGGTCGCGCGTCTCCAGCGCGTCGAAGAACTCAGTCATCGCTGTCGCTCCAGCGCGCGAACTGGCGCTTGAATTCCTCGGTGTAGTGGCGCACGTCGGCGGCGCTCTTCAGCAGCTTCACGGTCCAATCGGGCGAGCGCGCCGGTCGCTTGACGGTGCGGGCGCGGATCACGCCCTCCTCGATCGTCAGCTCGACCAGCGGATCGCCCTTCCACTCGAAGCGCCCGGCACGCTCGAGCAGGCGCATGTCGCGCAGGTGGCGCTTGAGCATCGCCAGGGCCTCGTCGGCCTTGAACGGCGGCGGTGCAAAACCGAGGTCGTCGCTCATCGCTTCCTCAGGCCAGCCACCGCTTGCGCCGCTTGTAGCTCTTGACGTCGCGGAAGCTCTTGCGATCGCCGCCGCCCATGCCGAGGTAGAACTCCTTGACGTCCTCGTTCTCGCGCAGCGCCTGCGCCTGCCCGTCCATCACGACGCGGCC
>CAZUUU010000185.1:0-6750 GCA_964622685.1 uncultured Methylibium sp.
CGTTGCGCACGTCGTAGGCGGGTCCGATGCGGCGCATCATGGCCGCGACGGCCTGCCGGGCGATGCTCTCGACCATCGGCCTCATCCGCGAGAGCTGATAGGTCTTCTGGTACACGGTCAACGCCTTGCCGGTCCTCAGTGCGTGGTCGATGCTGTCCAGGCTGGTGTAGGTGGAACCGATCTCCACGCTCACGTCGTCCGCGATGAGGTTCAGGATGTCCGCCACCCCGCGGTCGACCGAGTGGCTGCGCTTGTGCGACAGCCTCATGCCACGCGCCACCAACCAGTCGAAGGTGCGCGAGCCGGGGTCGATCACCAGGCTTTGCTCGTCCTGCATGGCGAGCACGCGGTCGTGCTGGTCCGCGTAGTCGATCAGCGCGCCGTGCGGCTGGGCCATGGCCAGCGCCTTGCGCACTTGCACCGACTTGCCGCCGCCAACGTCGTGCCGGCCGGTCATCAGCTTTTCGAGCGCGGCCTTGTCGGCGGCGAAGGTCGCCACGGGCAGGCCAACCACCAGCAGGTCAATGTGTTCCACCCTCATCGAGCGCATGGCGCCGCGCGCCAGCGCCAGGTACTCGGGCGTGTCGATGTAGCGGTGGTGGATCTGCGTGGCGCGGAATCCGTCGCCTGCGAGCACGACGTCCGGGCCGACCTCGTAGAAGACACCCTTGATGGGAATCGCGAAGGTGCGCCGGCGCTCCGCGCCCAGCGATGCCGACGGATCGCGTGTGCTCAGGCAAGCCAATGACGGGAAGCTGGCGCATCGGATGTCGGTGGCCGTCCCACCCGTCGTGAACTTGGTGTAGCCGAAGCCGACGTCGATGGCTCTGACGACTGCTGTCATGGTGTTCCTCCAACAGATCAGTGAATACCGCCAGCATCGGACGGCCGATGGCTGGCTCCCATGCGGAAGACCGTCGAACCGGCCGTGCTATCGCGATCAGGTCACGCACGACGACGACAACGCTCGAACGCAGCTCTCTCTGCACAACGACCGCGCCGCAGCCGCGCAGTTGTTTCCGCAAGTCGCTCCACGGTCGCACCCGTCTCGATGCCGTCAAGTGCCGCAGTCGTGCCAACGCTCAGTCAGACCGGCCTTTCCTCGTCCATCGGAGACAGAGGTAGGAAGTTGACCTGTCAACCCCTCTCGCGCCTCGAGCCGACCTCGATCACGGCGCGCTAATCGGCACATTTCGAGCTTGAGGTCCACATCGCGCTGGCACATGATTGCGGTGCGTCAAGCCGGTAGCTTCCACACCGGGCGCACCACACAGTGGCCGCGTCGAAGGAAGCCCCAACAGTTGCGGTGACCTCGGTCACCGAGGGCCACGAGCCCCGGATCCACGCGGACTCGATCCGTCAAGTTCACCCCCCAGCCGCCATGACCCGCGAGGTCATGGATTGCGGCGTGCCTGCGGGCACCCGCCTCCTTTCCCCTGACGTTCCAGCATCACGCGCCGCGGCCGCCTCGAGCGACCGCGACCCACGGCCCACCGGCCCGACCGGTACCCGTGGGACCTGCGTGAACGGACCGCCCACCGCGTTGGCTGCGGTGGTGCCTTTCGGTCCGGTTGGAACGTCCGCGTGCGGCCCCTCGATGGGCCGACGTACGGGTGACGCCCGCACACCATGCCGCGCCCGCCCTCGGCTCATGCCGAGCTGGCGTCGCGGTCCGCCCCGAGCGGACAGCCACGCGTGTACGCACCGTGTGCAAGGCGATCACTTTTACGAAGGCCTGGACGGCGCTGCCGTCCGAACCCTGGCAGCGGCGCGTGGGGACGCGCAACCGACTCGATGCCCGGCCCGGCACCTGTCGGTCCCTAAACGGCCATCCACTTCGATTCACCGGCAACCGGAGGTCGCCATGTCCCGAACTGATCCACTCACCGTCGATCTCGACACCCTGCCGCTGCAGCCGCAACGGTGCATGCACGTGCTGACGCTGATCCTGCGCCGGCACAACTGGCAGCACGCGGTCAAGGCGAAGAACATCGGCCATCGCACCGCGCAGTCGCGCAGCCGGCTTTGCGCGTGGGTGTTCCGCTTCCTGCACCACAACCCTGTCAAGGCCTTCAAGCTCGACCCGCGCTCGTTCAGCGGTCGCCATGCCGACTTCGTGCTGGCGCACTGGTGCGCCGAAGCCAAGGCCGGCCGCTTGGCGCCGGGCACCATCCCGACCTACTACTCGCACCTCAAGACCTTCACCCGCTGGATCGGCAAGCCAAAGCTGCTCAAGCCCATCCGGGCCTACTTCGACGACCCCGCGCTGTACCGGCGCAGCGGCATCACGACGAACGACAAGTCGTGGCGCGCGCTGGGCATCGATGTCGCGTCGGTGATCCGCGATGTCGAAGACTACGACGTGCACGCAGCGGCCAGCCTCTGGTTGATGCTTGCCTTCGGGCTGCGGTTCAAGGAGAGCCTGATGCTGCGCCCGCACGTCGACGTGGCGACCGCGCGCCAGGCCAAAGGCGATTCAGGATCGGATGGGGAGGACGGGAGCGGAGCAGTCCAGTACCTCGACACCCACCGCGGCACGAAAGGCGGGCGGCAGCGCTACGTGCCGATCGACGATGCCTTGTGCCGTCATGCCGTCACCTACGCGTGCCACGTCGCCAAAGGCACACAAGGCAGCGTCGGCGACCCGAACCTGACGCTGGTCCAGGCGCTGCGCCGGTTGCGTTACGTGATGGAGCGCTTCGGCATCACGAAGCGCGATCTGCGCGTGGTTCCGCATGGCCTGCGACACCAGTTCGCCGCCAGCCGCTACACCGAGCTGACCGGCTCGCTGCCCCCGGTGGCCGGCGGCCGGGGCGTCACGGCGGCCGCCGACAGCGCCGCGCGGCAACACGTGTCCGCCCTTCTCGGCCATGGTCGGCCGCAGATCACGAACGCGTATCTTGGTCGACGGCAGACGTCAGTCTGCCAAGTCGGGATGACGCCCGAACTGCCGGCCGAGGGGGCGGCGCGCACTACCAACGCATGCGGCACGACGTAGGGAGCGGTGAGATTCGACTTGCGAAGATTCACTGTTCGCACATCGCGATCACTCGCGCCGTCGCGCCGAATGCGCTAGTTCGACCCGTTGCCGTCCATCGTTGCCACGATTCTGAAGCCCGCATGCTGACGCTCATCGGATCGACCGGGAAGCTCGATCCGGCCGCCCTCACCCATCAATCCTGCCCCCGTCAATCTCCACTTCCGCCTCGCAGTTCACCGGCGCGTTCAACGGGATCACCATCCCGATGGAGGAGCGTGCATGGGCACCCACCTCTGGGCCGAAGAGTTCGAGTATCAAGTCGGAGTAGCCATTGGTCACGCGCGGGGTCTCGTAAAAGCCGGGCGCGACATTCACCATGGCGAAGACTCGCAGCCAGGCGGTGATGCGGTCCAGGTCGCCGAGCGCGCGCTTCAGGCTCGACAGGTGCGCCAGCGCGACGAGCCGCGCTGCGGCGTAACCCTGCTCGGGCGTCACGTCGGCCCCCACCTTGCCCAGCGGGGCTGCGAGTCGGCCATCGCTATCGAGTGGCACCTGCCCCGACAAGAAGGCGCGGCCGCCGCGCATGCGCACCCATTCGAACGGCAGCCTCAGGCCCGCCGGAATCTGCATGGGCTGCGGCAGGTGCAGCCCCATCGCGTCAAGCTTCGCTTCGATGCTTGCCATGGTCGTCTCCTCATCCGATCCTTCGATGGTGGTCCGTCAGGCCACCAGCGCGTCCAGTTCCGGAAGCAGAAGCACGCTCTCCTGCGCCGTGGCTTCGTTGCGTGCGCCGACAAACACGGCCGGCGTGCCGCTGCGGTTCACCGCCACGTGCGGCAGGCCTGCTGGAACGAACAGGTAGTCCCCGGGCCTTGCTACCTCGCGATGCTCCAGCCGCGGGCCGGTCCAAAGCTCGACCTCCTCGCCGCTGAGCATGTAGTGCGCCGACTCGTGTCGGGCATGGGCGTGCGCCTTGGTGCGCTGCCAGGCCGGTAGCGTGATGATGCCGAGGAAGATGGAAGTCGAGCCAACAGTCTCGGCACTGATGCCGGCTGCATAGCGCGACCCTTGGGCACTGGTGTAGGGCTCCGATCCGCTGACGACGAATCGGGCTCGGGCGGCGTCGACGGTTTCCATCTCGAGACTCCTTGGGGTTTGCGGGCATCCGGCCCGTGGCGAGACAATGAACCGGCAATCCCGGTAGGTCACTGAAGCGACGCCGAAACAGCACTAAATCCTGCAAATTCAACGGCATGACAGCCATGGCAAAGCGCTTTGCATTCGGCCCCTTCCTACTCGACACCGCGCGCGGGACGCTGACCCGGGACGGTGCGGCCGTCGCCGTAGGTCAGCGCGGGTTGCGCATCTTGCAAGCGCTGCTGGATGCGGGCGGCGAGCCGGTGTCCAAGGCGGAGTTGATGCGCCTTGCGTGGCCGGGACTGGTGGTCGAGGACAGCAACCTCTCGGTGCAGGTCGCCGGCTTGCGCAAGCTGCTCGGCGCGCCGACGACCGACCAGTCCGAGTGGATCGTCACCGTGCCGCGTCTGGGCTACCGGCTGCCTGACGTCGCGGCGGTGGAGGACACACAGCTCGCACCGGCCGACCACACGGCGGTGGACCACGGCGGCCGGCCAACCATCGCCGTGCTGCCCTTTGCCCATCTCGGCGACAACCCCGCGCAGGAATACCTGGCCGATGGCGTGACCGAGGCCCTCATCGCGGCGCTGACGCGATTCCGCTGGTTCTCGGTTACTGGCCGCAACGCGAGCCATGTCTACAAGCTCAAGCCAGTGGACGGGCGGGCGGCCGCCGCCGAGCTGGGCGTGCGCTACCTGGTGGAGGGCTCGGTGCGCCAGTCGGGCGAGCGCGTACGCATCTCGGCGCAACTGGTGGAGGCGGCCAGCGGCCGCTGCCTGTGGGCCGAGCGACAGGACTTTGCCGACGCGGACATGTTCGACGTTCAGGACGCCATTGCCCAGCAGGTGGCAGGCGCGATCGAGCCCGAGCTTCTCAAGGACTCGGGCAGCCTTGCGGTGCACCGGCGTGTCGGCAGCGTGAGCGGCTGGGACCTCGTGGCCCAGGGCTCCTGGCTGTTCCACCACGTCACCAGGCCCACTCACCTCAAGGCACGCGAGCTGTTCCGCCAGGCCGGCCGCATCGATGTCGAGCTGACCGAAGCGCGCTTGTGGATCGGCCGCGTCGACGCGGGCCTGGTGGCCTACGGCTGGAGCGATGATCCGGCGGCCGACCTGCGCGAGGGCCATGCCGCGTCGCTGGCGGCCGTGCAGCTGGACGAGCGAAATCCCTACGCGCACTACGCGCTGGCCATCGTCAGCAACTACCGAGACGACTTTGCGCTCGCGTTGCGCAGCGCCGAGAAGGCCGTCGAGCTGAGCCCGTGCTTCGCGCTGGGCCATTTGGTGCATGGCATGTCGGCTCTCTATTCGGGCAACGCGGGCCGCGCGGGGCAGTCGCTGGCGCACGGCCTGCGGCTGAACCGCTACGATCCCCAGAATTTCGTCTGGTACAACGTGCTGGCGCTGGCCTGTCTTTTCGATGGCAAGGCCGAGGACGCACTGCTGTACGCCATCGCCGCGCTGAAGGTGCGGCCGTCATGGCGCCCTTCGATGCGCACCGCGGCTGCGGCCAGCGCAGCGTTGGGCCGCCGCGAGGCGGCGGCCAAGTGGTCACGCCAGTGGTCGGACGCTCCGGCATCGGCCGATGCGCTGCAGCCCTTGTGGCGGTGCAACCCCGGATGGTCCGAGGAGATGGACCGCCTGCTTCAGGATACGTAGCGAAGGGGCAGAGGTTCGGATGCGGTCCGGACCGCTGGACCGCCGTCGCCCTCCAGACCCGATGCCTGTAAGGTGCCGCTCGTGAGTGTCCGCATCTGCGTCCAGCGACACCCAGCAATCGCGCTTGACCATTCACTCTGCATACATCGCGAACGTTCAAGTTGCCTACTCCTCGGTCCGCTTGCCTGCAATGCTGGAAGTCGTCAGGGCACCCCCCGCCGATCGGTGATCTGTGCTGCGTTGAAGTCCACTGTCTCGCCGGTCAATCAGCGGGACGCCTCGTCGGCAGTCTCCTGGTCCCGCAGTTCGTCTCCGGCTTCGGCGCCCACGTCCAGGTGTTTTCTTTGCTTCGGGTCTGTCTCGCAGCGCGGTCGTGACGTCCGCAGGCACCGCGGCAGCCAGCCCGTAGCGGTCAGCGCCTGCTCCGCACCCGCCGCCGCACCGTCCTTCTTCAGCCCAGCCAGCGGCGCGGCGGCGTTGGCACCCGCGGCCTCGGTCACCGCGGCGAGCGTCGTCGCCTTCGACACATGGTTGAAGTACGAGGCGGCACCGGCCTTCCACCAGCGTCGCATGTCGAGCGCCAGCGCCTGGGCCAGCACGTCCGTGCTCTGGCGTTCGCGCTCGGTGCCTTCGACCCCGGTGACGCTCGCGGCGACGAGGAAGGTCAGCAGTCCGATCACGGTCGGGCGTTCCTGCGCCAGCAGCCAGGGCAGCAACGCCGCGCCGTCGGCCGGCAGTCGCGCGGTCCACTCGACGCGCGTCTGCTCCATCAGCTTCCAGGCTTCGGCCTCGGTCATGTCCGCGGACTCGCGCCGCAGGCCCTCGTGCGTCTCGCTCGCGCTGACGGTGAGCGCATCGTCGCCGCCGCGGTAGCGGTGGAAGCCGTCCTTGAGCAGCTTCGCCGCCAGATGAGCTGTCAGCGCGGCCAGGGCCACATCGGGCCGCAGCAGCAGTTCGGCCTGGATCGCCGCGACG
>CAZUUU010000186.1:0-6727 GCA_964622685.1 uncultured Methylibium sp.
GGCCGCCGCGGTTGGTGACGATGGCGCTGGCGCGCTTCATCACCGGCTCCCAGTTCGGGTCGGTCATGTCGGTGACCAGCACGTCGCCGGGCTGCACCTGATCCATCTCGGCCAGGCTGTGGACGATGCGGACCGGCCCGGTCCCGATCTTCTGGCCGATCGCTCGCCCCTCGGCCAGCACGGTCCCGGAGCCCTTGAGCTTGTAGCGCTGCTCGGCCTTGCCCTCGGCCTGGCTCTTCACGGTCTCGGGCCGGGCCTGCAGGATGTACAACTGGCCGTCGCCGCCATCGCGGCCCCATTCGATGTCCATCGGGCGGCCGTAGTGCTGCTCGATGATCAGCGCGTACTTCGCCAGCTCGGCGACATCGGCATCGGTGAGCGAGTAGCGGTTGCGGTGCTCGGTCGCGGTGTCGACCGTCTTGACGAGCTTGCCGGTGGCGGCCTTCTCCTCGGGCGACGTGAACACCATCTTGATCAGCTTGCTGCCCAGGTTGCGGCGGATCACCGCCTGCTTGCCGGCCCTGAGCGCCGGCTTGTGGACATAGAACTCGTCGGGGTTGACGGCGCCCTGCACCACCGTCTCGCCGAGGCCGTAGCTGGAGGTGATGAACACCACGTCCTTGAAGCCGCTCTCGGTGTCGATCGTGAACATCACGCCGGCCGCGCCCAGGTCGGAGCGCACCATGCGCTGCACGCCGGCCGACAGCGCGACGTCGGCATGGGCGAAGCCCTTGTGCACGCGATAGCTGATGGCCCGGTCGTTGTAGAGGCTGGCGAAGACCTCCTTCATCTTGTGCAGCACGTCGTCGATGCCGACGACGTTGAGGAAGGTCTCCTGCTGGCCGGCGAAGCTGGCGTCGGGCAGGTCCTCGGCCGTGGCCGACGAGCGCACCGCGAACGAGGCCCCGGGGCTGCCGGCCGTCAGCCGCGCGAACTCGACACGGATCGCCTCGGCCAGGTCGGCCGGAAAGGGCTGCGCCTCGACCCAGCCGCGGATCTGCGCGCCGGCCTCGGCCAGCGCCCGCACGTCGTCGGTGTCCAGCGTGGACAGGCGGTCGTTGATGCGAGCCTCGAGGCCGTCGTGCCTCAGGAACTGCCGGAAGGCATGCGCCGTGGTGGCGAAGCCGCCGGGCACCCGCACGCCCGAGGCGGCCAACTGGCTGATCATCTCGCCGAGGCTGGCGTTCTTGCCGCCGACCGCCTCGACGTCGGTCATTCTCAGATGTTCAAACGGGACGACCAGGGCGGTCGCATCGAAGGTGGCCATGATGGGGAAGCTCCGTGATGTGATGAAACCGGGTCGCCCATCGTCCGCCGGCCGGCCACGCTCACGCCTGTGCTTGTACTTGTCGGCGCGGGGCTCATCGCTGGGGGTGGGTGCGAATTTGCTTTAGATTGTACGGGTCACGCTTTCGTCATCCCTCCCCAGAACCGTGCCTCGCGGCACCTGCAGGCCATGCCCAATCGCTCGGTCTTCTTCGTCTCCGACGGCACCGGCATCACGGCCGAGACCTTCGGCAATTCCATCCTCAACCAGTTCGCGGCGCGGCCGCGACACGTGCGCCGGCCCTTCATCGACACGGCGGACAAGGCCCACCAGGTGGTGCGCGAGATCGACGCGACCGCCGAGCGCGAGGGCAAGCGCCCCATCGTCTTCATCACGCTGATCGACCCCGAGGTGCGCGACATCGTCACCGCCTCGCGCGCGCTGGTGCTCGACATGTTCCAGACCTTCGTCGAGCCGCTGGAGGCCGAGTTCGGCATCAAGTCCAACCACCGCGTCGGACGCTTCGACGACGTCGCCAAGAGCCAGGAGTACACCGACCGCATCGAGGCGATCAACTTCTCGCTGGCCCACGACGACGGCCAGTCGTCCAAGAACCTGGCGCTGGCCGACGTGGTGCTGGTCGGCGTCAGCCGCTCCGGCAAGACGCCGACCTCGCTCTACCTGGCGATGCAGCACGGCATCAAGGCCGCCAACTACCCGTTGATCCCCGAGGACTTCGAGCGCGGCCACCTGCCGTCGGCCCTGCTGCCGCACAAGAAGAAGTGCTTCGGGCTGACCATCGCGCCGGAGCGCCTGGCCGAGATCCGCCACGAGCGACGCCCGCACAGCAAGTACGCCGCGCTCGAGAACTGCCGCTACGAGGTGGCCGCGGCCGAGTCGATGATGGGCCGCGAGGGCATTGCCTGGCTGAGCTCGACGCACAAGTCGATCGAGGAGATCGCCACGACGATCCTGCGCGACATCCGGCCGGACCGGCTGATCTACTGAGTCCCCTCCCCGGCGCGCAGCTCGCGCGCCGGCCAACTGCCGGCGCCGACCGCCGCGCCCATCACCCAGAACAGCGCCGCGGCGCCCAGGCTCGCGCCCAGCACGCCGAAGCCCAGCGGCATGACGGTGCTGGAGATGTTGATCGTCATCGAGCGCAGCGCGATCGCCTGGCCATGCTGGGCCTCGGGCGTGATCTGGTGCAGCGTCGACATGATCATCGGCTGCACCGCGCCGAGGGCGAGGCCCAGCACGGCCGCGCACACGGCCATCAGCCAGGCCGTGCCGGCCAGCGGATAGAGCGCGAACACCGCCGCCGTCAGCAGCATCGCGCCCGACAGCACCTGGGCTTCCTTCAGCCGGTGCGCCAGCGCCGGGATCAGCACCCGCACGCCAGCCACCGACAGCGCGAAGACGCCGAGGATCAGTCCGATGGCCGACGCACTGAGGCCGCGCTCGTGCCCGAGCACCGGCACGGCGAAGCTGTGCACGTCCCAGCTGGTCGACAGCAGCCAGTTGACCAGCAGCAGGCGCCGCATGGCGGGCGTGCGCAGCATCTGCCAGGCGGCGCGGGTCGTCGCGCCGCGGGGCCGCGACGCGTCCGTCATCGGCTCGACGGGGACGCGGCGCGCCCACAGCGTGGCACCCAGCGGCAGGACCGCCAGGGCCGCGAAGGCGGCGCCGAAACCCGCCGCGTCGATCAGCAGGCCCGCCAGCACCGGGCCGGCCACGTTGCTGAGCGCCGGCGCCAACCCCAGCCAGCTGAAGACGCGCTTCAGGTCGGTCGGGTCGCGGGCCAGGCGGCCGGCGGTTCGCTGGATCGCGATCAGCCCGAAGTTCGCACCGGCGCCGGACAGCACGGCCGCGCCGCACAGGCCGCCGTAGCGCCACGCGCCGCTCAGCAAGGCAGCGATGGCGGCCAAGGCACCGCCGAGCAAGGTCAGCGCCACCGCCACGCGCACCGGCCGGTGGTAGCCGTGACGGTCGGCCATGCGGCCGGCGGCCAGCGCCAGCGCGATCGGTGCCAGCGCGAACAGCGCGAGCAGCAGCCCCACGGCGAGCGGGCTGTACCCGTCCCGCAGGGCCTGCAGCGGCGCGGCCATGCGCGCGCCCGCCATCGCCGAGTGCAGGCAGATCTGGCCGCCGATCAGCGGCAGCAGGGCAGCAGCCAGGGGTCGCGACGCGGCGTCGCGGTTCATCCGTGCTCGGCGTCGTCGTCGAGTGCGTCAGCCGCCGCCGGCAAGCCGGGCAGCAGCGCCTGAGCCTCGGCACCGGGCAAGGCCTCCACGGTCTTCAGTGCCTTGCTCATCTGCCGGGTGCGCGTCTCTGCCTGACCCAGGGTATTGAGCATGGTTTCGGTCTGGCCCTTGATCCGCGCCAGGACGCCGCCGAACTTCTCGAACTCCGTCTTCACCGCGCCCAGCACCTTCCAGACCTCGGAACTGCGCTTCTCGAGCGCCAGCGTGCGAAAGCCCATCTGCAGGCTGTTGAGCATCGCCAGGAAGGTGGTCGGGCCGGCCAGCGACACGCGGTGCTCGCGCTGCAGGGCTTCCATCAGCCCGGGCCGACGCAGCAGCTCGGCGTACAGGCCCTCGGTGGGCAGGAAGAGGATCGCGAAGTCGGTGGTGTGCGGCGGGGCGACGTACTTGGCCGCGATGGTCCTGGCCTCGTCGCGGATGCGTTGCTCCAGAGCCTTGCCGGCCGCATCCGCGGCCTCCTTGTCGGCGCGGTCCTGGGCATCGAGCAGTCGCTCGTAGTCCTCGCGCGGGAACTTGGCGTCGATCGGCAGCCACAGCGGCGCGCCGTCGTCGCTGCGGCCCGGCAGGCGGATCGCGAACTCGACGCGCTCGCTGCTGCCGGGCACCGTGGCCACGTTGGTGGCGTACTGCTCGGGCGTGAAGACCTGCTCGAGCAAGGCGGCCAGCTGGACCTCGCCGAACACGCCGCGGCTCTTGACGTTGGTCAGCACGCGCCGCAGATCGCCGACGCCCTGCGCCAGCGTCTGCATCTCGCCCAGGCCGCGATGCACCTGCTCCAGGCGGTCGGCGACCTGCTTGAAGCTCTCGCCGAGGCGCTGCTCCAGCGTCGCATGCAGCTTCTCGTCGACGGTCTGCCGCATCTGCTCGAGCTTCTTCTCGTTGTCGGCGGCGAGGATGGTGAGCCGCTGCTCGACGGTGACCCGCACTTCGGCCAGGCGCCGCTCGTTGGCGTCGGACATCGTGCGCAGCTGCTCGGTCAGCGCGTCGCCGAAGCGCTTGAGCGCCGCGTCCTGGGCCTCGCGCCCGGCCATCGAGGTCTGGGTCAGCGACTGCTGCAGGCCGCCGAGCTGGACGCGGAAGGAGTCGATCTGTTCGTTCTGCGTGCGCGCCACATCGCCCTGCTGCGTCAGCAGGGTCTGCTGCAGGCTGCCGAGCGTGATGCCGAGCTCCTGGCGGGTGCCGGCCGCGCTGCGGGAGAGCTCGTCGCGCAGTTCGCGCTCCAGACGCTGCAGCGGCGCGTCGTTCGCCGGGCGCAGCAGCAGCCACACCAGCAACAGCAGGATCAGCGCCAGCAGGACCAGCGCGGCGATCGGCATCCAGTCGGCCATCGGCCCTGCCTCAGCGGGTCGCCAGGACTTCGGCGTTGACCGGTGTCGGCGGCCGGCCGGCCTGCGGGCCGCCGCCCAGCGCGGCGATCAGGTTGGCCGCGGCCAGGTCGGCCATCGCGCGGCGCGTGCGCACCGACGAGCTGGCGATGTGCGGCGTGAGCACGACGTTCGGCACCTCCAGCAGCGCCGGGTTCAGCCGGGGCTCGCCCTCGAACACATCGAGGCCCGCGGCCGCGAGGCGACGTTCCTGCAAGGCGACGGCCAGCGCCGCGTCGTCCACCACGCCGCCGCGGGCGATGTTGGTGAGCGTGGCGGTCGGCTTCATCTGCGCCAGCTCGGCCGCGCCGATCGCGTGGTGCGAGGCCGGCGAGTACGGCACGACGAGCACCAGGTGGTCGGACTCCCGCAGCAGCGTCGCCTTGTCGACGTAGCGGGCGTGGACCGCCGCCTCCTTGTCGGCCGGCAGGCGCGAGCGGTTGTGATAGATCACCGGCATGCCGAAGCCCAGCGCACCGCGGCGCGCGATCGCCTGGCCGATGCGGCCCATGCCGAGGATGCCGAGGGTGGCGCCATGCACGTCCGCGCTCATGAACTGGTCGTAGTGCCACTTGGCCCACTCGCCGCGGCGCAGGTAGCGCTCCGACTCGGCCATGCGCCGGGCCGTGGCCATCATCAGCGCGAAGCCGAAGTCCGCCGTCGTCTCGGTCAGTACGTCGGGCGTGTTGGTGACGACGATGCCGCGCGCGGTGCAGGCGGCGACGTCGATGTTGTTGTAGCCGACCGCCATGTTGCAGACCGCCTTCAGCTCCGGGCAGGCGGCCAGCACCTCGGCGTCGATGCGCTCGCTGCCGGTGGCGAACACGCCGGCCTTGCCCTGCAGCCGTTCGATCAGCTGCGGCTTGCTCCAGACCGTGTCGTCGGGGTTGGACTCGACCTCGAAATGCACGCGCAGCGTCTCCAGCACTTCAGGAAACACCGCGCGCGCCACCAGCACCTTCTTCATCATTGGTCCTTCAGCGCAGGAAGATCAGGGTGACCAGCACGAACAGCGGGATCAGGATGGCGCAGCTCCAGGCCATGTAGCCGAAGAAGCTCGGCATGCGGATGCCGCGGCTCTCGGCGATCGCCTTGACCATCAGGTTGGGCGCATTGCCGATGTAGCTGTTGGCGCCCATGAACACCGAGCCGGCCGAGATCGCCACCAGCACCGGCGCCAGCGTCGTCATCAGCAGCTGCGGGTCGCCGCCCGCGAGGTTGAAGAACACCAAGTAGGTCGGCGCGTTGTCCAGGAAGCTCGACAGGATGCCGGTGGCCCAGAAGTACATCGCCGGAACAGGCTGGCCGTCGGCGCCGGTGACGAGACCCACGACCGGCGCGAAGGCGCCTTGCGAGCCGGCCTTCAGCATCGCCAGCACCGGCGCGATCGTCAGGAAGATGCCGGCGAAGAGCTTCGCCACTTCCTTCATCGGCTCCCAGCTGTACTGGTTGCGCTCGTGCACGCCGGGCGGCGTGATCTTCCAGGACACCACCGCCACGGCGATCAAGGCCGCATCGCGCACCAGCTGCGGCAGGCCGACCGGCGTGCCGAACACGTCGAACTCGATACCGGGCTTCCAGGTGCCGCTCATCAGCACCAGGCCGACGATCACGAGCAGCAGGCCGAGGTTGACCTTGCCCTCGACGCCGAAGCTGGCCGAATCCGGTGTGGGATCGAAGCGCTGGACACCTTCCTTGCGGTAGTAGTGCCTGTCGATCACGTAGAAGATCGCCAGCAGCGCCAGCACCAGGAACAGCGTCTCCGGGAAGATGTGCTGGGCGGTCCAGAAGAAGCTGACGCCCTTGAGGAAGCCCAGGAACAGCGGCGGATC
>CAZUUU010000187.1:0-6672 GCA_964622685.1 uncultured Methylibium sp.
AGGAGCACATCCTGCCGGAGTGCGTGGCCTATACGGCGCTTCTGCAGAAGGTCTACGCCGACTTCGGTTTCCGGGACATCATCTACAAGGTGGCGACGCGGCCTGCCGCCCGCATCGGCTCGGACGCCAGCTGGGACAAGGCCGAGGCAGCCCTCAAGGAGAGCCTGCGCGCCTCGGGGTGCCAGTTCACGATCTCGCCGGGCGACGGCGCCTTCTATGGCCCGAAGATCGAGTACACGCTGAAGGATGCCCTCGGGCGGGAGTGGCAGTGCGGCACGATGCAGGTCGACTTCTCGCTGCCGGAGCGTCTGGACGCCGAGTACGTGGCCGAGGACGGCTCCCGCCAGCGGCCGGTGATGCTGCACCGGGCGATCGTCGGCAGCCTCGAGCGATTCATCGGCATCCTCATCGAGCAGCACGCCGGTGCACTGCCGGCCTGGCTGGCTCCCACGCAGGTGGCGGTGCTCAACATCACCGACGGACAGGCTTCCTACGCTGCAGAGATTGCGAAAACGCTGCAAAAACAAGGAGTTAGAGCCGCCGTTGATTTGCGCAACGAGAAAATCACGTATAAAATCCGCGAGCATTCCATGCAAAAGCTCCCCTACATCCTCGTCGTCGGCGACAAGGAGAAGGTGGCGGGAGCGGTTGCGGTGCGCGCCCGAGGCAATCAGGACCTCGGCGTGATGCCTCTAGAAGCCTTCTCCCAGAGGATCGCTAGTGACATCACCCGGAAGGTGTGATGCGGCTTGATGTTTGCCGCTCCTCATCGTCCACGGGTGCGTGTGTGTTGAACGTGAGAGGTCGCAAGACCCGGAAGGATTCGAACCATCGCTAATTTCTTTGATCGTCGAACCCGGAACGACGAACGCAAGCACCGGCTGAACCGGGAGATCATGGCCCCGGAGGTGCGCCTCAACGGCCCCGAGAACGAACCCCTCGGCATCGTGAGCATCCAGGAAGCCCTGCGCATGGCTGGTGAACTTGACGTCGATCTGGTCGAGATCGCTGCAACGGCCGACCCACCGGTCTGCCGCCTGATGGACTACGGCAAGTTCAAGTACTCGGAGCAGAAGAAGGCTGCCGAGGCCAAGGCCAAGCAGCACGTCATCGACATCAAGGAAGTGAAGTTCAGGCCCGGAACGGACGAAGGCGACTATCTGATCAAGATGCGCAACCTGCGTCGCTTCCTCGAGGAAGGCGACAAGGGCAAGGTGACCTTGCGGTTCCGGGGCCGCGAGATCACCCACCAGGACATCGGCATGCGGCTGCTGGAACGCATCCGCGACGAGTTGGCCGACGTTTCGGTGGTCGAGAACATGCCCAAGCTCGAAGGCCGCCAGATGATCATGGTGCTGGGGCCGAAGCGGAAGAAGTGAATCGAGTTTCCGGCGTTGCGGTCTGGTCACCGCAGCGCCGGCAAGTGCCCGGAGGCCTGAGCCAAGTCCGCGATCGGTTCGCGGCGCCTCGCGGGAACAACGAAGAAGGAGCAGTCATGCCCAAGATGAAGACCAAGAAGAGCGCGGCCAAGCGGTTCCGCGTGCGACCGGGCGGCACCGTCAAGCGGGGCCAGGCGTTCAAGCGCCACATCCTCACCAAGAAGAGCACGAAGAACAAGCGCCACCTGCGTGGTGCGACCAACGTGCACGAGACCAACATGGGTCACATGGCCCAGATGCTGCCGTTCGCAGGCCTCTGAGCCAGCGCATCGTCAGGTCTCTGAACATCTTGAAGAAGGAGTAAGACATGCCTCGCGTCAAACGTGGTGTCACCGCCCGCGCTCGTCACAAGAAGGTCCTGGAGCTCGCCAAGGGCTTCCGCGGCCGCCGCAAGAACGTCTACCGCATCGCCAAGCAGGCGGTGATGAAGGCGGGCCAGTACGCCTACCGCGACCGCCGCAACCGCAAGCGCGTGTTCCGTCGCCTGTGGATCGCTCGCATCAATGCGGCGGCGCGCAGCTTCGGCGTGACGTACAGCCGCTTCATGGCCGGTCTGAAGAAGGCTTCGATCGAGATCGATCGCAAGGTGCTGGCCGACATGGCGGTCAACGATCCGGCTGCCTTTGGCAGCATCGTCGAGAAGGCGAAGGCCCAGCTCGCTTGATCGTGTCTCGGGCCCCGCGAGGCCCGGCACGTGGCAAGGGCCGAGGCGCAAGCGTCGGCCCTTTGCTTTTTTCAGCATCCGATCACAGCACAAGACGTTTCCGATGGAAGCATTCAGCCAGCTGATCCAGCGTGCCGGGCACGCTTTCGATCAGGCCCAAACGCCGGCCGAACTCGAGGACGCCAAGGCGCGCTTCCTCGGCAAGGCCGGCGAGTTGACGGCCCAGATGAAGCAGTTGGCCAGCCTGTCGGTCGATGAGAAGAAGGCGCGTGGCGCCGAGATCAACGCGGCCAAGCAGGAGGTCGAGCGCCGACTCGCGGCGCGGCGCCAGGCGCTGGCCGACGCCGAGCTGGCGCGGCAACTGCAGGCCGAGTCGCTCGACGTCAGCCGGCCCGGACGTCGCCGCGGCAGCGGCGGCCTGCACCCGATCACGCGCGCGATGGAGCGCATCGAGTCCATCTTCGGCTCGATGGGCTTCGACGTGGCCGACGGCCCCGAGATCGAGACCGACTGGTACAGCTTCACGGCACTGAACAACCCCGAGAACCACCCGGCCCGGTCGATGCAGGACACGTTCTACGTCGACCTGAACGATGCCGAGGGCCGGCCGCTGAACCTGCGTCCACACACCTCGCCGATGCAGATCCGCTATGCCCAGGCGCACGCGCGCAAGCATGCCGGCCAGGCGGTGATGCCCGAGATCCGCGTGATCGCGCCGGGCCGAACCTATCGTGTCGACAGCGACGCGACGCACTCGCCCATGTTCCACCAGGTCGAAGGCCTGTGGGTCGGCGAGAACATCAGCTTCAAGGACCTGAAGGCCGTCTACCTGCGCTTCATCCGCGCCTTCTTCGAGACCGACGACCTGCAGATCCGCTTCCGTCCGAGCTACTTCCCGTTCACCGAGCCCAGCGCCGAGATCGACATGATGTTCGGTAGCGGGCCGCTGAAGGGCCGTTGGCTCGAGGTCTCGGGGTCCGGCCAGGTGCATCCGCAGGTCATTCGCAACATGGGCCTGGATCCGGAGCGCTACATCGGATTTGCATTCGGTTCGGGGATCGATCGCCTCGCGATGCTGCGCTACGGTGTCGGTGACCTGCGGCTGTTCTTCGATGGCGACCTGCGCTTCCTGAGCCAGTTCAAGTAATCGCGACGAGACCGACGATGCAGTTTCCCGAATCCTGGTTGCGAGAGTTCTGCAACCCGCCGATCACCACCGCCGAGCTGGCGGACACGCTGACCATGGCCGGCCTCGAGGTCGAGGCCCTGCGCCCGGTGGCGCCTGCGTTCACGCAGGTGGTGGTCGGCCACGTCCTGGCCGTCGACAAGCACCCCAACGCCGATCGCCTGAACGTCTGCCGGGTCGATGCCGGCACCGGGCAACCGCTTTCCATCGTGTGCGGTGCACCGAACGTCCGGCCCGGGATCAAGGTGCCTTGTGCCCTGGTCGGGGCCGAGCTGCCGCCGGCCGAGGAGGGCGGCGCCCCGTTCGTGATCCGGCTCGGCCAACTGCGCGGCGTCGAGAGCCAGGGCATGCTGTGCTCGGCGCGCGAACTCAAGCTGTCCGAGGATCACGGCGGCCTGCTCGTCCTCGACGACGACGCGCCGATCGGCCGAAGCCTGCGCGATCACCTGCGGCTCGACGACACGCTGTTCACGCTCAAGCTCACGCCCAACCTGGCGCACGCACTGAGCGTCTACGGCATCGCTCGCGAAGTCAGCGCGCTGACCGGCGCGCCGCTCGCGACCCCCGACTTTGCGGCCGCGCCGGTTGCGCACACGACCCGACTGCCCGTCCGCATCGAGGCGCCGGACCTGTGCGGCCGCTTCTCCGGTCGCGTTGTCCACGGCGTGAACCCGAAGGCTCGCACGCCCTCCTGGATGGTCGAGCGCCTGGCGCGCTGCGGCCAGCGCCCGGTGAGCCCGCTGGTCGACATCTCCAACTACGTGATGTTCGAGTTCGGCCGGCCGTCGCACATCTTCGACCTCGACAAGATCCGCGGCGGCCTGGTCGTGCGCTGGGGACGCGCCGGCGAGTCGCTGGAGCTCCTCAACGGCAGCGTCATCACGGTCGACGCCGCCGTCGGCGTGATTGCCGACGACCACCAGGTCGAGTCGCTGGCCGGCATCATGGGCGGCCAGGCCACCGCGGTGTCCGACGAGACGCGCAACATCTATGTCGAGGCCGCGTTCTGGTGGCCGGATGCCGTGGCGGGCCGGTCGCGCCGCTACAACTTCAGCACCGATGCCGGGCATCGGTTCGAGCGTGGCGTCGATCCGGCCGGGACCGTGCCTCACATCGAGCGCATCACGCGCCTGATCCAGGACATCTGCGGCGGCGAGGCGGGTCCCATGGATGACCAGACCGTGCGGCTGCCCGAGCGGCCGCCGGTCACCTTGCGCGTCGCCCGCGCGGCCAAGGTCATCGGCATGCCGGTCACCCAGGCCCAGTGCACGGAGGTGTTCCGGCGGCTCGGCCTGCCCTTCGTCGAAGGGCCGGGCACGGTCACCGTCACGCCGCCGAGCTGGCGCTTCGACCTGACCCTCGAGGAAGACCTGATCGAGGAGGTGATCCGCATCGTCGGCTACGGCCAGTTGCCCGACACGCCGCCGGTCGCGCCGGTCACGCCGCGCGTGCCGCCCGAGTCGCGGCGCGGCCCGCACGCACTGCGCCGGGCGATGGCGGCGCTCGATTACCAGGAGACGGTCAACTTCAGCTTCGTCGAGGCGCGCTGGGAGCAGGATCTGGCCGGCAATGCCGATCCGATCCGCCTGCTCAATCCCATCGCGGCGCCGCTGGCGGTGATGCGCAGCAGCCTGCTGGGCAGCCTGATCGGCGTGCTGCAGCACAACCTGGCGCGCAGGGCCGCGCGCGTCCGCGTGTTCGAACTGGGCCGCGTGTTCCTGCGTCATCCGGAGGCGCCAGACGGCGAAGCCAGCGTCGCAGGACTGCGCCAGCCGCTGCGGCTCGCCGGCCTGACGTATGGCAGCGCCGATGACTTGCAATGGGGCGCACCCGAGCGACCGGTCGACTTCTTCGACGTCAAGGGCGATGTCGAAGCGCTGCTCGTGCCGCGGCGGGCCCGTTTCGTGGCCGCCGAACATCCGGCCCTGCATCCGGGTCGCAGTGCCCGGATCGAACTCGACGGTCGCCCCATCGGCTGGGTCGGCGAGCTCCATCCGCGCTGGCGCCAGGGCTACGAGTTGCCGCAGGCGCCGGTCGTCTTCGAACTGGACGCCGATGCGCTGTTCGCGGGCGTCTTGCCCGAGTTCACCCCCATCGCCAAGCAGCAGGCGGTGGTTCGCGATCTGGCCGTCATCGTCGGCGACCGCGTGACGCATGACGCGCTGATGCAAGCCATCGAGTCGGCCCCGGCCGATGGCATCGTGCGCGGCGCCCGGCTCTTCGACGTCTACCGCCCCAAGGCGTCGGGCGGCGATCCGGCCCCGGCGGAACGCAGCCTCGCAGTCCGCCTGGAGTTGTTGGACGCCGAAGCCCCCCTGACCGACGAGCGCATCGACGTCGCCGTCCGGGCTGTGGTCGACGCGCTGTCGACCCGCCTCGGCGCCCGCCTGCGCGGCTGACCCTCCCATCTAGGACATAGCCATGGACCGCGCGATCCTCCCCAGCCTGGAAACGCCGACCCTGACCAAGGCCGAACTGGCCGATCTGCTGTTCGAGCGCCTGGGCCTGAACAAGCGGGAATCCAAGGACATGGTCGAAGCCTTCTTCGAGCTGATCCACGGCCAGCTGGTCGAAGGCCAGGACGTCAAGCTGTCGGGTTTCGGCAATTTCCAGATCCGGCGCAAGGCGCCCCGGCCCGGGCGCAATCCCCGAACCGGCGAAGCCATCCCGATCAAGGCCCGCAACGTGGTGACGTTTCATGCGAGCCACAAACTCAAGGGCATCGTGCAAGGCGACATACCTGCTGGAGAGGACTTCGAGTAAAGTCTGAGGTAATACGTCATAGGGCCTTGATTTCCAATGGAAAAAGCGCTCCCGCCGATCCCAGCCAAGCGCTACTTCACGATCGGCGAGGTCAGTGAGCTCTGCGGGGTCAAGCCCTACGTGCTGCGCTACTGGGAGCAGGAGTTCACCCAGCTCAAGCCCATGAAGCGCCGGGGCAACCGGCGCTACTACCAGCACCACGAGGTGCTGCTGATCCGACGGATCCGCGAACTGCTCTACGAGCAGGGCTTCACCATCAGTGGCGCGCGCAACCGCTTGTCCGAAGCGGGCGTGCGCGCGGCCCTGGCCGCCGAGGCGGCTCAGCAAGTCGGTGACGATGGCGTGCCGGCGGATGCTCCGGAAGAAGCCGCGATGGAGGCTGCAGCGGCCGTGCCGAATGCCGCGGCCGTGGCGCTCGTGCGGGTCAGCGTGCCGCCGACCCTGGCCGCGATGCGCGACGAACTCGTGTCGATCCGCCAGTTGCTGACGCCCTGACGCGTCGGCGGTCATCGAGGCACAAGGCAGAAGGCCCGACCGCGCGAGCGGCCGGGCCTTCGTTCATCGATGGTCGGGACGGCGGGATTCGAACTCGCGACCCCTTGCACCCCATGCAAGTGCGC
>CAZUUU010000188.1:0-6640 GCA_964622685.1 uncultured Methylibium sp.
ACCTTGACCTGCTCGGACGGGTCGACGTACTTGCTGTCCTTGCGCTTGCGCAGCGTCAGCGCGATCGCCGCGATGATGGCCACCAGCAGCAGCACCGCCGCGATCTGCAGCGGGTAGAGGTACTGCGTGTAGATCTCGATGCCCAGCAGCTTGCTGTTGCCGAGCTTGACCGCGGCCGCGTCCGGCGCCGGGGCGACCGGCAGGTCGAAGCCGCGCCGCAGCACCCAGATCATCTCGGCCGCGATCACCGCCCCCACGCTGCCGGCCAGCGGGAACAGCTTCCAGAAGCCCTCGCGCAGCTGCTGCATGTTGGCGTCGAGCATCATGACGACGAACAGGAACAGCACCATCACCGCACCGACGTAGACCAGCACCAGCGAGATCGCCAGGAACTCGGCCTTCAGCAGCATCCACACGCAGGCCGCGTTGAAGAAGGCGAGGACGAGGAAGAGCGCCGCGTGGACGGCGCTGCGCGCCGTGATCACGCGGAAGGCGGCGAACAGCAGGATCGCCGAGAAGACGTAGAACAGTGCGGAGTCGGTATTCATGTCAAAGCGAGCAGCCGCCACGGACCGGCTTTGCCGGGCCGTAGGGGGCGCCCCCTGGAGGGGGAGCAGCGAAGCTGCAACGGGGGTGGTTCATCTGTACGCCGCATCGGCCCGCCGGTTGGCGGCGATCTCCTTCTCGTAGCGGTCGCCGACCGCCAGCAGCATGTCCTTCGTGAAGTAGAGGTCGCCGCGCTTCTCGCCGTGGTACTCGAAGATGTGCGTCTCGACGATCGAGTCGACCGGGCAGCTCTCCTCGCAGAAGCCGCAGAAGATGCACTTGGTCAGGTCGATGTCGTAGCGCGTGGTGCGGCGGCTGCCGTCGTCGCGGACTTCCGATTCGATGGTGATCGCCAGCGCCGGGCAGACGGCCTCGCACAGCTTGCAGGCGATGCAGCGCTCCTCGCCGTTCTCGTAGCGGCGCAGCGCGTGCAGGCCGCGGAAGCGCGGCGACTGCGGCGTCTTCTCCTCCGGGAACTGCACGGTGATCGCCGGCGACAGGAAGTGCCGACCGGTGAGCTTGAGCCCCTTCAGCAGCTCGAGCAGGAAGAAGGTGTTGAAGAATTCCTTGACGGAGGCCACGGCGGACATGATCGGCCCTCCCCTAGTTCCAGATGTTCCAGGGCGACTGGATCCACAGACCCACGACGACCAGCCAGATCAGCGTGATGGGAATGAAGATCTTCCAGCCCAGCCGCATGATCTGGTCGTAGCGGAAGCGCGGGAAGGTCGCGCGCACCCACAGGAACACGGTCACGACGGCGAAGGTCTTGAGGCCCAGCCAGATCCAGCCCGGGATCCAGTTGAACAGCGCGCTGTCCACCGGCGGCAGCCAGCCCCCGAGGAACATCGTCACCGCCAGCACCGACACCAGGATCATGTTGGCGTACTCGGCCAGGAAGAACATCGCGAAGGCCATGCCCGAGTACTCGATCATGTGGCCGGCGACGATCTCGGACTCGCCCTCGACGACGTCGAAGGGATGGCGGTTGGTCTCGGCCAGGCCCGACACGAAGTAGACGATGAAGATGGGGAACAGCGGCAGCCAGTTCCAGCTCAGGAAGCCGAGCCCCATGTCGGCGAACTGGCCGCGGCCCTGGGCCAGCACGATCTCGGTCATGTTGAGCGAGCCGCTGACCATCAGCACGACCACCAGCGCGAAGCCCATCGCGATCTCGTAGCTGACCATCTGCGCCGACGCGCGCAGCGCACCGAGGAAGGCGTACTTCGAGTTGCTGGCCCAGCCGGCGATGATGACGCCGTAGACCTCCATCGAGGTGATCGCCATCAGGAACAGCAGGCCGGCGTTGATGTTGGCCAGCGCGATCTCGGGGCCGAAGGGCACCACGACCCAGGCCGCCAGTGCCGGCATGATGGTCATCACCGGCCCGAGCAGGAACAGGCCCTTGTTCGCCGCAGTCGGGAGGATGATCTCCTTGAACATGAGCTTGACCGCGTCCGCGATCGGCGTCAGCAGGCCCCAGGGGCCGACGCGGTTGGGGCCGGGCCGGATCTGCGTCCAGCCGATCGCCTTGCGCTCCCACAGCGTCAGGTAGGCGACGCAGCCCATCAGCGGCAGGATCAGCGCGACGATCTTGATGACGTTCCAGACGACGGGCCAGAAGCCGCCGAGCAGGTCGGCGCCGAACTGGTTGAAGCTCTCGATCATGCTCAGGCCTTCTCGACCGCGATCGGGCCGAACATCGCGCCCAGCGCCGCCGTGGCCGGATGGCCAGCCGGCACGCGCACGGCAGTCGGCGCCAGCGTGGCGTCGTGGTCGGCGGGCAGGCGCACCGAGACGCTGCCCTGCTGCACATGCACCTCGGCGCCGTCGGCGAGCCCCAGGCGCTGCCACACCGCGGTCGGCAGGCCGGCGCGCGGCGCACGCGCGTCCGCGGTGGCCTGCAGCGACGGCGCGCGGCGCACGATCGCGTCGGCGCCGTAGATCGGCACGTCGGCGATGCGCTCCAGCGCTCCCGACGCCGGGCCGCTGCCCTGCACGGCGACCGCCGAACCGTTGTCGAGCCGCGCCGCCAGCGCGGCCGGATCGCCCAGCGCCTGCGCCCGGACTTCCTCCGAGGTCTCGAAGCCGAAGCCCTCGAGGCCCAGCATCGACCCCAGCACGCGCAGCAGCTTCCAGGCCGGGCGCGCCTCGCCGCGCGGCTTGACGACGCCGTGGAAGCTCTGCACGCGGCCCTCGGCGTTGACGAAGGTCCCCGAGGTCTCGGTGAACGGCGCGATCGGCAGCAGCACGTCGGCATGCTCGAGGTTCGCGCTGCGGAAGGCGCTGAGCGAGACGACCATCTGCGCGCCGGCCAGCGCCGCGGCGGCCTGCGACGGATTCGCCGCCTCGATCGCCGGCTCGGCGTGCAGCAGCAGATAGGCCGGCAGCGGCCGGGCCAGCATCTGCGCGGCGTCCAGGCCGCCCTGGCGCGGTTGCGCGCCGACCCACTGGGCGCCGACCGCGTTGCCGCCGTCGCCGAGGTAGCCGCAGCTCGCACCGGTCTGGGCGGCGATGAAATTGGCCAGTGCGAGCAGGTCGCCGGCCCGGGGATGCTGCGCGGCCGCGTTGCCCAGCAACACCGCCTTGCGCTGGCCGCCGAGCAGGGAGGCGGCGACGGCCTGCGCCTCGGCGGTCGGCTCGATGGCGAGCGGCGCCGCGACACCCTTGGCGGCAGCGACCGCCGACGCGACACCCGCCAGCGCCGCGACCCAGTCGCTCGGCGCTGCCGTGATGCGCGCCGCGACCGGCAGCAGCCAGTCGTCGGCCAGCGCGTGCAACGCGCTCACCCGGGCGCCGCGCTTCGCGGCTTCGCGCAGTCGCAGCGCCAACAGCGGATGGTCCTTGCGCAGGAAGGCCCCGATGACGAAGGCGCGGTCCAGGGTCGACAGCGACGCGATGCTCGTGCCCAGCCAGCGCACCTGGTCGGTGGCCTCGGGCGCCGCGTGGCGCAGGCGATGGTCGATGTTGTCCGAGCCCAGGCCACGGACGAGCCGGCCCAGCAGGTGGAGCTCCTCGACCGTCGCGATCGGCGCGGCCAGCGCGCCGATGCCGGCCGGGCCGTGATCGGCCACGACCTGCTTCAGCCCGTTGGCGACGTACTCGAGGGCCGTGGTCCAGTCGACGGTCTGCCACTGGCCGCCCTGCTTGATCATCGGCGCGGTCAGGCGGTCATCGCCGTTCAGGGCCTCGTAGCTGAAGCGGTCGCGGTCGGCGATCCAGCATTCGTTGACGGCCTCGTTCTCGAGCGGCACGACGCGCATCACCTGGCCGCCCTTGACCTGCACGATGAGGTTGGCGCCGACGCTGTCGTGCGGGGAGACCGACTTGCGACGACTGAGCTCCCAGGTGCGGGCGCTGTAGCGGAAGGGCTTGCTGGTCAGCGCGCCGACCGGGCAGATGTCGATCATGTTGCCCGACAGCTCGGAGTCCACCGTCTCGCCGGCCACCGTGGTGATCTCGGCGTGCTCGCCGCGGTGGATCATGCCGAGCTCCATCACACCGGCCACCTCCTGGCCGAAGCGCACGCAGCGGGTGCAGTGGATGCAGCGGCTCATCTCCTCCATGCTGATGAGCGGGCCCACGTCCTTGTGCAGGACGACGCGCTTTTCTTCCTCGTAGCGCGAGGCGGACTTGCCGTAGCCGACCGCCAGGTCCTGCAACTGGCACTCGCCGCCCTGGTCGCAGATGGGGCAGTCCAGCGGGTGGTTGATGAGCAGGAACTCCATCACCGACTGCTGGGCCTTGAGCGCCTTGTCGCTCTTGGTGCGCACGATCATGCCCTGCGTCACCGGCGTGGCACAGGCCGGCATGGGCTTGGGCGCCTTCTCGATGTCGACCAGGCACATGCGGCAGTTGGCCGCGATGCTGAGCTTCTTGTGATAGCAGAAGTGCGGGATGTAGGTGCCCGCCTTGTCGGCGGCGTGCATCACCACGCTGCCTTCCGGCACTTCGACCTTCTTGCCGTCGAGTTCGATTTCAACCATGGTCAGACGTAGGCCGGAACCGAGCAGCTCTTGTGCTCGATGTGGTGCACGAACTCGCTGCGGAAATGCTTCAGCATCGCCTGCACCGGCATCGCGGCGGCATCGCCCAGCGCGCAGATCGTGCGGCCCTTGATGTTGTCGGCCACCGAATCGAGCAGGTCGAGGTCTTCCTTGCGGCCCTTGCCATGCTCGATGCGGTCGACCATGCGCCACAGCCAGCCGGTGCCCTCGCGGCAGGGCGTGCACTGGCCGCAGCTCTCGTGCTGGTAGAAGTAGCTCAGGCGCAGCAGGCTCTTGACCATGCAGCGCGTCTCGTCCATCACGATCACCGCACCCGAGCCCAGCATCGAGCCGGCCTTGGCGATGGAGTCGTAGTCCATCGTGCAGTCCATCATGACGGACGCCGGCAGCACCGGGGCCGACGAACCACCGGGGATCACCGCCTTGAGCCTGCGCCCGCCCTTCACGCCGCCGGCGAGCTCGAGCAGCTTCGGGAACGGCGTGCCGAGCGGGACCTCGTAATTGCCCGGGCGCTCGACGTCGCCGACCATCGAGAACAGCTTCGTGCCGCCGTTGTTGGGCTTGCCGACCGCCAGGTAGGCATCGCCGCCGTTGCGGATGATCCAGGGCACCGCCGCGAAGGTCTCGGTGTTGTTGATCGTCGTCGGCTTGCCGTAGAGGCCGTAGCTGGCCGGGAACGGCGGCTTGAAGCGCGGCTGGCCCTTCTTGCCCTCGAGCGATTCGAGCAGGGCCGTCTCCTCGCCGCAGATGTAGGCGCCGAAGCCGTGGAAGGCGTGGAGCTGGAAGCTGTGGCCGGAGCCGAGGATGCCGTTCCCCAGGTAGCCGGCCGCTCGGGCCTCGTCCAGCGCCTCCTCGAAGCGTTCGTAGATCTCGAAGATCTCGCCGTGGATGTAGTTGTAGCCGACGCTGATGCCCATCGCGTACGCCGCGATGATCATGCCCTCGATGACGATGTGAGGGTTGTAGGCGAGGATGTCGCGGTCCTTGCAGGTGCCGGGCTCGCCCTCGTCGGAATTGCAGACGAGGTACTTCTGGCCCGGGAACTGCCGCGGCATGAAGCTCCACTTCAGGCCGGTCGGGAAGCCTGCGCCGCCGCGGCCGCGCAGGCCCGAGGCCTTGACCTCGGCGATGACCTGGTCGGGCGTCATCGGCACGCCGGCGCCCTCGCCGCTGCGGCCTTCCCCGGTCAGCATCGTCTTCAGCGCCTGGTAGCCGCCGCGCGCCTCGTAGTCCTTCAGGCGCCAGTTGCTGCCGTCCAGGCCGGCGACGATCTGCGCGCCGAGGTGGCGGTCGTGGAAGCAGGTCTCGCGGCCGCTGGCCTGGAACTTCGAGAGATCGAGCGTCGTCATGGCCTTCACTTCGCGTTCGCCTTGAGCGTGTCCAGCAGTTCGTCGAGCCGCGACTCGTTCATGTAGCTGAGCATCTGCCGGTCGTTGACCAGCAGCACCGGCGCGTCGGCGCAGGCGCCGAGGCATTCGCTCGGCTGCACGGTGAAGACGCCGTCGGGCGTGCTGCCATAGGGTTCGACACCGAGTTTGCGGCAGACGTGCTGCAGCGCCGTCTCGCCGTCGCGCAACTGGCACGGCAGGTTGGTGCAGACGTTGAGCTTGAACTGCCCGACCGGCTGCTGGTTGTACATGTTGTAGAAGGTCGTGACCTCGTGGACGGCGATCGGCGGCATGCCGAGGACCGCCGCCACGCCCTTCTCTGCCTCGGCCGACACATAACCCTGCTCCTGCTGCACGATCGCCAGGCAGGCCATCACGGCGGACGCCTTCTGGTCGGCGGGGTACTTGGCGACTTCGCGGGCAAAGCGCGCCAGCGTGGCTTCCGAGAACGTCATCGATCAATCTCGCCGAAAACGATGTCCATGGTGCCGATCACCGCGACCGCGTCGGCGATCATGTGGCCGCGCGACATCTCGTCCATCGCCGCCAAGTGCGCGAAGCCCGGCGCGCGGATCTTCAGCCGGTACGGCTTGTTGGCGCCATCGCTGACGAGGTAGATGCCGAACTCGCCCTTCGGGTGCTCGACCGCCGCGTAGGCCTCGCCCTCGGGCACGTGGAAGCCTTCGGTGAAGAGCTTGA
>CAZUUU010000189.1:0-6585 GCA_964622685.1 uncultured Methylibium sp.
CAGGGGACGATCAGCCGGATCATCGAGAGCAAGCCCGAGGAGCTGCGGCTCTTCCTCGAAGAAGCCGCCGGCGTCTCCAAGTACAAGGAGCGCCGCCGCGAGACCGAGAACCGCCTCAAGGACACGCGCGAGAACCTGCAGCGCGTCGACGACATCCTGCGCGAGCTGAATGCCAACCTCGACAAGCTCGAAAAGCAGGCCGAGGTCGCGACGCTGTACCGCGGCCTGCAGGAGCAGGGCACGCTCAAGCTGCACCAGCTGTGGTTCCTGAAGCATCGCGACGCCGCAGCGGAAGAGACGCGCGTCAGGCAGGCCGTGCTGGACGCGAGCAACGCGATCGAGGCCCGGGTGGCCGAGCTGCGCCGCGTCGAGGCCGAGCTCGAGGCGGTGCGCCAGTCGCACTACGCCGCCAGCGACGCGCTGCACGCGGCGCAGGGCTCGCTGGCCGAGGCGGCGCTCGAGGTGAGCCGCCTCGAGGAGCGCATCCGCTACGTGGTCGAGGGTCGCCGGCGCGTCGAGCAGCGCCTCGCCGAGCTGGGCGGCCAGAACCAGGGCTGGACCGAGCGTCGCGAACAGGCGATGAGCGAGCTCGACGAGGCGGCGGCCCAGATCGCGGCGGCGGGCGAGCAGGCCGAACTGTTGGCCGCGCAGGCCGAGGAGCAGGCCGCCGCGCTGCCCGCCGCCGAGGACGCCGTGCGCGCCGCCCAGTCCCGCAGCAACGAGCAGCGCGGCAAGGCGGCCGAGGTGCAGCAGCAGATCCAGCTGCTCGCGGCCGAGTCGCGCAACCTCGACGAGCAGGCGCGCGGCCTGACCCAGCGCCGCGAGCGCCTCGCGGGCGAGCAGCAGAACCTGGCCGCGCCCGACGACGCGCGGCTGCAGGCCTTGACCGCGCAGTTCTCGACGGCCGGCGAGGCACAGGCCATCGCCGACGCGCGTGCCGAGGAGCTGACCGCCTCCGTCCCGGCGCTCGACGAGGACCGCCGTGCGCGCCAGGAGCGCGTCAACGCCGAGACGGCACGCCAGGCCGAGCTGAATGCCCGGCTCGAGGCGCTGCGGGCCCTGCAGGACAAGGTCCAGACCGAAGGCAAGCTCAAGCCCTGGCTCGCCAAGCACGGCCTGGACGGCCTGGCGGGTCTGTGGACCCGGCTGCACATCGAGGCCGGCTGGGAGACCGCGCTGGAGGCAGCGCTGCGCGAGCGTCTGCATGCGCTCGCCGTTGGCCGCATGGAGACGGTGCGGGCCTTCGAGGGCGATGCGCCGCCGGCCCGCCTGGCGTTCTACACGCCGCCGAGCGGCGCCATCGCCAACACCCACACGACGCTGCCGCGGCTGTCGGACCTGCTGCGCCTGGCGGGCGATCCCGGCCTGTCGGCGCTGCTGAACGACTGGCTCGAAGGCGTCTACACGGCGGCCTCGCTCGACGAGGCCCTGGCCAACCGCGGCAAGCTGACGCACGGCGAGGTCATCATGACCCGGGCCGGCCACGCGGTCAGCCAGTTCGCCGTCGCCTTCTATGCGCCGGACTCCGAGCAGGCCGGGATGCTGGCCCGGGCCCAGGAGATCGAGAACCTCGAGAAGCAGACCCGCGCCCAGGCCCTGATCGTCGACGAGGCCCGTGCCGGCCTGGTGCGGGCCGAGGCGGCCTACACCGACGCCTCGTCGCGTCTGGTCAGCGCACGCCGCGAGGCGGCGGAGAGCCAGACGCGCAGCCACCAGCTGCAGGTCGAGGTGCTGCGCCTGACCCAGCTGGCCGAGCAGACCACCGCGCGCCGCGAGCAGATCGCCGGCGAGCTGGCCGAGATCGACGCTGCGCTGGAGTCGCTGCAGGAGAAGCGCGTGACCGCCGAAGGCCGCTTCGAGGAGCTGGACCAGCAACTCGCCGCCGAGCAGGAGCGTCACGCGGAACTCGACGAGGCGGTGATCCAGGCCGAGCGCCGCCTGGCCGACGCCCGCGAGCAGCAGCGATCGCTGGAGCGCGAGGCGCAGGAGGCGCAGTTCAGCTCGCGCGCCCTGGCGGCGCGCCGCGGCGAACTGCAGCGCGCCATCGAGACGGCGGTGCAGCAGATCGCCGCCAACGAGCAGAGTGCGGCCCAGTTGCAGGACGAGCTGGGCCAGTTGACCGATACCGCCGCCCAGGCCGGCCTGCAGACGGCACTGGCGCTCAAGCTCGAGCGCGAACAGGCGCTCGGCGCCCAGCGCAGTGCCTACGACGACCTGTCGGCGCGCCTGCGCCAGGCCGACGAGCAGCGCCTGGGCTTCGAGCGCAGCCTCGAGCCGCTGCGCGAGCGCATCACCAAGCTGCAGCTCGAGGAACAGGCGGCCCAGCTCGGCGGCGCGCAGTACCTCGATCAGCTGAACGCCGCCCAGGTCGACCTGGAGGCGCTCGGCCAGGGCATCGAGGCCGGCGGCGTCAGGCTCCAGGGCCTGCAGGGCGAGATCGACCGCATCAACCGCGAGGTCGCGGCCCTGGGCGCGGTCAACCTCGCTGCGCTGGACGAGCTGACCGCCTCGCGCGAACGCAAGACCTTCCTCGACGCGCAGTCGGCCGACCTGATCGAGGCGATGACGACGCTCGAGGACGCGATCCACAAGATCGACCTCGAGACCCGGGACCTGCTGAAGGGCACCTTCGACACCGTCAACGAGCACTTCGGCCGCATGTTCCCCGAGCTCTTCGGCGGCGGCCAGGCCCGGCTCGTGATGACCGGCGACGAGATCCTGGACGCCGGCGTGCAGGTGATGGCCCAGCCGCCCGGCAAGAAGAACAGCACCATCCACCTGCTGTCGGGCGGCGAGAAGGCGCTGACGGCCATTGCGCTGGTGTTCGCGATCTTCCAGCTGAACCCGGCGCCGTTCTGCCTGCTCGACGAGGTGGACGCGCCGCTCGACGACGCCAACACCGAGCGCTACACCAAGCTGGTGAAGTCGATGTCGGACAACACGCAGTTCCTCTTCATCTCGCACAACAAGATCGCGATGGAGATGGCCGGCCAGCTGATCGGCGTGACGATGCAGGAGCAGGGCGTGTCGCGCATCGTGGCGGTCGACATGGACGCCGCCGTATCGATGGCCGAGGCGGCCTGAGCCCATGACGTCCCTCCAGCTCTCGCTCGCGATCGCCGGCGGGCTGGTGCTGGCCGGCGTCGTGGCCCACGGGGCCTGGCAGGCGCGGCGCAGCGAGATCAAGCGCGTCGCCACGGACCCGGTCGAGCCGCCGGCGCCGCAGGAGCCGAGCTTCGAGGCGCCGCCGCCCGACGCCGGCGAGACCGGCACCGAGCTCGCCCCGCGCATCGAGCCCACGCTCGGCCGTCGCAGCGCGGGGCCGCGCCTGGACGCGCTGATCGACGCGATCGCCACGCTGACGGTCGACACCCCGGCGAGCGGCGAGACCGCCGTCGCCCACCTGCCGCCGACGCGTCGCGCCGGCAGCAAGCTGCTGCTGGTCGAGGGCCTGAACGCCGAGACCGGCGAGTGGGAGACGCCGGCGGCGGGCCAGCGCTACGGCGAGTTCCAGGCCGGCGTGCAGCTGGCCAACCGCAGTGGGGCGCTCAACGAGATCGAGTACTCCGAGTTCGTGCAGAAGGTGCAGGCCTTCGCCGAGCCGCTGGGCGCGCTGGCGGACTTTCCGGACATGCTGGACGTGGTCGCGCGGGCCCGCGAGCTGGACGCCTTTGCCGGCGAGCACGATGCCCAGCTGGCGCTGCGGCTGGTGTCGCGCGGCGCGGCCTGGTCGCTGGGCTACGTGCAGCAGCACGCCAGCCGCCACGGCTTCGTCGCCGGGCAGCTGCCGGGCCGACTGGTGCTGCCGGGCAGCGAGGAGGGCGCCCCGCCGGTGCTGAGCCTGCAGTTCGATCCCCAGGCCGCGCTGGCCGACGAGCCCAGCCAGGCTGCCGTGCGCGAGCTGACGCTGGCCTTCGACGTGCCGCAGACCGCGGCCGGCGAAGCGCCGTTCGCGGCCTGGTGCGCGGCCGGCGAGGCGCTGGCGCTGTCGCTCGACGCGGCGATGTACGACGACGGCGGCCAGCCGCTGCATGCGGCCGCGTTTGCCGGCATCGGCCAGGCGCTGGAGCGCCTCTATGCGGCCCTGGCGGAGCGCGATCTCGCAGCCGGCTCGGCCGCGGCGCGGCGCCTCTTCAGCTGAGGCGCCGGCCTCTAAACTCGGCGGCATGCCCGTTCCCGAAGCACTGGCCGAGCAGGCCGCGCGGCTGCGCGAGCAGCTCCAGCACCACGCCGACCGCTACTACGTCCTCGACGCGCCGGAGATCCCCGACGCCGAGTACGACCGCCTGTTCCAGGAGCTCCAGGCCATCGAGGCGGAGCATCCCGAGTTGCGCACGCCCGACTCGCCGACGCAGCGCGTGATCGGCCAGGTGCTGGACGGGCTGGTGGCGGTGCGGCACGCGCTGCCGATGCTGTCGATCCGCACCGAGACCGACACCAGCGCCGCGGGCGCCGTGGCCTTCGATGCCCGCGTGCGACGCGAGCTCGGGCTCGGCGACGAGGCGCCGCCGATCGACTACAACGCCGAGCTCAAGTTCGACGGCCTGGCGATCAACCTGCGCTACGAGGACGGCGTGCTGCTGCAGGCCACGACGCGGGGCGACGGCGAGACCGGCGAGGACGTCACGCACAACGTCCGAACGATCGGGCAGATCCCGCTGAAGCTGCGCGGCCCGGCGAAGGACCTGCCGCCGCTGATCGAGATCCGCGGCGAGGCCTACATGCGCCGCGATGACTTCGAGCGCCTCAACGAACGCCAGCGCGAGAAGGGCGGCAAGACCTTCATCAACCCGCGCAACACCGCCGCCGGCGCGATCCGGCAGCTCGACCCGAAGGCGCTGGCCGACAAGAAGCTGAGCTTCTTCGCATATGGCGTGGGCGACACGCGCGGCTGGGAGCAGCCCGCCACGCACAGCGGCACGCTCGATGCGATCGCGGCCTTCGGAGTGCCGGTCAACGGCGATCGCCGCGTGGTACAGGGCGCCGACGGCCTCGTGGCCTTCCACCGGGCCATCGCGGCGAAGCGCGACGCGCTGCCCTTCGACATCGACGGCGTCGTCTACAAGGTCGATCAGGTCGCGCTGCAGAAGCGTCTGGGCTTCGTGACGCGCGAGCCGCGCTGGGCGGTGGCGCACAAGTACCCGGCCCAGGAGCAGCAGACGCGGCTGAACGGCATCGAGATCCAGGTGGGTCGCACCGGCAAGCTGACGCCGGTGGCCAAGCTGGCGCCGGTCTTCGTCGGCGGCACGACGGTCAGCAACGCGACGCTGCACAACGTCTTCGAGCTGCGGCGCAAGGGCGTGCGCATCGGCGATACCGTCATCGTGCGCCGCGCCGGCGACGTGATTCCCGAGGTCGTCGGCCGCGTGCCGGGGCCGCGCGCCGCCTACGTGCCCAACTTCCGCATGCCGCGCGACTGCCCGGTGTGCGGCAGCCGCGTGCTGCGCGAGCAGGGCGGCATCGACCACCGCTGCACCGGCGGCCTGTTCTGCGCGGCGCAGCGCAAGCAGGCGATCCTGCACTTCGCCGGGCGGCGCGCCATGGACGTCGAGGGCCTGGGCGACAAGCTGGTCGAGCAGCTGGTCGACGGCGGCATCGTCAAGAGCCTGCCGGACTTGTACCGGCTGCAGGTGGCCGACTTCGCCGCGCTGGACCGCATGGCCGAGAAGAGCGCCGGCAATCTCGTCGCCGCCTTGCAGAAGAGCCGGCGCACGACGCTGGCGCGCTTCCTGTACGCCTTGGGCATCCGCCAGGTCGGCGAGACGACGGCGAAGGACCTGGCGCGTCACTTCGGCTCGCTGGACCGTGTCATGGACGCGACCGAGCCGCAGCTGCTGGAAGTCGACGATGTCGGCCCGGTGGTCGCGCAGAGCATCCGCACCTTCTTCGAACAGCCGCACAACCGCGAGGTCGTCGGCCAGCTGCGCGCGGCCGGCACCGCCTGGGACGAGCACGACGGCGAAGCGGACATGAGTCCGAAGCCGCTGGCCGGCAAGACCTTCGTGCTGACCGGGACCCTGCCGAGCCTGAGCCGCGAGCAGGCCAAGGAGATGATCGAGGCCGCCGGCGGCAAGGTCGCCGGCTCGGTGTCGAAGAAGACGCACTACGTCGTCGCCGGCGCTGAGGCCGGCAGCAAGCTCGACAAGGCGCGCGAGCTCGGCATCGAGCTGCTGGACGAGAGCGGCCTGCAAGACTTGCTAGGCCGAGTAGCTGTGGAGTCGAGGCAGTGAGTCGAGCGGCAAGTTCGGGACCCGGGTTCGTAGTGCGACTCGACGAGTTCAGGTTTGAGGTGTGGCGTGCCGCGCGTTATCTTTATTCGGGGTGGGCCATTGAGCACGCGGCGGGACGATCACCTCGCGTCGAGCATGCACTGAATGAGAGTTCGCGGTTCTGGCATTCAGTGATGGCCGCTTGCCAGGATGCTGGCTACCTGGCACTCGGCCGCATCTTCGATCAGCATCCGAGGGCGCAGTACACGGTTGACAAGCTCCTGCGTTCAGCGACGAAGGAGATCGCCATCTTCTCTAGACGGGCACTCAAGCAGCGTCACATCTCGGACGCAGGGGGGGTAGAGCTGCCCAGACT
>CAZUUU010000190.1:0-6505 GCA_964622685.1 uncultured Methylibium sp.
TTCACCATCATCGAGCAGGCCACCCCGCGCCTGCACCGCTCGGAGCTCGCCGTGCCTGGCACGAACACCGCGATGTTCGAGAAGGCCGCGGCCTCGGCCGCCGACATCGTCTTCCTCGACCTCGAGGACGCGGTCGCGCCCGACGACAAGGCGCAGGCCCGCAAGAACATCGTGCAAGGCCTCAACGAGGTCGACTGGGGCACGAAGACGATGATGATCCGCATCAACGGCCTGGACACGCACTACATGTACCGCGACGTGGTCGACATCGTCGAGGCCTGTCCGCGGCTGGACATGATCCTGATCCCGAAGGTGGGTACGGCCGCGGACGTCTACGCGATCGACATGCTGGTGACGCAGATCGAGGCGGCCAAGGGTCGCAGCAAGCGCATCGGCTTCGAGGTGCTGATCGAGACGGCGCTGGGCATGGCCAACGTCGAGGCGATCGCGCAGTCCAGCAAGCGGCTCGAGGCGATGAGCTTCGGCGTGGCCGACTACGCCGCGTCGACCCGCGCGCGCACCACGGTGATCGGCGGCGTCAACAAGGACAGCGTGGTGCTGAGCGACAAGGACGAGAACGGCAATCGCCAGACCTTCTGGACCGACCCCTGGCACGCCGCCCAGACCCGCATGATGGTGGCCTGCCGCGCCTACGGCCTGCGCCCCATCGACGGCCCCTTCGGCGACTTCGGCGACCCGGACGGCTACAAGTCCGCCGCCAACCGCGCCGCGGTGCTGGGCTACGAAGGCAAGTGGGCCATCCACCCCTCGCAGATCGCACTGGCCAACGAGGTCTTCACGCCCAGCGCCGCCGAAGTCACCAAGGCGCGCCGCATCCTCGAGGCGATGGCGCAGGCCAGCAAGGAAGGCAAGGGCGCCGTGTCGCTGGACGGCCGACTGATCGACATCGCGAGCATCCGCATGGCGGAGGCGTTGATCGCGAAGGCGGATTCGATCAAGGCGGCGACGGCGCGCTGAGGTCGGAGCGGGCGCGAAGGCGGCTGGGGCGCTGCACTGCGCTCATGTCCTCCGCCCGGGCTGCGCCCGGGCTCCCCCTTTACTTCGCTCCGTGCAGCGCCCCAGCCGCGCTCGCTCGGCGGGGCGCTTTGGCCTACTGGCCGACACAAGGTTTCATGGGACAACACTCCCGGTGATGCCGATGTCTGCACCAACTCGCCCAGCTACCGCGATCGCGGCGTGCAGGCATTCGTACTGGACGCCTGGAGAAAGCACGAACCGAACGCGCGAAGACCGGTGACGTTCCTTGGCGAGGCGCAGCGCCTCTGGTAGCTCGTCGATCGTGGCGGCCAGTCCGTCCAGCGCATAGGAACAGGGCGCGAAGACCTGCAGCTTCGCAACGCTCTCAGGCTGCTGCGATGCGCACGCGCAGACGACGAGAAGGGCCGCGCACACTGCCAGAACGCCGATGACCCGACGCGAGCTCATCGACCCGGAGTCACGAGTTCTATCGCGTCGACCTAGCTGCGGCGCTTGCCGAAGGCTAGCGACCACTGGGTCCTTGGCGCGGGTAGAGCGCCACGAGCGCCAAGGCGGCTGCGAGTGCAGCAACTGCAAGAAAAGACTGCGGGAACGAAAAGGGATCCCGCGGCAGTAGCTTGAAGTGGACGACGACCCGATCAACGACAAGCGCAGCAAGACCGAGCGCGGCGTTCCAGACAAACGCGGCAAGAAAGACTGACTTCCTCAGATTGCCGGCTCCCCACGCTTCGCTCCGTGCGCGATGCGAACCCAAAGCGATGGTGCCCATGAGCGCCGACAGAAGCAAGGGCATGAAGAAGGCGAACACGACAGCTTTGGGTTCGGCTTCGGCATTCAGACCAAGACCGAAGCCAAGCAAGGCGAAGCCGATCAGTGTCACAGTGACGAACCAGCCCCGCGCACCAAGGATGGCGACGTGAAGCAGTTCGACCAAAGGCGGAGGGCCGAACATAGACGACAGGCCGCGCGCCGACTCATGTCGCCCACTGCGCCGCCTTGAGTCGGATGCTAGAGGCAAGTCGCTCCTCTAGACCCCCTTCTTCAGGCCTTTCGCGGAGACGTTGTCGAAGCTCCCAAGCTGGATGACCAGCTTCGGGCGAGATGCCATTGAAGCGCCTGGCGTTTGATCGACGACGTCTGGCACGACGCAGCGTGTCGCCTCGGACGACCTCACGCCCTGCGCGAGTGACGCGCAACGTACTGCTGAAGCACACCGTCCATCCGTGACTGCCACCCTTCGCCCGTCGACTTGAAGTACGCCACGACTTCCGGGCTGTAGCGGACTGAGACGAGCAACTTCTTGTTATCCGACTTGGGTCGGCCACGCACCGCCTTCATCGGGACCATGGCTTGCAGTTGCCTGGGCGTCAGGGGTTGCGCGGCCGGGTCGGACCTTGCGGCTGCCGTGATCGCCTTGTCTTCCGCCACGGTCGGCATCACGACCGCAGGGCGCTTAGAAACTCTGGACATAGTGCTTCACCTCGCGTCGATTGGCCCTGCGCAAGCTGATGATCCTTCGCGCCTTGCCACGATCCACAAACGCCACGCAGTACACGATCCCGGTCTGCGGCGCCAACGCGATCATGCGCAACTCGCCGTACTCGTACCGCTCGTCGACCCACACCAGCGATGCGTCCCAGTCGAGTTCGGCTGCCAGTGCCAGCGACAGCCCGTGCTTCTCTTGGTTGATCGCGTCCTTGGCGGGGTCGAACTCGATCCGCATTCTTTAATGTAGCTACATTAATTAGCTGCGTCAACGACTTGGCAAGAGCTGCTCGTCGATGACCATCGGCCTTGCCCGATTGCCGAGGGCGGTGCACATCGGCGCTGCCTCCAAAGGCGGCCTTGGGCAGGAACTCTGACGCCTAAGCCGCCGCGCTCCGCGCCTTCTTCACCCGCTGCGCCGCCGCCGGCTGGGCAGTCGCCCCGGTCGTGCGCCGCATCTGCTCCAGCCGCCAGTGGATCCAGGCCTGCCCGTGCACGCGCAGGAACTGCTCGAAGGCCGCGGCCGCCGCGGGCACCGGGCGCGACGACAGGTGCATCACGTGCCAGTCGCGCTCGATCGGGTGGTCGGCCATCGGCAGCAGGCCCAGGCGGCCGGTCTCCAGCTCCAGCACGCAGGCGTGCAGCGACAGGAAGGCCACGCCGAAGCCGGCGGCGCACATCTGCTTGATGGCTTCGTTGCTGGACATCTCGGCGCCGATCTCCAGCGAGGTGCCCTCGTCCTTGAACAATTGCTCCAGCGTCGTGCGCGTGCCCGAGCCGCGCTCGCGCACCAGCAGGTTGGCGGCGTTGAGCGCCTGCAGGCCCAGGCGGCCGGACGACATCAGCGGGTGGGTCGGCGCGGCGACGAAGGCCATGGGGTGCTTGGCGAAGGCGGCCGACACGGTCTTCAGCTCGGCCGGCGGGCGGCCCATGATGGCGAGGTCGATCTCCTGGCCGGCCAGCCGGGCCACGGTCTCGGCGCGGTTGCCGACCTGCAGCTTGACCTTGACCTGCGGATGCTCGCGCACGAACTCCAGCAGCAGCGGCGGCAGCAGGTACTCGGCGGTGGTCACGGCGCCCACGCGCAGCAGGCCGGCGATGTCGCCGCAGTGCGCGGCCATCGCTTCGCCGGCCTCGCGCCACATCTCCAGGATGCGGGCCGCATAGGTGGCCAGCAACTCGCCGGCCTCGGTGAGCTTGACGCCGCGGGCGCTGCGCTTGAGCAGCGGCGTGCCGGCCGCGTCTTCCAGGATGCCGAGCTGGATCGACACCGCCGGCTGCGTGAGGTGCATCTCCTCGGCCGCCTTGGACACGCTGCCCAGCCGCGCGACCGCGTGGAAGGCGGCCAGCTGGCGGAAGGTGGCGTTGCGCAGCGGGTTGCTCATGGCCAGCCCATCGTACGGCCGTCGCCGTGCGGCCATGTGCACGGCCGGACCGTTTGCCGGAGCCTCGGCCAAGGGAGGGCGCGTCCGCGGTTCGGGTGGCAATCGGCTCGCCGGAGCCGATTGCGGCGATGACATCATCCCGGCCGCGGCCACCGCCGCGTCCTGGCTCATGAGCCGTTCATCAACGACCCTGGGAGACCCCTTGAAGCTATCGTTCCGTCCGACCGGACTTGCCACTGCCGCCCTCGCTGCCGCCACCCTGACCGCCTGCGGCGGAGGTGGCGGCGACTCCGCGCCGCCGCCGGCGCCTCCCGCCAGCGCCGAAGGCGCCTATGTCGGCGCCCTGTCGGGCGCGAGCGTCAACGCCTTCCAGGGCCTGGTGCTCGAGACCGGCCAGTACTGGATGATCTACGGCACGGTGACGGGCGGCAGCTTCCTCGTCAACGGCCTGATCCAGGGCAGCGGCGCGTCGAACAACGGCAGCTTCACCTCCGCCGACCTGCGCGACTTCGGCGCCACGCCGGCCGCGGCCGGCACGCTGACCGGCACCTACACGGCCACGCCGTCGCTCGCCGGGACCCTGACCGTGCCGGGCGGCACCGTCGGCTTCAACGGCGGCGCGTTCTCGACCGCGGTCTACAACTACAACACGCCGGCGCTGCAGGCCACCATCGCCGGCACGTGGACGCTGTCGTCGACGACCGGCGACACGATGAACCTCGCCATTGCCGCCGACGGCAGCTTCGCCGGCACCACCGTGGCCGGCTGCGCCCTCGCGGGCACGGCGACGCCGCGGCCGTCGGGACGCAACGTCTACAACGTGTCGGTGACCTACGGCGCGGCGCCCTGCCTGCTGGCGGGGCAGACCGTCACGGGCGTGGGCGTCTACTCGATCGTCACGCCGACCAACCGCCAGTTGCTGGTGGCGCTGGTGAATGCGGCGCGGACCGCAGGGAGTGTGGCGGTCGGGTCGCGGTGATCTGACCCGAGCCGAGGAAGTCGCCGGGGCCTGGACGGCCCCGGCTTGCGGCAGCCTGGCTTACAGCCCGGCCGCTGCACGCAGCGCGGCGGCCTTGTCGGTGCGTTCCCAGGAGAATTCAGGCTCTTCCCGCCCGAAGTGCCCGTACGCCGCGGTCTTCTCGTAGATCGGGCGCAGCAGGTCCAGCATCTGGATGATCCCCTTGGGACGCAGGTCGAAGTGCTCGGCCACCAGCCTGGAGAGCTTCTCGTCGCTGATGACGCCCGTGCCTTCGGTGTAGACGGTGATGTTCATCGGCCGCGCCACGCCGATCGCGTAGGCCACCTGGATCTGGCACTGCCGCGCCAGGCCGGCCGCGACGATGTTCTTGGCCACGTAGCGCGCCGCGTAGGCCGCGCTGCGGTCGACCTTGCTCGGGTCCTTGCCGCTGAACGCGCCGCCGCCGTGCGGGCAGGCGCCGCCGTAGGTGTCGACGATGATCTTGCGGCCGGTGAGGCCGCAGTCGCCCTGCGGGCCGCCGATGACGAAGCGGCCGGTCGGGTTGACGAGGTAGCGCGTGTTCTGCAGCCACTCCTTCGGCAGCACCGGCTTGATGATCTCCTCGATCACGGCCTCGTAGAAGCTGGGCTTCAGCTTCGTCATGCTCTCGCTCTGGTCGGGGCTGTGCTGCGTGCTCAGCACCACGGTGTCGATGCTGTGCGGCTTGCCGTCCACGTAGCGCATCGTCACCTGGCTCTTCGCGTCGGGGCGCAGGAAGGGCAGGCGGCCGTCCTTGCGCAGCTGGGCCTGGCGCTCGACCAGGCGGTGCGCGTAGTAGATCGGCGCGGGCATCAGCTCGGGCGTCTCGTCGCAGGCGTAGCCGAACATCAGGCCCTGGTCGCCGGCGCCGGTGTTCAGGTGGTCGTCGCTGGCGTGGTCCACGCCCTGGGCGATGTCGTTGGACTGCTTGTCGTAGCAGACCATCACCGCGCAGCCCTTGTAGTCGATGCCGTACTCGGTGTTGTCGTAGCCGATGCGCTTGATGGTGTCGCGCGCAACCTGGATGTAGTCGACGTGCGCGTTGGTCGTGATCTCGCCGGCCAGCACCACGAGACCGGTGTTCGTGAGCGTCTCGGCGGCCACGCGCGAGCGCGGGTCCTGCTTGAAGATGGCGTCGAGGATGGCGTCCGAGATCTGGTCGGCCACCTTGTCGGGGTGACCCTCGGAAACGGACTCGGAGGTGAAGAGGAAATCGCTCGCCACGGTGGGGCTCCCAAGAGGTGAAGTCACTGAATCTGCGTCGTCGCTGCTCAGAAGACTTCCGGAACCCGCGGCGAACGCTTTAGCGGTTTTGGTTGGACTGGCCGGCAACATGGTCCGGAACAGGCCCTGCGGCGCCTCGGTATCCTCGGGCCCCGCTGATCGCCCCGCAAGTTGTCCTTTAACTCGGCGATCGGCCGATGATATCCAACGCCCCGTGCTGCCTTCCGTCCTGTCCTGGCTTGCCCGCCGCCGCCTGCGGCATTTGCACGCTGCCGGCGTGCTGCTGGGCTGGGCCGCGTACCTGGGCTCGGGCGTCTACCGGCGCCGCCTGCAGGCCAACGCCGCGCGGGCCGGTGTGCCGGCGGCCGAGTGGCGGCGCTCGGTGGCCGAGGCCGGCAAGATGGCGATGGAGCTG
>CAZUUU010000191.1:0-6481 GCA_964622685.1 uncultured Methylibium sp.
AGGTGACGAACTCGTTGACGCCGTCGAAGTCCCAGCCGTCGTTCGGCGTGTTCTGGTAGCTCCAGACGATCTGGCCGGTCTTGACGTCGATCGCGACGGTCGAGCACGAGTAGAGGTTGTCGCCCTTGCGCAGGTGGCTGTTCCACGGGCCTGGGTTGCCGGTGCCGAAGTAGGCCAGGCCGGTCTTGGCGTCGTAGGTGCCGCCCAGCCAGGTGGCGGCGCCGCCGGCCTTCCACATGTCGCCCGGCCAGGTCGCGTTGACCTTGCCCGAGACGCCGTTGTCGGCGCGGTTGCCGGCGGCGTCGTACTTCGAGCCCATGTGGCCCTCGACGGTCGGGCGGCTCCAGACCAGCTTGCCGGTCTTGGGATCGCGCGCGTCGACGCGGCCGACGATGCCGAACTCGCCGCCCGACACGCCGGTCATCAGCAGGCCGCCCGCGATCAGCGGCGCGGCGGTGTAGCTGTAGCCGGCGGCGAAGTCGTCGATCTTCTCCTTCCAGACCACGTCGCCGGTCTTCTGGTCGAGCGCGACCAGCTGGGCGTCGAGCGTGCCGAAGATCACCAGGTTGTCGTACAGCGCGGCGCCGCGGTTGACGACGTCGCAGCACGGCAGGATGCCGTCGGGCAGGCGGTGCTCGTACTTCCAGAGCTTGGCGCCGGTCTTGCTGTCGATCGCGAAGATGCGCGAGTACGAGGCGGTGACGAACATGCGGCCGTCATGGATCAGCGGCTGCGACTCCTGGCCGCGCTGCTTCTCGCCGCCGAAGGACATCGACCACACCGGCACCAGGCGGTTGACGTTGCCGGCGTTGATCGACTTCAGCGGCGAATAGCGCTGGCCTTGCGTGCCGAGGCCGGCACTCAGGATGTCGCCGGGGGTGGCGGCATCGTTGGCGATCATCGCGTCGGTGACGCCGGCGGCATGGGCGCCGAGACTGGCGCAGGCCGCGGCGACCAGCAGGGACAGCAATTGCGGACGCATGGGGTGGGTCTCCTCGTGGGTGACGCGTGCAGCACGACATGGCCACGAACCGCGTTCTGCCGGGTCGAGGGGCAAGCGCCGTGCCACCCGGGCGGGATGGCTTCCCGGGCGCTTTTCCTCGGGTTTCACCGCATCGTGTCCCCGGCGCTGCTTCCGCGTGGAGCAGCGCGTGCTTCAGGGCCGCTGGAGCGTCCGCGCCTCGTAGCCGGGGTAGAGGTGCACGACGTTGCGCGGGTACTCGGTCGCGAACGCGGCCCAGCCTCGGAACTCCGCCGGTACCGGCAGCGCCATCACCTCAACCAGGTCGAGGCCGCGCTGCGCCGCCGCCGTGAAGCTGCGGTCCAGCCACTGCAGGTAGCGGCGCGTCTGCTCGATGCCGCGGGCGTCGCCGACCACCGGTCCGTGGCTCGGCACCAGCACCTGGTGGGGCTGGCCGGCCAGCGCGTCGAGGCTGCGCTGCCAGTCGGGCAGCCGGGCGTGCGGCGTGGTCGGGATGCGGTCGACGAACACCAGGCCGCCGGCGAACACGACGCCGCTGTCGCGGTCGACCAGCACCAGGTCCGACGCGGTGTGGCCCGCGAGCTCGCGCAGCTCGAGCCGGCGACCGGCCAGCGCGACCGGGCCTGCGGCGATCTCGCGGTCGGGCAGCAGCGCCTCGGTGCCCTTCATCCAGTCGCCGCACAGGCGGTAGAGGTTGTCCTCGTAGGCCTTGGCCTCGGCGCGCATGCCGCTGCGCGTGGCGGCGGTCGCGAGCCGCGGCACGTCGGCGAAGGCCTGGTTGCCGAGAAAGTAGTCCGGGTGCAGGTTGAGGTGCAGCACCTGCTTCACCGGCCGGGGCGTGGTCTTCGCGACCAGCGCGCGCAGCTGCTCGCCGTAGCGGCGGCTCGGTCCGGTGTTGATCACCAGCACGCCGTCGTCGCCGACGATGAAGCCGGTGTTGATGATGTTGCAGCCGTTGGCGCGGCTGAAGTCCTCGTTCGCGCCTTCGACGACGTAGACGCCCGGCGCCAGGGCGCGTGCGCTCAGGCGGTAGTCGAGCGTCGCTGCATCGGGCGCGGCCAGCGCGGCCGCGGCGACCCACGCCGCCAGCGCCGCGAGCATCCGCGAGCGCGCACTCACACCGTCCCCTCGATGCGATTGCCATTGTTGTCGATGCCCGAGACGCGCAGCGGCCCCGGCGGGCGGCCTGCCAGGTCGAAGGAGAACACCGGGTTCTCGCTGACCGGCTCGAAGGTGCTGAGGCGCAGCAGCTCGGTGCCGCCGGCGTCGTGGACCGCGATGCGCTTCAGGAAGAAGGCCGGGATGCCGCCGACCAGGCCGGTGTCCATGGGATGCATCACGCGCACGCGCAGGCGCGCGCCGCGGCCGTCGAGTTCGGGGAAAACCCGGCCGCTGACCTGGCCCAGCGTCTGGGCCCAGCTGCCGTCCTGGCGCGTCACGCCGGACACCGTGCAACCGCCGCCCGAGGAATCGACCAGCGTGCCGCCGACGTGCCAGACGCCGTCGCGCGTCTGCGCCGCGGCGCGCACCGGGCTGGCCTGCTCGAGCCGGAAGCGAAACGAGATCGCCGGCAGCGCACGGCCCGGCCGCGGCTCGAACTCCAGCACCTTGCGGATCGGGTTGCGGTCGACGATGACGACGATGCGCTGCACGTCCGGCAGGCCCTCGACCGCGACGCTGATCGGCACGACGACCGGGTTCTCGGCCAGCGCCGGGCCGCGCACCTGCACGCGCGGATCGAACTCGACGCGGGCATCGGCGCCGAAATGCTCGCGCTGCAGGCCCGGCCACTGGATCGAGCGGAACGGATCGCCGCCGGTGGGATCGTCGGCCGCGCGGGCGGGCGGCACGATCAGCGGGCTCAGTGCGGCCAGCAGCAAGCGGCGGCGACGCAAGGGTGTTGCACCTGGGAACATCGAGGTCTCCTCGAAGCAGCCTGAGGCAAGTCGCAGGCCACCGCGGTCGATGCCTGCCGGGGTCGGTGCCGGCGGACCTTGACCACGGCCTTGCTGCCGACTGACGCAGCCCGGACGGACGTGGCGTGTCGCTTGCCCGGGCGCCGGCCTTGCCCGAACATGGCCCCGCCCCGATCCGGCGGCACATGAACGAGAGGCAGGCAGCGATGACGACGACGATGAAGGTCGGGCCGGCGACCGGGCTGCTGCTCGCCCTGGGACTGGCGGCCTGCGACAAGCCGGCCGCGCCCGCCGCCCCGCCCGCGCCCGCCGCGGCGGCCGCCGCCAGCCCGTCGGTCCCGGCACCGGCGCCCCCACCAGCCCCCGCGCCGGCGCCCACCGCGGCGGCGGCCGGCGCGCTCAACAAGGTCGTCGACGGCTACAAGGTCGACGCCGAGACGATGAAGGGCTTTCGCACCTGGCGCGCCGCCGCCTGCGACCGCTGCCACGGTCCCAACCAGGAAGGCCTGGTCGGCCCTTCGCTGGTCAACAGCCTGAAGACGCTGACCCGGGCCGAGTTCGAGAAGGCGGTGATCGAGGGTCGGCTCGAGAAGGGCATGCCGAGCTTCGGCGGCAACCAGCAGGTCAAGGACAACCTCCAGCCGCTCTACGCCTACCTGAAGGGCCGCTCCGACGGTGCGATCACGCGCGCCAAGGTCGAGGAAGCCGGCGGCTGAGCAGTCGTGGTGGCGCTCGCAAGGAAACGCCGGGCCGACCCAAGTTTCCTTGGCCCCCGCGGGGGGCGGGCTGGGCGCGGCCCGGCCCTGGGGGCACTCAGTAGCGCCACATCTCCCACAGCGTGCCGAACACGTGCTTGAAGATGAAGAGGTTGAAGGCGCCCAGCCCGAACACCAGCGTCCAGTGCCAGCCGGCCTTGGCGATGTTCTGGAAACGGTCGTTGCCGCTCGTGATGTAGAGCACGAAGCCGACGGCCGCCGTGCCGCCGCTGATCAGCAGCAGGATCCCCACGATCCACCAGAAGATAGTCATCGCACTCCGTTCGCCTCTAGATCATGATGGCCAGGCGCTCGAGGATCAGGACCGCGAAGAAGGCGAGCCCGGCGAGCACCGTCCACTTGACGATGACCAGCCCGCGCTGGCGCCAGCGGACATCGCCGGTCCCGATGTACATCGCGAAGCACAGGATGCCGGCCACCAGCAGCAGCAGGACGATCCAGCGGAAGACCAGCATGCGGGCAGTCTAAGCGACGCCTGCGGGCGGTTTCGGCGGGCGCGTCACCAGGCCGGCGCCAGGTCGGCGAAGCCGCGCGGCGCATCGGCCTCGCGCGGGAAGGTGACCACCTCGTACGCGCCCGGGTCGTCGAGCAGCTTGCGCAGCAGCACGTTGTTGAGCGCGTGGCCCGACTTGTAGGCGCTGTAGGCGGCCAGCAGCGGATGGCCGGCGAGGTACATGTCGCCGATCGCGTCGAGCAGCTTGTGCTTGACGAACTCGTCGTCGTAGCGAAGGCCGTCGCTGTTGAGCACCCGCTGCTCGTCGACGACGATGGCGTTGTCCATGCTGCCGCCGAGCGTGAGGCCGCGGGCACGCGCGGCGTCGACGTCCTTGGTGAAGCCGAAGGTGCGGGCGCGCGCGATGTCGCGCTTGTACTGGTTGTCCGAGAAGTCGTACTCGACGCGCTGCCCGGTCTGCGCCACCGCGGCGTTGTCGAAGGCGATCTCGAAGCTGAGCTTGTAGCCGTGGTAGGGCTCGAGCCGCGCCCAGATGGCCTTGGCGCCTTCGCCGTGGCGCACCTCGACCGGCCGGGTCACGCGGATGAAGCGCCTGGGCGCGTCCTGCAGCTCGATGCCCGCGCTCTGCAGCAGGAACACGAAGCTCGCGGCCGAGCCGTCGAGGATCGGCACTTCCTCGGCGGTGATGTCGACGACCAGGTTGTCCAGGCCCAGTCCGGCGCAGGCCGACATCAGGTGCTCGACCGTCGCGACCTTGGGCGCGCCCGGGTCGCCGCCCGGCGACAGCGTCGAGGCCATGCGCGTGTCGCTGACCGAGGACGCGCGCGCCGGGATCTCCACCGGCACCGGCAGGTCGACGCGGCGGAACACGATCCCCGTGTCGGGTGCCGCCGGCCGCAGCGTCATCTCGACCCGCTGGCCGCTGTGCACCCCCACGCCGACGGCGCGGGTGATCGACTTCAGCGTGCGTTGCTTGAGCATGCCTCGATTGTAGGAAGCGCGGCCCCGACCGGCAGGCAGGGCCGCGCTATCACCACCTTAGTGACTCAATCAGCCTGCTTTCTCAGGAAGGCCGGGATCTCGATCTCGTCCATGCCGTTGCTGGCCAGCGCATCGACCTTGGCCGCGGCCTGGGTGCGGCCGGTGCGCCAGACACTCGGCAGCTGCATGCTGCCGTAGTCGGTCGGCGTCGCCGCGGCCGGCGTGCCGGCCTGCGCGGGTTGCAGCGACTGGTTCAGCACCGGCAGGTTGTCGGTGCCGGTGCGCTGGACCGGCTGGCTGTGCACGACCGCGATCGGCGCCTGCACCCGGCGCGCCGGCGCCAGGCCGGTGGCGATGACCGTGACGCGCAGCTGGTCGCCCAGGCTCTCGTCGTAGGCGGCGCCGAAGATCACGTGCGCATCCTCCGCGGCATAGCGGCGGATGGTATTCATCGCGTTCTTGCTCTCGCTCAGCTTGAGGCTGGCGCGGCTCGCCGCGATCAGCACCAGCACGCCGCGCGCACCCGACAGGTCGATGCCCTCCAGCAGCGGGCAGGCCACCGCCGACTCGGCCGCCTTGTTGGCGCGGTCCGGGCCGGTCGCGATGGCGGTGCCCATCATGGCCTTGCCTGGCTCGCTCATCACCGTCTTCACGTCCTCGAAGTCGACGTTGATCGACGCGTCGATGTGGATGATGTCGGCGATGCCGCCCACGGCGTTCTTCAGCACGTCGTTGGCCTGCTTGAAGGCCTGGTCCTGGGAGACGTCGTCGCCCAGCACCTCGAGCAGCTTCTCGTTCAGGATCACGATCAGCGAGTCGACGTTGGCCTCCAGCTCCTGCAGGCCGGCTTCGGCCTGCTTCATGCGACGGCCGCCCTCGAACTCGAAGGGCTTGGTCACGACGCCGACGGTCAGGATGCCCATCTCCTTGGCGATGCGCGCGATCACCGGCGCGGCGCCCGTGCCGGTGCCGCCGCCCATGCCGGCGGTCAGGAAGATCATGTTGGCGCCGACGATGGCGTCGCGGATGCGGCCCTCGGCCTCCTCGGCCGCGGCCTTGCCGGCCGCCGGCTTGGAGCCCGCGCCCAGGCCGGTGGTGCCCAGCTGGATCAGCATGTCGGCCTGGCTGCGGTGCAGCGATTGCGCGTCGGTGTTGGCGCAGATGAACTTCACGCCCTGCACGCCCTCGTTGATCATGTGCTCGACCGCGTTGCCGCCGCCGCCGCCCACGCCGATCACCTTGATCCTCGTGCCCAGTTCGAACTCCTCGATCATCTCGATGGCCATGGTGAAGCTCCTTCGTCTGCAGTTGCCGGTTGAAAAACGTGGGCTGGATGAGCGCCCTAGAAATTGCCGATGAACCAATCCTTGAC
>CAZUUU010000192.1:0-6436 GCA_964622685.1 uncultured Methylibium sp.
GCCTCGGCGACCGCGAGACGTGCCACTGGATGGCGCATTCTTCAGACCTTCCCTAGGTCGGGTCGATCCGCACCAGCACCACATGCGTGGCGGCGATGTCGGACGCCCGGAAGTCGAACGACCCGAACGCCACGCCCATGCCCGGCTCCGCCTTGACCGGGGTGTCCTGCGGCGGCGTGCTGCATCCCGTGGAGACCAGCACCGCCAGCAACACCGCCGGCAGCGCCAGGCCCGCGCCCCGCTTCTCCGGTGCCCGCAGCTCGGAGGGATCTGGTGCAGAACGCTCGTTCATGCCTCTGTCGCGGGAACGCGATGAGTGTGCGGCGATCATCGGTGCATGGGCGTCAACGAGCCGATGTCCTCGACCAGCTCTGGAAACTCGGCGCCGGCAAAGGAGTGGCCTCGATCACGGAACTGTCGAATCGTCGATCCTGGCAGCTTGCCGGCCCATTGCGCGAGATGAGCGAAGGGTACCCATTCATCGTCCGCGCTGTGATAGAGAAAGACCGCGCCGATCCGGGGCAGGTTCGACGCGAAGTCGAGGTCCAGCGCGAAATCGTCGGTGCCCCAATCCCCGTCCTTGCACTTGTACGGCGTGGCAATCAAGAACAGTCCGCTCAGCGTCCAGTCTCGCCGCCCCTGCGACAGGTACTTCAGCACGGCAGCGCCGCCCAGGGAGTGCGCGACGACGATGTCCGGGTGGCCCGACGCAGCCAGTTCGGTCGCCATCTCCTGCTGCCACGTGTCATAGACAACATGCTCCAGGCCGGAGAACCTGGGATAGCTCACCCGGTACTGGGCTGCTAGCGCCTTCTGCAAGGACGTGGCCAGAAGCTCGTCCTCGGCGTGGGCCCCTTCACCGGCGCCCTGGACGAACAGGATCCGCCTTCCCATGTTTCGTGTCTCCTACGGCTGCGTTGTCTGCTCGTGCAGGGCCGATGTCGTGACCACGGGCTACGTCGACCGCAGGCCACGCCATTCGAGCCAGGCCAGCACGGCGACCACGGTCGCCTGGACGAGCACGAAGACCAGGCCGAGCGTGGTCGGGCTGAAGACCGCGGCGACGACCGCGCTCGCCGCCACCCAGGCGAAGTTGCCGAGCACGATCAAGCCGACGAGGGGCCCGAGTCTCGGCCGCCTGGCGGCCAGCAGCATCAGCAAGGCACACGGGAACAGCACGACGCCCGCCCAGAACAACAGGGGTTCCGGCAAGCCCAGCCATCCGCTCAGCGGTGTGGCGGCAGCGACGAGCAGCAGACCCATCGCTGCACACGTGAAGGCGTCCACGCGAAGCACCTGGGGCAGCTCGGGTTCGCCCCGCGACGAGGACGACAAAGGAATGGTCTCGGACATGTCGATCTCCCTGAAGACGGCGGACGTTTGACATGGCGTGGACTTTGGTCGATCCGTGGGGCGGGTTCAATGACGTGCCAGGTCATCGCTGACGTCGACCTGCCCGGCCTCCTCGTCGCGCGCGGCTCGATGACCTGCCCGATGACCGCCGCAGTCCCGCCATCACGCTGCGACGGCACGCGATCCGCAGCTCACACCTTCACGGTCTTCCAGCGCCCCCGGCTGAACAGCCACAGCGTGAACACGCCGACCGCCGTCTCGGAGACGAACACACCCCAGAACACGCCGGAGTGAGCCCCCCCGAAGGGCAGCGCCAGCGCCCAGGCCAGGGGAATCTGGATCAGCCAGAAGAAGACCAGGTTGATCCACGTCGGCGTCGCGGTGTCGCCCGCGCCATTGAAGGCCTGTACCGACACCATCCACCAGCCGTAGACGAAGTACGAGTACGACAGGATCGAGAGCCACTCGCCACCGACGGCGATCACGGCGGCATCGTCGGTGAACAGGGCGATGAGCTCGTCGTGCAGGAAGAAGAACACCACCGACACGGCGAGCGTGAACGCCATGTTCATCCAGCCGATGCGCCAGACGGCCGCCTCGGCGCGCGCGGGCTGCCCGGCACCGAGGTTCTGCCCCACCAGCGTGGCCGCGGCGTTGGACATGCCCCAGGCCGGCATCAGCGTGAACATCATGATGCGCAGCGTGATCGTCGCCCCGGCCACCGCCTCGGTCGAGATGCTGGCGAGGATGCGCATGACGAAGATCCAGGCCGTCATCGCGATGATCATCTGCCCGATGCCGCCGAGGGAGGTGCGCACGATCTGCCACAGCGTCGCGCCATGCCAACGCAGGCTGGCACGGACGATGCGCAGGTGCTCGCTGCCGCGCACCAGGATCCACAGTTGCATCAGCACGCCCGCACCGCGCCCGATGTTGGTCGCGATCGCCGCCCCCTCGATGCCCATCGCCGGGATCGGCCCCCAGCCGAAGATCAGGATCGGGTCGAGCACGATGTTCAGCGCGTTGGCCACCCACAGCACCCGCATCGCGGTGGCCGCGTCGCCGGCCCCGCGGAAGATCGCGTTGATCACGAACAGCAGCAGGATCACGACGTTGCCGCCAAGCATCCATTGCGTGTAGCGGTAGCCGTGCTCGATGGACCAGGCGTCCGCGCCCATCAGCCGCAGCAGGTCCTGTGCCCAGACGATGCCCACCACGGCGAACGGCAGCGAGACCAGCACCGCCACCGCGATCGCCTGCACGGCCGACAGCGCCGCGTCCTCGCCGCGCTGCTCGCCGACGCGCCGCGCGACGATGGCGGTGACCGCCATCGACAGCCCCATCGCGATCGAATACAGCAGGAACAGGTAGGTTTCGGTCAGGCCGACAGTCGCCACCGCAGAGGGACCGAGCTGGGCGACGAAGAAGATGTCGACCACGGCGAAGGCCGACTCGAGCACCAGCTCCAGCATCATCGGCACGGCCAGCAGCAGCACCGCGCGCTTCAAGGGGATGCGCGTGTAGTCGGCGTTGGTGCCGCGCAGGGCAGCACGCAGGTCAGCCCAGAGCGACGGCCCCGGCGTGGCAAGGGTCTCAGGCAGCGTGTTCAAGGTCGGTGCGTCCTGTTGATGGAGGCGGCGCATCGCGCATCGACCGGTACGCCGGGGCGAACCAGGCAGCCTCCGCGGCCCTCGTGGCGAGGGCCCTTCAGGCTGACTGCGCAAGGCGGCGGGGAGTCCGGCCGGCCCGGGCGACGCGCTCCGGCGCCGATCAGGCGCTGCCAGCCCGGCTCGGTCACCACCATCACCTCGCGAGCGCCCGCCAGAAGCCTCGCACGGCCCGCTGCCACTGTCGCGCGGGCGGCGCCGGCACGGCATTGCCGACCTGCAGGGCGAGCGCGTTCAAGGCGCCGTTGACCATGGTCGTCAGCAGTTCGGGATCGCCCCCGAAGGCAATCTGACCCGACGCGATCGCCTCGCGCAAGGCCGTGCGCAGTGCGTTGACGCTCAGCCGGTCGTCCAGCGCCTGCCAGCGCTGCCAGCCGAGCACCGTCGGCCCGTCGACCAGCAGGACGCGCCGAACGTCGTCGCGCGTGACGAACTCGACCCAGGCGATCGAGCCGCGGACCAGCGCCTCGAGGGGATCGCGCGCCCGGGCCGTGGCCGCGTCGACGGCCGGCAGCGCTTCCTCGACCAGTTGCATGCACACCGCCTCGAACAGCGCGGCCTTGTCGGCAAAGTGGTGGTACAGCGCCCCGCGTTGCACACCCGCCCCCGCGAGGATGGCCTCGGTCGGCGTGGCGGCGTAGCCATCGCGCGCGAACAGCGTCCGCGCCACGCCCAGCAGCCGCGCTTGCGTCTGCGCCGATCGTTCCGGGTTGGTCGCCACGCCGGCATGGTAATTGACAGACTGACTGTTTGTTGAGATGCTGTTTACAAGCAGACAGTCTGTTTGTTTGTTGCGTCCCTTCTCCATCCTTCCTCGAGGAGCCTCCATGCGATTCAGCGACCGCTACCCCATCATCGTCACGCCGCACAAGGACGCCTGCCGCGACTTCTGGGTCCGCCATCTGGGTCTGGAGGTCGGCTTCGACAGCGACTGGTTCGTCTGGCTGGCCAGCGCCGACGGCTCCCTGTCGCTCGCCTTCATGACCCCCGAGCACCCGTCGGCGCCGCCAGGCCCCGAGCCCTTCACGGGCACCGGGATGTGCTTCGAGCTCCAGGTCGACGACGCCCAGGCCGCGCAGGCGGCGTTCGTCGCCAGCGGCGGCCACGTCGCTCACCCGCTCACCGACGAGGCCTTCGGCCAGCGGCGCTTCGGCTTCGCCGACCCCGCCGGCCTGTGGGTCGACGTGGTGCAGCAGATCGAGCCGGCCGCAGGCTACTGGGACCGCTACATGCGCCGCCGCTGAGACCCACGATGCAAGTCACCGCAGGGCGAGATGATGGGCAGAAAGAAAAATGGGCCCAAATGGCCCTGTTTTCCTATGCGTCTGGCGGAGAGGGTGGGATTCGAACCCACGGTGCGGGGATACCGCACGCCTGATTTCGAGTCAGGTACATTCGACCACTCTGCCACCTCTCCTGGTATTCGCTGTGGTCCCGCTGCAAGAGCGAAGGCCCGAATTCTAGCTCACGGCGCCAGCCGCTCGAGCCCACCCAGGTAAGGCCGCAGCGCCGCGGGGATCGCGATGCTGCCGTCGGCCTGCTGGTGGTTCTCGAGCACCGCGACCAGCGCGCGGCCCACGGCCAGGCCCGATCCGTTGAGCGTGTGCACGAGTTCGTTCTTGCCCTGCGCGGTCTTGTAGCGCGCCTGCATGCGGCGCGCCTGGAAGGCCTCGCAGTTGGAGCAGGAGCTGATCTCGCGGTAGGTGTCCTGCGCGGGCAGCCAGACCTCGAGGTCGTAGGTGCGCGCCGCGCCGAAGCCCATGTCGCCGGTGCACAGCGTGATGACGCGGTACGGCAACTCGAGCTTGCGCAGGATCGCCTCGGCGTGGCCGACCATCTGCTCGAGCGCGGCGTCGCTCTGCTCGGGCGTGGTGATCTGCACCATCTCGACCTTGTCGAACTGGTGCTGGCGGATCATGCCGCGCGTGTCGCGGCCCGCACTGCCGGCCTCGGAGCGGAAACAGGGGCTGTGGGCCGTGAGCTTGATCGGCAGCCGGTCGGCAGCCAGCACCTGCTCGCGCACGGTGTTGGTCAGCGAGACCTCGGACGTCGGGATCAGGTACTGCTCGCTGCGTTCCTCGTCGCCGCCACGCGTGACCCAGAACATGTCGTCCTTCAGCTTGGGCAGCTGACCGGTGCCTTCGAGCACCTCGCGGTTGACGATGTAGGGCGTGTAGCACTCGGTGTAGCCATGCTCCTGCGTCTGCACGTCCAGCATGAAAGCGCTGAGCGCCCGGTGCAGCCGCGCGACCGGGCCGCGCATGAAGGTGAAGCGTGCGCCCGAGAGCTTGGCGCCGGTGTCGAAGTCCAAGCCCAGCGGCGCGCCGAGGTCGACATGGTCCTTGACGGCGAAGTCGAAGCGACGCGGCGTGCCCCAGCGCCGCACCTCGACGTTGCCCTGCTCGTCCGCACCCACCGGCACGCCGGGCTGCGGCAGGTTGGGCAGGGCCATCAGCATCGTGTTGAGTTCGGCCTGGATCGCCTCCAGTTGCTCGGCCCCGGCCTTCAGGCCATCGCCGATGCCGCCGACCTCGGCCATCAGCGCCGCCGTGTCCTCGCCCTTGGCCTTGAGCTGGCCGATCTGCTTGCTGAGGCTGTTGCGCCGCGCCTGCAGTTCCTCGGTGCGGGTCTGGATGGTCTTGCGTTCGCCCTCGAGCGCGCGGAAGCGCTCGACGTCGAGAAAGGGCTGCGGCGACTTGCGCGTCGCGAGCCGCGCGACGACGCCATCGAGGTCCTTGCGCAGCAGGGTGATGTCGAGCATGGGGCGGGTCGGTCCGGGAAAGGCGGCGATTCTAGGTCGGGGCTCAGCGCAGCCCGGCCATGGTCTTGTCGCCCAGGCCCAGCGGCAGCGGGAAGCGCACGGTCTCCTCGACGCCGCTCATCTTGCGCACCGACACCGCGCCCAGCGCGCGCAGGCGCTCGATGACCTGCTGCACCAGCAGCTCGGGCGCCGAGGCACCGGCCGTGAGGCCGACGCGCGAGCGGCCGTCGAACCACTCCGCCTGCAGCTGCTCGGCGCCATCGATCATGTAGGACGGCGTGCCCAGCCGCTGCGCCAGCTCGCGCAGGCGGTTGCTGTTGGAGCTGGTCTGGCTGCCGACGACGATCAGCACGTCGACCGTCGGCGCCATCAGCTTGACCGCGTCCTGGCGGTTCTGCGTGGCGTAGCAGATGTCCTGCTGCTTGGGCTCGCGCACCTGCGGGAAGCGGCGCTTGACGGCCGCCAGGATCTCGGCCGCATCGTCGACCGACAGCGTGGTCTGCGTCACCACCGCGAGCTTGTCGTGGGTGATCGTCACGCGCTGCACGTCGTCGACGTCCTCGACCAGGTGGATGCCCTCGCTCAGCTGGCCCATCGTGCCCTCGACCTCGGGGTGGCCCTTGTGGCCGATCATGATGAACTCGTAGCCTTCCTT
>CAZUUU010000193.1:0-6436 GCA_964622685.1 uncultured Methylibium sp.
CCCCCCCCCCCCCCCCCCCCCCCCCCCCCCCCCCCCCCCCCCCCCCCCCCATCGATAGCCCGCCCCCCCCCCCCACCGAGATCTACACCAGCCACCGCGGCATGGTCGAGGTCTACACCAACGAGCGCAAGGACAACACCGTCTGGCAGCCGCGCCCGGCCGATCCGGAGCTGGAGGCCGTGATGCTGTCGCGGCTGATGCAGAAGCTCGGCGCCAAGGAAGAGCAGGCCAAGGCGGCCGCGGCCGCGGCGGCCCTGCCGCCGACGGCGGCCGCCGCAGTGCCGGCTCCGCGGGCCCGCCTGCTGGCCGGCGGGCCCGGCGCCGGTCTGCAGGTGGACGACGGCTTCGACCGCGCCTGGCGGCGCGTCGGCCTGGCGCTGGATCGCAGCGGCTTCACGGTCGAGGACCGCGATCGCGCCCAGGGCCTGTACTTCGTGCGCTACGTCGATCCGGCCCAGGCCGGCAAGGAGGAGCCCGGTTTCTTCAGCAAGCTCTTCGGTGCCAAGGAAGACCCGCAGGGCGGCCTGGCGCGCTATCGCATCGCGCTGAAGACGCAGGCCGACTCGACCGTCGTCACCGTCCTCAACAACCAGGGGGCGTCCGAGACCGGCGATGCCGCCAAGCGCATCCTCGACCTGCTCGTCACGGATCTGAAGTGATCCACCCCCGTTGCGGCTTCGCCGCTCCCCCTCCAGGGGGCGCCGCTGGCGAGCCGGCCCAGCCGGCCCGCGGCGGCTGCTGGGAGACGAGACGAACCACGCATCGCAAGCATTGAGCATGCGTTTTTGCAGCCTCGGCAGCGGCAGCAGCGGCAACGCGACGCTGGTCGAGGCCCGCGACGGCGCGCGCACCACGCGCCTGCTGATCGATTGCGGGTTCACCCAGAAGGAGTTCGACGCGCGGCTCGGCCGCATCGGCCTGGCCGTGGCCGATGTCGACGCGATCTTCGTGACGCACGAGCACGGCGACCACATCGGCTGTGCCTTGGCGCTGGCGCGCCGGCACGGCATCCCGCTGTGGATGAGCCGCGGCACCTGGCGGGCCATCGGCGCGCCCGAATTCGACGACGGCCTGCTGCGCTTCGCGCGCGACGGCGAGGTCATCGAGACCGGCGGCCTGCAGCTGCAGCCCTACACCGTGCCCCACGATGCCGCCGAGCCGCTGCAGCTGTGCTGCAGCGACGGCGTGTCGCGCCTCGGCGTGCTGACCGACGCCGGATCGATCACCGGCCACCTGCTGGCGGCGCTGCAGGCTTGCGAGGCCCTGCTGCTGGAGTGCAACCACGACCGCGCGCTGCTCGCGGCGTCGAGCTACCCGGCATCCCTGAAGGCGCGCGTCGGCGGCCGGCTCGGCCACCTGGCCAACGACAGCGCCGCCGAACTGCTGGCCGCTTGCCGCCACGAAGGCCTGCGTCACGTCGTGGCGGCCCACCTGAGCGAGCAGAACAACCGGCCGGCCCTCGCCGCCGCTGCCCTGGCCGGCGCGCTGGGCACGAGCCCGGACGAGGTGGTCGTCGCGACGGCACGCGACGGCTTCGGCTGGCTGAGCCTCGGCTGACGGCCCAGGCAGCGCGAAAAGCAGAAGGCCACCCCGCGGGGTGGCCTTCTGCCTCTCGATGGCGCGGGGCTGGCGCCCCGTCGCGCTGCTTACTTCTTCGCGGCGTCGATCGCGGCCGAGGCAGCGCCGGCGGCAGCCGAGGCGGCATCGGCAGCGGCGGTCGCGGCCGTGGCGGCTGCACCGGCGGCGGCCGAGGCAGCGGCGTCGGCGGCACCGGCAGCAGCGCCGGCGGCGGCCGAGGCGGCATCACCGGCGGCGGACGCGGCGGTGGCCATGGCGGCCGACGCGGCGGCGGCGGCGGGGGCAGCCACTTCTTCCTTCTTGCCGCAGGCGGCGAGGGCGGCGGCGGCGATCAGCGAAGCCAGCAGGAGCGACTTAGTCATCTTGAAATCCTTGTGAACGGAGGGTGGCAAACATACCGGTAGTGGCAGAACCCGCGCCTGCGCGCCAAGTTCCGTACAAGACCAGGACCGCTCGAGCAGTCCTATGCCTAGCCCGGCATTCTAGCCGTTACCCCGGGCATACCCTCATAGGCCGAGAGTCGTGACGGGAAAGCCTTCCTCCGAGCGTTGCGACAACGCATCGACCAGCTCCCGGCAACGCAGCAGGTCGACCGCCTCGTGCAGCACGCGGCCACGGTGGCGCTCGCGGTCGAACAGCCGCACCGCGACCCGGTCCGGCGCGAACAGCAGGCAGGGCAGCTGCGCCACGAACTCCTCCTGCACGACGAGGCATTGCACGACATGCGACCACTGCTGGCGCCACGCGATCCAGCGCGGGAAGCGCTGCGGAAACAGCGCGTAGTCGCCGGCCAGCAGCGTGAGCCGCCGGCGCGAACTGGCCCAGCGTGCCAGCGCGTCGACCAACGCCGGCTGGCCGAGCGGCCAGGCGTCGAAGTCGGTGTCGGCCATCCACAGCTGCGGCACGCCCTCCGCGGCGCACTGCTCGAGTGCCGCCAGCACCTCGCGCTGGAAGTCCTTGCGGCCCTCGATCGGCGTCGCTGCCGCGGGCCGTCCTGCATCGTCCTCAGTCATCGTCGACTCCCAGCGGCTGCAGCCAGCCGTCTTCGGTCCATTGCATCAGCAGTTCGCGCGCGCCGTCGCTCGCCCGCGCGACTTCGGCGGCCGTCAGCACCTGCCGATCGGCCAGACGCCGCATCAGGCTCGCGTCGCGACCGGCGGCGCGCCAGGACTCCCCGTTCAGGAACACATGGGCGTCGTCGTACATCATCCGCGAACGCGGATCGAGGCGCAGCCCCCGCACGATCGTCGCCGCGTCCGCAGGCCCGAACCAGACCTGGGGCTTGGGCTCGGTCAGGACCTCACCCAGCGCGGCCTGCAGCGCACGCCGTTCGCGGACCGCGCGTGCCACGGCCACCTCGGCAAAGCGCTGCAGCGCCACGGGGATGCGTCCCGGCGTGGCGGTCGCGCCTTGCGACGGGTCGCGGTACAGCCGCGGCGGGTCCTCGTCGCTGCGCTCCAGCAGCCGGCCCAGCACCTCGCGCGCCAGTTCGTCGCGGGCCGGCGCACGAAAGCCGATCGAGGCCGTCAGGCACTCGCCCTCGGCCACGCCGTCGTGGCCCCAACCGGGCGGCAGATACAGCATGTCGCCCGGCTCGAGCAGCCATTCCTCGGTGGGGACGAAGCGCGCCAGGATCTTCAAGGGCAGGTCGGGCCGCAGGGCTCCATCGCCCATCGGGCCGACACGCCAGCGGCGCCGGCCCTGCACCTGCAGCAGGAAGACGTCGTAGGAGTCGACGTGCGGGCCGACGCCGCCGCCGTCGCTGGCCCAGGACAGCATCAGGTCGTCGAGGCGCGCCTCAGGCACGAAGCGGAACATCGACAACAGCTCGCGCGCCGCCGGCACGTGCAGGTCGAGTCCCTGCACCAGCAGGGTCCAGCCCGGTCGCGACACCGGCGGCAGGGCGCGTCGCGGCAAGGGGCCGCGCTTCAGGCGCCAGGACGCGCGCTCGCGCACGACCAGCCGCGACTCGACCGCCTCGCTGCCGGCCAGCGCGAACAGTGCCGCACGACCCAGCGGCGCCAGCACGCCGGGCAGCGCCTGACGCACCAGCAGGGGCTGTTTCTGCCAGTGGCGACGCATGAACGCACGCGGGCTCAAGCCGCCGAGCAAGGGAGTCGGCGCATCGATGTCCGGAGGCTGGCTCATGCAGTCATTGTGCGATCATCTCCGCATGCAGATCGACCCGCCCTGCGTCGTCAGCCTGACCTGGCGACTCGAAGATGCCCAGGGCCAGCTGATCGACGAGCTGGCCGAGCCCGTGGAGTTCTTCGTCGGCGGCGACGACCTGCTGTCCAAGGTCGAGGAAGCGCTGGTCGGACAGAGCGAGGGCTTCGAGGCGACCCTGCATCTCGAGCCCGAGCACGCCTTCGGCGAGTACGACGCCGACCTGGTGTTCTTCGAGGACCGCAGCGTCTTTTCCGAGCACATCGAGGAGGGCATGCAGTTCGACGGCCTGCCCGAAGGTGCCGCCACGCGCGACGTCCCGACCGATGCGGTCTACACCATCACCGAGGTCTACGACAGCCATGTGGTGCTCGACGGCAACCACCCGCTCGCGGGCATCGCGCTGGTGCTGGCGCTGAAGGTGCGCGACGTGCGCGCGGCCAGCGCCGAGGAACTCGAGCACCGCTCGGTCGCCACCTCGCCGCTGTCGGTGCTGAGCACCCTGCCCCCGCCGCCGCAGTTGCACTGAGGCGGCGACGCGGCCGCCTCAGGCCTTGCCGGTCGAGCCGAAGCCGCCCTCGCCGCGCGCCGAAGCCTCGAAACTCTCGACGACGCGGAACGCCGCCTGCACCACCGGCACGATCACCAGTTGCGCGATGCGCTCGAGCGGCTGCACGGTGAAGGCCTCGCGACCGCGGTTCCAGCAACTCACCATCAGCGGCCCCTGGTAGTCGGAGTCGATCAGGCCGACCAGGTTGCCCAGCACGATGCCATGCCTGTGGCCCAGGCCCGAGCGGGGCAGGATCATCGCCGCCAGACCCGGATCGCCGATGTGGATGGCGAGCCCCGTCGGGATCAACTGGGCCTGGCCAGGTTCGAGCACCAGCGGCGCATCGAGGCAGGCGCGCAGGTCTAGCCCGGCGCTGCCCGGCGTCGCGTAGGCCGGCAGCTGGTCCGCGAGGCGCGCGTCGAGGACGCGGACGTCGATGGTCGTCATGCGGCGTCGGTCGCTCGCCGGCGCGCGATCTCGGCCACCAGCTGGCGCGCCAGCGTCAGCTTGTCGGCCGTGCCGCCATCGGGCGGCAGCGGCTGCTCGCCCTGCGCATCGACCAGCAGCAAGGCGTTGTCGTCGCGGCCGAAGGTCGCCGGCCCGAGATTGCCCACCACCAGCGGCAGCTTCTTGCGCACCAGCTTCTCGCGCGCGTGACGCGCCAGTTGCTCGCTCTCTGCCGCGAAGCCGACGCAGAACGGCGGCCTGGGCAGGGCCGCGACGGTCGCCAGGATGTCGGTGTTCTCGCTCAGCTCGACGCCCGGCGGGACCTTCTTGCCGTCCTTCTTGATCTTGTGATCGGCCAGCCTCGCCGGCCGCCAGTCGGCCACCGCCGCGGTGGCGATGAAGACGCCGTGCGTGGTCGCCAGCGGCAGCACCGCACCCAGCATCTGCTCGGCGCTCTGCACGTCGATGCGCGTCACGCCGCGCGGCGTCGGCAGGTGCACCGGCCCGGCCACCAGCGTCACCTGCGCGCCGGCCTCGCGCGCGGCGCGCGCCAGCGCGAAGCCCATCTTGCCGCTGGAGCGATTGGTCAGGCCACGCACCGGATCGATCGCCTCGAAGGTCGGACCGGCGGTGATCAGCACGCGCTCGCCGGCCAGAGGCTTGGGCGACAGCGCGCTGACGATGTCCTCGAACAGTTCCTCGGCCTCGAGCATGCGGCCGTCGCCGGTCTCGCCGCAGGCCTGGTCGCCGTTGCCGGGGCCGAGCAGCAGCGCACCATCGGCACGCACCTGCGCGAGGTTGCGCTGCGTCGCCGGGTGCGCCCACATCTCGCGGTTCATCGCCGGCGCCAGCAGCAGCGGGCAGTGGGCGATCGGGCGGGCCAGACACAGCAGGCTCAGCAGCTCGGACGCCGAGCCCTGCGCCAGCCGGGCGATGAAGTCGGCGCTGGCCGGCGCCACGATCACCGCGTCGGCGTCGCGCGTCAGGTTGATGTGGGCCATGTTGTTGGGCTCGCCCGCATCCCACTGGTCGGTCAGCACCGGCTGACCGGACAGGGCCTGCATCGTCACCGGCGTGATGAACTGGCGCGCCGCCTCGGTCATCACGACCCGGACGTCGGCGCCGGCCTTGACCAGCAGGCGCAGCAGCTCGGCCGACTTGTAGCAGGCGATGCCGCCGGACAGGCCCAGGACAAGACGCTTGCCGGCAAGGTCGAGACGTTCACTCATGAATCCGATTATCGACGGCCGAACGCAAGCCTGCGCGCTACAGTGCCTGACCGATGGCCTGAAGCACTCCGATGGACGCACTCCTGCTTGCGCGGGCGCAGTTCGCCGCCAACATCACCTTCCACATCCTGTTCCCGACGATCACGATCGCCTTGGGCTGGCTGCTGATGTTCATGCGCTGGCGCTGGCTGCGCACGCAGGACGGCGCCTGGCTCGCCGCCTACCGCTTCTGGACCAAGGTGTTCGCGCTGTCCTTCGCGCTCGGCGTCGTCAGCGGCATCACGATGAGTTTCCAGTTCGGCACCAACTGGCCCGGCTTCATGGAGAAGGCCGGCAACATCGCCGGGCCGCTGCTGGGCTACGAGGTACTGACCGCCTTCTTCCTCGAGGCGGGCTTCCTGGGGATCATGTTGTTCGGCCACGGCCGCGTCAGCGAGCGCGTGCACCTGATGGCGACCTTCTTCGT
>CAZUUU010000194.1:0-6395 GCA_964622685.1 uncultured Methylibium sp.
TGTTGGCCACCATCTGCGGCGGCGGCACGGTGATGACCTTGGCGTCCTTCATCGGATGGATCCCGACGCTGGCCAGCCAGTAGTACAGCCACATGGCGTGCGTGCCGGTCGGGAAGGTCTGCGCGAAGGTGTAGTCGCGCTTGTCGGTGGCCATCAGCTTGGCCAGGGAGGCGCCGTCGACCGCGCCCTTCTCGGCGACCTTCTTCGACAGGGTGATCGCCTGGCCGTTGTGGTTCAGGTTCATCAGCACGGCCATGTCCTTCTTCGGGCCGCCGATGCCGAGGTGCACGCCGTAGATCAGGCCCCACAGCACGTGCGCCATGTCGAGCTCGCCGTTGACCAGCTTGTCGCGCACGCCGGCCCAGGAAGCCTCCTTGGTCGGGATGATCTTGACGCCGTATTTCTTGTCGATGCCCAGCACCGAGGCCATCACGACCGAGGCGCAATCGGTCAGCGGGATGAAGCCGATGCGGACTTCCTCCTTCTCGGGCTTGTCCGAGCCGGCGGCCCAGACAGCGGATTGCAGGCCCGGCACGGCGCCGGCCGCGGCGGCTGCGGCAGCCGCCTTCATGACAGTGCGGCGCCCGAGACGGGCGGCAAGCAGGGCATCGTTCGACATGGCATCGGATCTCCGTTCAGCAGGCAAAGAAAAAGGCGTCTGCACCAGCGCAGAGGAACGCGGGTGGAGACGCCATCGTCTGTTCGGTGCCGGCCTCGTGGCCGCACCGTTGAGGGGATCGCCGTTGATCCCTGCCGCAACGCAGCAATCGGCGTGCCAGCCGGGGTGCGCGGGGCTCAGGCCAGCATGTCGGCGATGTCGATCAGCCGCTGCGCGACCTCGGCGATGCGCAGTCCGCGGTCCATCGCGGTCTTGCGCAGCCGGGCGTAGGCCTCGTCTTCGTTGAGGCCCTGGCGCGTCATCAGCAGGCCCTTGGCGCGGTCGATCAGCTTGCGGTCGCTGAGCTGGGTGCGCGCGTCGGCGAGCTCGGCCCGCAGGCCTTCCTCGTGCCGGAAGCGTGCCATCGCGACGTCCAGCACCGGTTTGATGCGCTCGGGCGCCAGGCCGGCCACCACGTAGGCGGTGACGCCGGCGGCGATCGCAGCGCCCACATGGCTGGTGTCGGCGTCGTCGGTGAACAGCACGATGGGGCGGCGCTCGTCACGCGTGGACATCACCACGTGTTCCAGGGTGTCGCGTGCTTCGCTCTGCGCGTCGACGATGATCATGTCGGGCTGGATCTGCGAGATGCGGTCCGGCAGGAAGGCGTCGATCGGCAGGACCGCGACGATGTTGTAGCCGTCGGCCAGCAGACCGATCCGCAGGCTGCGCGACCGGGCGGCCTCGACCACGGCGTCGGCGTCGTCCGCCGTCGGCGTGAGCGATTCCGGTGCAACGATGACGATGCGAAGTGCCTGCGACGCGACCATGTCGCGCACCGTGCAAGGAGCGCGCCAGCCGGGCAGCAAAAAGCCCGCGCGGGGCGGGCTTCTTGATAGGGGGGCAGGGCCTGGGAGGGCCGGGTCAGCGCCTCAGGGGCGACCCTCGGCGGCGAAGGTGCGGCGCAGCCAGGCCAGCGGCATCAGGCTGTCGAACAGCGAATCGCGGTTGGCTTGTTCGCGCTCGACGAGCAGTGAGCGCTCGGTCAGCGTGTCGAGGAACTGCACGACGGCGTTGCGCGTCAGCCCGCTGGCGTGCATCAGCTGCTGCACCGAGACGAACCGTTGCGACATCTGGTGCAGCATGCGCCGGTAGGCGATGCGATGGAAGCTCGCAGGCAGATCGGGCCAGGCGGCCAGCTTGTACTGTTTCATGGTCCCAGACGACTCCGGACGCGGGTTGTGCCCGCTGTGATTGCAGAGTACCGACCCGCCGTGACAACCGGAAGTCGGGTCCGCCGGCAATTCGTGCGTTTCGCCACAGCCGCCTTGTGACCAATTGAAAACGCCGGCCGATGCGTCGCCAGAACGCCGGACGACGTGTCGCGCCCGAGACGCTGCAGGCCCGCTCACTACACTGCCGCCATGCTGATCCTGGGTTTCGAGTCCTCGTGCGACGAGACCGGCGTCGCCCTCGTCGAGGCCGCCGGCGACGCCGCGGCGCGCCTGCTGTCGCACGCCCTGCACAGCCAGGTGGCGATGCACGCCGCCTACGGCGGCGTGGTGCCCGAACTCGCCTCGCGCGACCACATCCGCCGTGTGCTGCCCCTGACGCGCCAGGTGCTGGCCGAAGCCGGGCGCGAGCTCGGCGATGTCGATGTCGTGGCCTACACGCGCGGGCCGGGGCTGGCGGGTGCCCTGCTGGTCGGCAGTGCGGTCGCGTGCGCGCTGGCCGCGGCGCTCGACCGGCCGGCGCTGGGCGTGCATCACCTCGAAGGGCACTTGCTGTCGCCCTTCCTGTCGGCCGATCCGCCGTCCTTCCCCTTCGTTGCGCTGCTGGTCTCGGGTGGCCACACGCAGCTGATGCGCGTCGGCGGCGTGGGCGACTACGCGCTGCTCGGCGAGACCATCGACGACGCGGCCGGCGAGGCCTTCGACAAGTCGGCGAAGCTGCTGGGACTGGGCTATCCGGGCGGGCCGGCGCTGGCGCGACTGGCCGAGTTCGGCGATGCGCGTGCGCATGCGCTGCCGCGGCCGCTGCTGCACAGCGGCGATCTCGACTTCTCCTTCGCCGGCCTCAAGACCGCGGTCCGCACCCGGGCGCTCAAGCTCGGCAGCAGTCCCTGCGAGCAGGCCCGCGCCGATCTGGCCGCCGCCACGCAGGCGGCCATCGTGGAGGTGCTGGTGAAGAAGTCGCTGGCGGCGGTCGACCGCAGCGGGCTCGATCGGCTGGTGGTGGCCGGTGGCGTCGGCGCGAACCGCCTGTTGCGGCAGCAACTCGACGCGGCCTGCCGCCAGCGCGGCGTCCGCGCGCACTACCCCGAACTCGCGCTGTGCACCGACAACGGCGCGATGATCGCGCTCGCCGCCGCGATGCGGCTGCAGGCGGGGTGCGCCGTCGCGCGCCGCGAAGGCGCCTTCGACGTCCAGCCGCGCTGGCCGCTGGCCGAGATCGACCGGGCGGCCTGAGCGGCGGGGTGCGGCAGTCAGCCGATCGAGAGCTGGGTCGCCGGCTTCTGCTTCTTGACGAGCGTCAGGCTCAGCACGCCGTTCTCGAGCTTGGCCTGCGAGGCCGCCTCGTCGATCTCGACCGGCAGCGTGAAGCTGCGGGCGAAGGCCGTCGCGCTGCGTTCGCGCACCAGCACGCGCTCGCCGTCGGCCGTCGCACTGTCGGCCCGCGAGGCCGCCTCGACCGCGACGCGCTTGCCGTCGATCGTGACCTTGACGTCTTCCTTCGCGACACCCGGCAGGTCGACCTGCACGCTGTAGCTCTGCTCGGTCTCGCGCAGGTCCACCGCGGGGAGGCGGGTGGCGTCGCTGCCGGTGAAGGCGCGCAGGGCGGTGTCCTCGAACAAGCGGTCGAAGGCGCGGCTCAGGTCGCGGGCGTGGCCGTTGTAGGCATGGTGACGGGCGGCGCGGGCAATGGGCATGACGAACATGGCGAACTCCTAGAATCCGTGGGAGGCAGCGATGGCTGCCCATGCCGTCGAGTTGAGAGCGGCTTTTTTCTTTTCAAGACCTTCCGCACCGACGAAGCCCCCGATGCGCGACCTGATCCGCCAGCTGCCCGCCTCCAGGATCCGCGAAGTGGCCAATGCCGGCATCGGTCGCGAGGGCGTGCTGGCCTTCTGGTTCGGCGAGGGCGACGAGGTCACGCCGGGCTTCATCCGCGATGCCGCAGTGGCTTCGCTGGCGCGGGGCGAAACCTTCTACGCGCACAACCTCGGCCTGCCCGAACTGCGCGAGGCCGTGGCCGGCTATGTCGGCAGCCTGCACCCGCCGGTCACGGCCGGCCGCATCGCCATCACCTCGTCGGGCGTCAGCGCGCTGATGGTCGCGATGCAGGCCCTGGCCGGCGCCGGCGACGAGGTCGCCGTGGTGGTGCCGGTCTGGCCCAACCTCACCGCGCAGCCCGCCATCCTGGGGGCCGAGGTCAAGCGCGTTGCCCTGCGACCGCAGGGCGGCGCCTGGCGGCTCGACCTCGACGCGCTGATCGACGCCGTCACGTCGCGCACGCGGGTGCTGGTCGTCAATGCGCCGAACAACCCGACCGGCTGGACGCTGACCCGCGACGAGCAGGCCGCGATCCTGGCCCATTGCCGCAAGACCGGCACCTGGATCGTCGCCGACGAGGTCTACGAGCGGCTGTACTTCGAGCCCGGGGTCGACGCGGCGCCTTCCTTCCTCGACGTCTGCGAGCCCGAGGACCGGGTGGTCGTCGCCCACAGCTTCTCGAAGAGCTTCCTGATGACCGGCTGGCGCCTGGGCTGGCTGGTCGTGCCGGAGAGCCTGCTGGACGCGGTCGGCAAGCTGATCGAGTTCAACACCTCGTGCGCGCCGGTGTTCGTGCAGCGCGCCGGGCTGGCTGCGCTGGCGGGCGCAGGGGACTTCGTCCCGGGGCTCGTCGAGCACCTGCGTCGCTGCCGCGACACGCTGCTGCCGGCGCTGCAGGCCCTGCACGGTGTGGAGGTCGCCGTGCCCCGAGGCGGGATGTATGCCTTTTTCCGCGTGACCGGGCAGGCCGACTCGCTGGCCTATGCCAAGCGCCTGGTCACCGACCATGGGCTGGGCCTGGCGCCGGGGGCCGCCTTCGGCGCCGAGGCCGAGGGCTGGCTGCGCTGGTGCTTCGCCTCGCGCGACCCGGCGCGACTGGGGCAGGGGGTCGACCGCCTGCGCGGCGCCCTGCGGCTATAATGCGAGGCGCTGTGGCGGTCTGACCGGCTCGGCATCAAGCACGGCATGGGTCGGTTTCACCCGTGACCGCAAGTGGAAACCGGAACCGCGGCACGTCCTTCCTGCGACTGCAACGGTTCCACTGCAACCAGGAAACAAGCAAATGGCCGTGGCCGACCTCAACATCGCCGACATCGTCAAGGCGAACTCCCGCAACGCAGCCGATACCGGCTCGCCCGAAGTGCAGGTGGCGATCCTCACCGCCCGCATCAACGACCTGACCCCGCACTTCAAGACCCACGCCAAGGACCACCATGGTCGTCGGGGCCTGTTGAAGATGGTGAGCCGCCGTCGCAAGCTGCTCGACTACCTGAAGGCCAAGGACGCCGACCGCTACACCGCGCTGATCCAGAAGCTGGGTCTGCGCAAGTAAGCCGAACCGATGACGAAGAGCCTGACTGGACCCTCCAGCGCAGGCTCTTCGCGTTTTGGAGCTGAGCACGAAAGAGCGTCGATGTGTCATTCCATCGCGGCTGGGGCCGCAGCCTCGATGGAATGGCATCCCGCTCCAGTGCCGATGCTCCGGGTGACAGGCGCCACCTCTCGCGCCGGGTTCTCGAGACGAGAACGAACCAGGAGACACGCATGAGCATGTTCAACAAGATCAGCAAGACCTTCCAGTGGGGCCAGCACACCGTCACGCTCGAGACCGGCGAGGTTGCGCGCCAGTCGGGCGGTGCGGTCGTGGTCGACATGGACGGCACCGTGGTGCTGGCCACGGTGGTGGCGGCCAAGAACCCGAAGCCGGGCCAGGACTTCTTCCCGTTGACGGTTGACTACATCGAGAAGACCTACGCCGCCGGCAAGATCCCCGGCAGCTTCTTCAAGCGCGAAGGCCGCCCGAGCGAGCTGGAGACGCTGACCAGCCGCCTGATCGACCGTCCGCTGCGGCCGCTGTTCCCCGAGGGCTTCTACAACGAGGTCCAGGTCGTCGTGCACGTGCTGTCGCTGAACCCGGAAGCCTCGGCCGACATCGCCGCGCTGATCGGCTCGAGCGCGGCGCTGGCGATCAGCGGCATCCCCTTCAACGGCCCGATCGGCGCCGCGCGCGTGGGCTACATCAACGGCGAGTACGTGCTGAACCCCGGCCCGACGCAGCTGGCCGAGAGCAAGCTCGACCTGATCGTCGCCGGCACCGAGGCGGCCGTGCTGATGGTCGAGTCGGAGGCCGACCAGCTGCCCGAAGACATCATGCTCGGCGGCGTGGTGTTCGGCCACGAGCAGGGCAATGTCGCGATCAAGGTCATCAACGAACTGGTGCGCGAAGCCGGCAAGCCCGAGTGGCAGTGGTCGGCGCCGGCCAAGGACGAGGCCTTCATCGCCAAGGTGAATGAACTGGGCGAGGCCAAGCTGCGCGCCGCCTACCAGATCCGCTCGAAGCAGGACCGCACCCAGGCCACCCGCGCCGCCTATGCCGAGGTGCTGGCCGCGCTGGCCGCCGATGGCGCCGCGGTCGACAAGGTCAAGGTCGAGAACCTGCTGTTCGACATCGAGGCCAAGATCGTCCGCAGCCAGATCCTGGCCGGCGAGCCGCGCATCGACGGCCGCGACACCCGCACCGTGCG
>CAZUUU010000195.1:0-6217 GCA_964622685.1 uncultured Methylibium sp.
GACGTCGACTTCGAACACGAGCGCCGCGAGGAGGTCATCCAGTACGTCTACGACAAGTACGGTCGCCACCGCACCGCGCTGGCCGCCGCATTGATCACCTACCGCATTCGCAGCGCGGTGCGCGATGTCGGCAAGGCACTCGGCTTCGACGAGCTGCGTATCGCGCGGCTCGCGAAAAGCCATCAGTGGTTCGACGACCCGGAGACGCTGGACCAGCGGCTGCGGGAGGGCGGCTTCGATCCGGATTCGCCGGTCACGCGGCAGTGGTTGGAGCTCAGCGCAACGCTGCACGGCTTCCCGCGCCACCTGTCCCAGCATGTCGGTGGCTTCGTGATCGCGCGCGACGAGCTCTCGCGCATGGTGCCGATCGAGAACGCAGCCATGGAGAAGCGCTGCGTGATCCAGTGGGACAAGGATGACCTCGAGTCGCTGGGGCTGCTGAAGGTCGACGTGCTGGCGCTGGGGATGCTGACGGTACTCAAGCGCAGCTTCGACTTCCTGCGCAAGCTGCGCGGTCTGGACTGGGACCTGGCCCAGCTGCCGCAGGACGACCCAGCCACCTACGACATGATCTGCCGCGCCGACACGGTGGGCGTGTTCCAGATCGAGAGCCGGGCCCAGCAGAGCATGCTGCCGCGACTGCGTCCGCGCGAGTTCTACGATCTGGTGGTCGAGGTCGCGATCGTGCGGCCCGGGCCGATCAGCGGCGGCATGGTCCATCCCTACCTCAAGCAGCGCGAACTGGAGCGCCGCAAGCAGCTGCCGGACCCCGCCTACCCGGCCCTCTGGGAAGCGCTGAAGCGCACGCTGGGCGTCCCGATCTTCCAGGAGCAGGTGATCCAGATCTGCATGATCGCGGCCGACTTCAGCGGGGGAGAAGCCGACGAACTGCGCCGAGCGATGGCGGCCTGGAAGCGCAGGGGCGGCGTGCACCATTTCCACCAGCGCATCGTCAGTCGCATGGTCGGCAAAGGCTACGACGCCGCGTTCGCCGAGAACATCTTCAAGCAGATCACCGGCTTCGGCGAGTACGGCTTTCCCGAAAGTCACGCCTACAGCTTCGCGCTGCTGGCCTACGTGAGCGCCTGGCTCAAATGCCACGAGCCGGCGGTCTTCCTGGCGGCCTTGCTCAACTCGCAACCGATGGGCTTCTACTCGCCTTCGCAGCTGGTGCAGGACGCCAAGCGTCACGGCATCGAAGTGCGTGCCATCGACGTACGTCACAGCGACCGGGACTGCACGCTCGAACCCGACCCTTCTTCACGGCAGCCGGCCGTCCGCCTGGGCCTGCGGCTGGTCAAGGGCTTCAATGAGAACGCTGCCAGGCGCCTGATGGCTGCACGAACCCACGCCCCCTTCTCGGGCCTCGACGACCTCGCCCTGCGCGCCGCGCTGGATCCGCAGGAACTGCAGTGCCTGGCCCGTGCCGATGCGCTGATCGGCCTGGCCGGCCATCGTCGCCAGCAGGCCTGGCTCGCGGCCGGCCAGGCGCGCTTCACCGCCCTGCTGGCCGATGCGCCGCAACCGGACGAGCCGCTCGCGCTGCCGCCCGCGCCCGAAGGTCGGGAGATCTGCCTCGACTACGCCTCTACCGGCCTCACGCTGCGTCGCCACCCGGTCGCGCTGCTGCGCCCGCAGCTCGCGCGCCGGGGTTGGCGCCATGCCGAGGACCTGGCCCGCCTGCGCGACGGCGCATCAGCCTGGGCCTGCGGCATCGTCGTGATGCGCCAGCAGCCCGAGACGGCGAAGGGCACGATCTTCGTGACGCTGGAGGACGAGACCGGCTCGGTCAACGTGATCGTCTGGCGGCACGTGCGCGAGCAGTACCGCCAGGCGCTGCTGGCTTCGCGGCTGCTGGCGGTGGCCGGGCAGTGGCAGAGAACGCCCGAGGGCGTGATGCACCTGGTCGCGCGCCGGCTGGTCGACGTGACGCCCTGGCTCGGGCGCTTGGGTACGAGTTCGCGAGACTTTCACTGAGGACCGGGCAACCGATCCTGCGCGCTCAAGGCCCCTTCAGCCGCTTGATCATCGCCGCGCCGGTCAGCAGTTCGATCTGCGCCTCGAGCCGGATCACGCGACCGGTCAGGTCCTCGATCTTCTGCTGTTGCAGCTTCATGGCCTCGGACTGGCGGTTGACCTTGTCCTCGAGCTTGATCATCGAGGTCAGCGCCCCCCAGACCCGGTCGGTCACGCCCATCAGGCGGCCTTGCGCGCCGGGGCCCGGGCTGCCCGGACGGCCTTGGATTCCATCGTCGCGATGCGCTTGTTGCTGGCCTCGATGAAGGCCAGCGCATCGTCGATCGCGGCGCCGGCGCGGTCGGCGGCGGCCTTGGCCGCATCGGCCAGTACGCCCAGTTCGGCGTCGGCCTCGTCGGCCTGGTAGGCAAAGGCGCCGCGGCGCATCAACTCCGAGACCGGCAGGTCGAGCCGCTTCGCCTTGGCCGCGATGGCCTGCTTGTCCTGGAGGGTGGCCTGGACCACGATGCGTTCGACGGCGGCTGCCATGGCGAGGACTCCGGTGGGGATGACCGAAAGGTCATGTCCATGGACAGTGTATGTACATCGAACCGGCTGTCAAGCCGGCGGCCCGATGCCCGCACCCGGCATCAGTAATCGCTGCCCACGCTGCCCGGCGCCAGGTTGTCGAACTTGGTGAGCGGCTTCAGGAAGGTCAGCTTGGCCGTGCCGACCGGGCCGTTGCGCTGCTTGGCGATGATGATCTCGGCGACGCCCGGCTCCTTGGACGCATCCTTGTTGTAGTAGTCGTCGCGGTAGATGAACATGATGACGTCGGCATCCTGCTCGATCGCACCCGACTCGCGCAGGTCGCTCATCATCGGCCGCTTGTCGGTGCGCGTCTCGACGCTGCGGTTCAGCTGCGACAGCGCGATCACCGGGCACTTCAGTTCCTTGGCCAGCGACTTCAGGCCGCGCGAGATCTCGCCCAGCACGGTGGCACGGTTCTCGTCGCTGCCGCCGTCGCTGCCGCTCATCAGCTGCAGGTAGTCGACGACGATCAGCCCGAGCTGGCCGCACTGCCGCGCCTGGCGGCGCGCGCGGGCGCGCAGTTCGGTCGGCGTCAGCGCCGCGCTCTCGTCGATGAAGATCGAGGCCTTGCCGAGCTTGTCGACCGCCTCGGTCAGGCGCCCCCACTCGTCGTCGCCCAGCTTGCCGGTGCGCAGGTGGCTCTGGTCGATGCGGCCGAGCGACCCCACCATGCGCAGCGCCAGCTGCGAGGCGCCCATTTCCATCGAGAACACCACCGCCGGCAGGCCCTCGTTGACCGCCACGTTCTCGGCGATGTTCAGCGCGAAGGCGGTCTTGCCCATCGAAGGTCGTGCGGCCAGAACGATCAGGTCGCCGGGCTGCAGGCCGGCCGTCATGCGGTCGAGGTCGTAGAAGCCGGTGCGCACGCCGGTCACTTCCTCGGCGCCGTTCTCGTACAGCTCGGTGACGCGGTCGATCAGCTGCACCACCAGCTTGTCCATCGGCTGGAAGCCCTGCTGGCTGCGCGAGCCTTCCTCGCCGATGCGGAAGATCTTGCCCTCGGCGTCGTCGAGGATCTGCGACACCGCACGGCCCTGGGGATTGAAGGCGCTGGTGGCGATCTCGTCGCTGGCGGCCACCAGCTTGCGCAGCACCGCCCGCTCGCGGACGATCTCGGCGTAGCGGCGCAGGTTCGCCGCGCTCGGCACGCTCTGGGCCAGCGCGTTCAGGTAGGCCAGGCCGCCGACCTCGTCGGCCTTGCCGAGCGACTGCAGCCCTTCGTAGACCGTGATCACGTCGGCCGGCTTGGCGGCGTTGATCAGCTTGCCGATCGCCGCATAGATCAGCTTGTGCTCGTAGCGGTAGAAGTCGCCGTCGGTCAGCAGGTCGCCGGCGCGGTCCCAGGCCCCGTTGTCGATCAGCAGGCCGCCGAGCACGCTCTGCTCGGCTTCGATCGAATGGGGCGGGATTCGCAAGCGCGCGACTTCGTCGTCGGCGCGAGGGTCGGGGCGCGCAGCGGCGTCGCTGCCGTAGAGGGTCGCGGACATCGGTCGATCTTAGCGGGCGTGGCCGGCCCACCCTGTGGGCAAGCCTGTGGAAATGCGGTGGGCGTCCTGGGGGCGCCCGAGGACAAGTTCACCGCGCCGAAAAGCAGGAAGGCCGGCATGTGCCGGCCTTCCTGCGGGTCGAACGCGGGCTCCGGTCAGTCGGTATCGCCGACCACCGTCACGTTCACGTCGACCACCACGTCGGTGTGCAGCGCAACCGTCACGGCGTGCTCGCCGACGGTCTTCAGCGGGCCGGTCGGCATGCGGACCTGGGCCTTGCTGACCGCGAAGCCGACCTTGCCGAGCGCGTCGGCGATGTCGTGATTGGTGACCGAGCCGAACAGGCGGCCATCGACGCCGGCCTTCTGGGTGACGCTGATCGACTTGCCGGCCAGCTTCTCGCCTTCGGCCTGCGCCGTCGACAGCTTGGCCGCAGCGGCCTTCTCCAGGTCGGCACGGCGGGTCTCGAACTCCTTGACGGCCGCTTCGGTCGCGCGGCGTGCCGCGCCCGAGGGGATCAGGAAGTTGCGCGCGTAGCCGTCCTTGACCTTGACGACCTCACCGAGGTTGCCGAGGTTGGCGACCTTCTCGAGCAGGATGATTTGCATGATCGCGGCCTCCTCAGACCTTGTGCTGGTCGCTGTACGGCAGCAGGGCCAGGAAGCGCGCGCGCTTGATGCAGGTCGTCAGCTGGCGCTGGAAGAACGCGCGGGTCCCGGTCAGGCGGGCCGGCGTGATCTTGCCGTTCTCGGAGATGAAGTCGCGCAGCGTGTCGACGTCCTTGTAGTCGATCTGCTCGACACCGGCGACGGTGAAGCGGCAGAAGCGCTTGCGACGGAACAGCAGCGATTGAGCATTGCGCTTCGGGCGCTTGTCCTTGCCGAAACGGCCTTTTCCACGGGGCGGGGGCATGGTGAACTCCTGTGATGCTTGAAACGGGGTCAGAGCGGGCGGGTCGGCGCCGTCATGTCGAATTCGGTAAGGTGCAGCAGCACGCCCTTGCCGTTGCGAGCGGCACCGAGGAAGCCTGCGAAGGTCGCGGTGTCACCCACCGCCAGCGTCGCCAACTGCTCGGCCACCGCCCCGACTCCCACGGCCCGGATCTCCAGGGAGACCTTCCGCGGGTGCCCGGCTTCCGTGACCTCGGACTCGTGCCGGAGGCTCAAGTCCAGGGCCGGCAGGCCGGCGGGCGTGTAGCGTGTCGCTCCCCGCTGCGCCACCTGGGCCTGCAGAACCACGCGGTTCATGCCGGCTTCCGTGACAGGCGGGGCCTCGCCGAAATCAGGCGGCGGCCTCCTGCGGCTGCGGCGCCTTGCGCGATTCCTCGCGCTCGACGGCCTTCATCATGATCGAGGGGGTGGTCTCGGCCTTGGTCTTCGCGACGGTCAGGTGCCGCAGCACCGCGTCGTTAAAGCGGAAGCCGGTTTCCAGCTCGGTCAGCGTTTCCTTGCTGCACTCGATGTTGAGGCAGAGGTAGTGGGCCTTCGCGAGCTTGTTGATCATGTAGGCCAGCTGGCGCCGACCCCAATCCTCGACACGGTGGACCTTGCCGCCGGCAGCGGTGACCAGGCCCTTGTAGCGTTCCAGCATGGCCGGAACCTGCTCGCTTTGATCCGGGTGGATCAGCAGGACGATTTCATAGTGACGCATCGGTACTCCTTGTGGGTTTCCGCCTCGCCGCCGTGCAGGCACGGCCGTCTGGCAGGGAAGCCGCCCCCGGGCGTCGAGATGGGGTGCGGCAAGGTAAGCCAAATATTATAGCCGCAGCAACGAAAACGGCCCCCGTTGCCGGGGGCCGCGCACCGATCTGGCAGGCCGGCCGAGGCCGGCGCTGCGTCAGGTGCCCAGGCTCTTGACCATGTCGCCCTTCAGGTTCGGGTAGCGGACATGCTCGATCAGCTCCTGCACCTTCTTGCTGGGTGCCGGGGTGAACAGGCTGACGATGATGATCACCGCAAAGCCGACCGGCACGCCGAAGGTGGCCGCCGAGATCGGCTGGATGCCGAACCACAGGCTGACCGGCTCGGTGACGCCGAACACGCTGCGCAACCAGGGCTGGTTGTGGATCATGTAGTACATCGTCGTTCCCAGGCCCGCGATCATGCCCAGCACGGCGCCGGCGCTGGAAGCGCGCTTCCAGAAGATGCCGAGCACCAGGGCCGGGAAGAAGCCCGCCGCCGCGA
>CAZUUU010000196.1:0-6195 GCA_964622685.1 uncultured Methylibium sp.
ATCGTGCCGGCCCTGGACCGCGGCCTGATCGACGGCGCCGAGTTCAACAACGCCAGCTCCGACCGCCTGCTCGGCTTCCCGGACGTGGTGAAGAACTGCATGCTGCAGAGCTTCCACCAGAGCGGCGAGCAGTTCGAGATCCTGTTCAACGGCGGCAAGTACAACGCGCTGCCGGGCGAGCTGAAGGCGATGATCGACTACGCCGTGCAGGCTGCCAGCGCCGACATGAGCTGGAAGGCGGTGCAGCGCAACTCGCAGGACTACATCGAGCTCAAGAAGGCCGGCGTCAAGTTCTACAAGACCCCCGACGCCATCCTGCGCGCCCAGCTCGCGGCCTGGGACAAGACCATCGACAAGAAGGCGGGAGAGAATCCGCTCTTCAAGAAGGTGCTCGACTCGCAGAAGGCCTTTGCCGAACGCGCCGGCCAATGGCAGAACGACTACACGGTCGACTTCAAGATGGCCTGGAATCACTACTTCCGCAAGGGTTGAATCCGGCGGCGCAGCCGCCGATGGCATGAAGCAAGGGCGCCACGAGGCGCCCTTGTCTTGTTGAGGAATCGAGATGCAGAAATTGCTGCTGGCGGTCGACCGGTTCTCGACCTGGATCGGCCAGCTGTTCGCCTGGTCGGTGGTCGGGCTGACTGCGCTGATCAGCTGGGAGGTGTTCTCCCGCTACGTGCTGAACAAGCCGCACGCCTGGGTGCTGGACGCGCAGATCATGCTCTACGGCACGCTGTTCATGTGCGCCGGCGCCTACACGCTCAGCAAGGCCGGCCACGTGCGCGGCGACGTGCTCTACGGCTTCTTCCGCCCGCGCACGCAGGCCACGATCGACCTGGTCCTCTACGTCCTGTTCTTCCTGCCCGGGATCCTGGCGCTGACCTTCGCCGGCTGGCAGTACTTCAACGACTCGCTGGCGATCCGCGAGCAGACCTTCAACGCCGACCCGATCCCGGTCTATCCGTTCAAGTTCGTGATCCCCTTCGCCGGCGCGGTGCTGCTGCTGCAGGGCCTGGTCGAGATCGTGCGCTGCGTGCTCTGCCTGCGTGACGGCGAGTGGCCGTCGCGCGAGCAGGACGTCGAGGAGGTCGACGTCGACAAGCTCAAGGAGATGGTGCACGTCAAGGACGCCGACATCGAGGCGCTGGACAAGTACGTGACGAAGGAAGGCGCCAAGTGATCAAGCTGCGCAAGGAACTCTGGTTCGGCTTCATCCTGATGGGGATGATCGTCGCCGCGGCGGCGGGCATGGTGCTGAGCGTGCCCGTCATGACCAACGGCCACTACGGCCTGCTGATGCTGTCGCTGGTGGTCGTGGCGATCATGCTGGGCTTCCCGACCGCCTTCACGCTGATGGGCATGGGCATGCTGTTCGCCTACTTCGCCTACCACTCGGGCGGGCAGACGGCCGGCGGCGCGATGAAGCAGACGCTGGACCTGATGGTGCAGCGCGCCTTCTCGGTGATGGGCAACGACGTGCTCATCTCGATCCCGCTGTTCGTCTTCATGGGCTACCTGGTCGAGCGGGCCAACCTGATCGAGAAGCTGTTCCGCAGCCTGCACCTGTCGCTGGCGCGCGTGCCGGGCTCGCTGGCGGTGGCCACGCTGGTCACTTGCGCGGTGTTCGCCACCGCCACCGGCATCGTCGGCGCGGTGGTGACGCTGATGGGCCTGCTGGCGCTGCCGCAGATGCTGCGCGGCGGCTACGACGTGCGGGTCTCGGCCGGCGCGATCACGGCCGGCGGCTGCCTGGGCATCCTGATCCCGCCCTCGGTGCTGCTGATCGTCTATGGCGCGACCGCCGGCGTGTCGGTGGTGCAGCTCTATGCCGGCGCCTTCTTCCCCGGGCTGATGCTGGCGGGCCTGTACATCCTCTACGTGATCATCCTGGCCAAGATCAAGCCGGCCCTGATGCCGCCGCTGACGGCCGAGCAGCGCTTCGTGCCGCTGCCGGCCCAGCTGGTTCAGGCGGGGGCCACCCAGGCGCGCAATGCATTGCCGGCCCTGCTGGGCGCGATCAAGGGGCAGCGCAATCACGGCGTGGCGACCAGCTACCTGCTCAAGCAGCTGTTCGTCGCGCTGCTGCCGGCGATCCTGTTCGCGGTCGTGGCACTGTGGAGCTACCAGAGCGCGACCCGTGCAGCGCCGGTCGAGGAGTTCACGGGTCTGGAGCAGATCGGCGCCCGGTCCGAGCCGGGCGCATCGTCGCGCAGCGGCGGGCTGCAGGAGCCGCCGTCCGGCGGCCTGCAGGAGCCCCCGGCCGCCGCGGGTGGGCTGACCGAGCCGCCCGGTGCGTCGGAGCCTGCCGCGGCGGGAAGCCTCGCCGAGCCGCCCGGCGCCGACGCTGCCAGCGCGCCGCCTGCGCCCCCGGGCCTGGCCGAGCCGGGTGCCGCGGCGGCCCCGTCCGCGTCGGCGGCCGGGCCGGCAGGACCGAAGGCGGCCTCGAGCGGGTACTGGATCGGCGTGGGCGTCGGGGCGGTGGCCCTGGCGGCGTACTACGCGCTGCTGAGCTTCGCGCGCTTCGAGATCTTCAAGATGCTGCTGGCCAGCTTCTTCCCGCTGCTGGTGCTGATCCTCGCGGTGCTGGGGTCGATCGTGTTCGGCCTGGCCACGCCGACCGAGGCCGCTGCGGTCGGGGCCTTCGGCGGCTTCGTGCTGGCCGCCGCCTACAAGCAGCTCAACTTCACCATCGTCAAGGAGTCGGTGTTCCTGACGGCCAAGACGAGTGCGATGGTGTGCTGGCTGTTCGTCGGCTCGGCGATCTTCTCGGCGGCCTTCGCGCTGCTGGGCGGGCAGGAACTGGTCGAGAACTGGGTGCTCGGCATGAACCTGACCAAGACCGAGTTCCTGATCCTCAGCCAGGTGATCATCTTCATCCTGGGCTGGCCGCTGGAGTGGACCGAGATCATCGTGATCTTCATGCCCATCTTCATCCCGCTGCTGGACAACTTCGGCGTCGACCCGCTGTTCTTCGGGCTCCTGGTGGCGCTGAACCTGCAGACGGCCTTCCTGAGCCCGCCGGTGGCGATGAGCGCCTTCTACCTGAAGGGCGTGGCGCCCAAGCATGTCACGCTGAACCAGATCTTCGCCGGCATGATCCCCTTCATGGGCATCCAGATCGTCGCCATCGTGCTGCTCTACCAGTTCCCCGCCATCGGCCTGTGGCTGCCGCAGGTGCTCTACAAGTGACGCGATGAACGCCCGGCCGCCGGTCGACTTCTGGTTCGACTTCTCCTCGCCCTACTCGTACATCGCGAGCGAGTGGATCGAGGCGGTGGCCGCGCGGCATGGCCGCACCGTGCGCTGGCACGCGATCCTGCTGGGCGCGACGATGCAGGCCGCCGAGCTGAAGCCGCCGGTCGCCTACCCGATCAAGCGCGAGTACTCGATCGCGGACTTCGCGCGCTCGGCGCGCTTCGAGGGCGTGCCCTACCAGCTGCCGCCGGCCTTCCCGATCGCGACGCAGAACGCGGCACGCGTCTTCTGGTGGCTGGCGGCGCAGGACGAGGCCCGCGCGGCCACCTGGGCGCATGCCGGCCTGCGCGCCTACTTCACGCGCGGCGTCGCGCTGAACGATGCCGCGACGCTGCGCGGCCTGTGCACCGAGGCCGGGCTCGACGCCGACGCGGCCGAGGCGGCCTGGAACGATCCGGTCTGGAAGGACCGACTGAAGCGCGAGAACGACACCGCCATCGCCGCCGGCATCTTCGGCGCGCCGGCCATCGTCATCGACGGCGAGCTGTTCTGGGGCAACGACCGCAAGCCGCAGGTCGAGCGCTGGCTCGCATCCGGGCCGTTCTGATCTGATCGCTTCGCCACGGGGCGTGCCGTGCACCTGCGCCCCCGGGTCCACGCGATGCCGACCGGCAGGCCAGCTAGAATTGACGTTGACGTAAACGTCAATCACACTCGCCCCCCGGGCCGCGCACTGGCCGCAGGAGACACGATGCCGGTCCTCGAATCCAAGCTCAACACGCGCTCGGACGACTTCAAGGCCAACGCCGCCGCGCTGGGCGCCGCCGTCGACGACCTGAACGCGAAGCTCGCGAAGATCGCGCTCGGCGGCGGCGAGTCGGCGCGGGCCCGGCACCTCGCGCGCGGCAAGCTGCTGCCGCGCGAGCGCGTCGAGACCCTGCTCGATCCCGGCACGCCCTTCCTCGAGGTCGGCGCGCTGGCCGCGCTGGGCGTCTACACCGAGAAGGACGGCAGCGACATCGCGCCGAGCGCCGGCGTGATCGCCGGCATCGGCCGCATCAACGGCGTCGAGTGCATGATCGTGTGCAACGACGCCACGGTGAAGGGCGGCACCTACTACCCGCTCACCGTCAAGAAGCACCTGCGCGCCCAGGAGATCGCCCGCGAGAACCGCCTGCCGTGCATCTACCTCGTCGACAGCGGCGGCGCCAACCTGCCCAACCAGGACGAGGTCTTCCCCGACCGCGAGCACTTCGGCCGCATCTTCTACAACCAGGCCAACATGTCGGCCCAGGGCATCCCGCAGGTCGCGGTGGTGATGGGCTCGTGCACCGCCGGCGGCGCCTACGTGCCGGCGATGAGCGATGAGACCGTGATCGTCAAGAACCAGGGCACGATCTTCCTCGGCGGCCCGCCGCTGGTGAAGGCCGCGACCGGCGAGGTCGTCAGCGCCGAGGACCTGGGCGGCGGCGACGTCCACACGCGCCTCTCGGGCGTGGCCGACCACCTGGCGCACAACGACACGCACGCGCTGGCGCTGGCGCGGCAGATCGTCGGCAGCCTCAACTGGCGCAAGGCCGAGCAACTGCGGCTGCAGCCGGCGCGGCCGCCGAAGTTCGACCCGGCCGAACTCCACGGAGTCATCCCCACCGACACCCGCAAGCCCTACGACGTGCGCGAGGTCATCGCGCGCATCGTCGACGGCTCCGAGTTCGACGAGTTCAAGGCGCGCTACGGGCCGACGCTGGTGACCGGCTTCGCGCACATCGAGGGCCAGCCGGTCGGCATCGTCGCCAACAACGGCATCCTGTTCAGCGACTCGGCGATGAAGGGCGCGCACTTCATCGAGCTGTGCTGCCAGCGCCGCGTGCCGCTGGTCTTCCTGCAGAACATCACCGGCTTCATGGTCGGCCGCAAGGTCGAGGCCGAGGGCATTGCCAAGCACGGCGCGAAGATGGTGACCGCCGTCGCGACGGCCACCGTGCCCAAGTTCACCGTCATCATCGGCGGCAGCTACGGCGCCGGCAACTACGGCATGTGCGGCCGCGCCTACTCGCCGCGCTTCCTGTGGATGTGGCCGAACGCGCGCATCTGCGTGATGGGCGGCGAGCAGGCGGCCGGCGTGCTGGCCACGGTGCGCCGCGAGGCGGTCGAGGCCAAGGGCGGCACGATGACGGCCGAGCAGGAGGCGGCGATCAAGCAGCCCATCCTCGACCAGTTCGCGCACCAGTCGCACCCCTACTACGCCAGCGCGCGGCTGTGGGACGACGGCGTCATCGATCCGGCCGACACGCGGCGCGTTCTCGCGCTGGCGATCAGCGCGAGCCTGAACGCACCGATCCCCGATTCGCCGCGCTTCGGCGTGTTCCGCATGTGAAGGCCCGGCCGTGAGTACCGAGAACATCTACCTCAGCCCCGAGCACGAGCTGCTGCGCGACCAGGTCGTGCGCTTCCTGGCGCGCGAGGTCGAGCCCCACGCGGAGCAGTGGGAGGACGCGGGCTTCACGCCGCGCGAGGTGCTGCGCAAGATGGGCGACGCCGGGCTGCTGGGCCTGATGTACGGGTCCGAGCACGGCGGCGCCGAGGCCGACGCGCTGACCAACCTGGTGTTCGCCGAGGCGCTGTCGCAGTCGACCTTCGGCGGTTTCATCATCACGGTGCTGGTGCACACCGACATGGCCAGCCCGCACCTGCACCATGCCGGCAACGCGGACCAGCTGGCGAAGTACATGCCGGGCGTGATCCGCGGCGAGACCATCACCGCGGTCGGCATCACCGAGCCCGGCGCGGGCTCCGACGTGGCGGGCCTGCGGACGACGGCCCGGCGGGTCCGGGACGAGCAGGGCGACGCGTGGGTGCTGAACGGCACGAAGCTCTTCATCACCAACGGCGTGCACGGCGACCTGTACTTCATCGCCGCGCGGACCGGCGAGGGCCGGCATGCGATCTCGATGTTCATCGTCGAGAAGGGCACGCCCGGCTTCAGCGTCGGCCGCT
>CAZUUU010000197.1:0-6186 GCA_964622685.1 uncultured Methylibium sp.
GGCCGGCCGAACTGGTGGCGGTCCAGCACGTACTGGCGCGCGCGGTGCCAGCAATCCTCGGCCGCGCCCAGCGCACCCCAGGCGATGCCGTAGCGCGCGCTGTTGAGGCAGGTGAACGGGCCTTTCAGGCCGCGCACTTCGGGGAAGGCGTTCTCGGCCGGGCAGAAGACCTTGTCCATCACGATCTCGCCGGTGACGCTGGCGCGCAGGCCGACCTTGCTGTGGATGGCCGGTGCCGACAGGCCCTTGGCGCCCTTGTCGAGGATGAAGCCGCGGATCGCGCCTTCGTCGTCCTTGGCCCAGACCACGAAGACGTCGGCGATCGGCGAGTTGGTGATCCACATCTTGGAGCCGGTCAGCTCGAAGCCGCCCGGCACGCTGCGCGCGCGCGTCACCATGCTGCCCGGATCGGAGCCGTGGTTGGGCTCGGTCAGGCCGAAGCAGCCGATCCATTCGCCGCGCGCCAGCTTGGGCAGGTACTTCTGCTTCTGCGCCTCGCTGCCGAAGGTCTCGATCGGCACCATGACCAGCGAGGACTGCACGCTCATCATCGAGCGGTAGCCGGAGTCGACGCGTTCGACCTCGCGCGCCACGACGCCGTAGCACACGTAGTTGAGGCCGGCACCCCCGTAGGACTCGGCGATGGTCGGCCCGAGCAGCCCCAGTTCGCCCATCTCGCGGAAGATGGCCGGGTCGGTCTTCTCGTGGCGGAAGGCCTCCAGCACCCGCGGCGCCAGGCGCTCCTGGCAATAGGCCCGCGCCGCGTCCCGCACGGCCCGCTCGTCGGCGGTCAACTGCTGTTCCAGCAGCAGGGGGTCGTCCCAATGGAATGCGGCAGCGGCCATGCTTGTCTCCGGTGAGTCCGACGAGTTTAGCGGGCCGCTTCCGCGCTGCTTGTCACGCCGGCGGCAGCGCCCGCCGGGACGAGCGCTTCCACAAGTTAGTGTATGCACGCTTCTGATTTATCCATTGAAGGACAATCGGTGTGATCGATCGATTTCCTGGATCACGGCCTTCGAAACGTCCTTAGCACTCAGTTTGGCTGAGTGCTAATATCTTCCTGTCGAAAGGAGGTTCTGGATGACCACTGCTTCCATGAACACCGCGCTGAACCTGATCCCTGCCGCCGCGCCCTCTCAGGCGCTCGCTGTCCGCGACCCCTGGGCCCTGGTGCCCTCGCTGGGCGACCTGAACGCCTACATCTCGGCCGTCAACCGGTTGCCGATGTTGACGCTCGAGGAAGAACAGTCGCTCGGACGCCGCCTGCGCGAAGAGCAGGACCTCGAGGCCGCCGGTCGCCTGGTGCTGTCGCACCTGCGCCTGGTGGTGTCGGTGTCGCGCCAGTACTTGGGTTACGGCCTGCCGCACGGCGACCTGATCCAGGAAGGCAACGTCGGCCTGATGAAGGCCGTGAAGCGCTTCGACCCCGACCAGGGCGTGCGCCTGGTCAGCTACGCGCTGCACTGGATCAAGGCCGAGATCCACGAGTACGTGCTGAAGAACTGGCGCATGGTCAAGCTGGCCACGACCAAGGCCCAGCGCAAGCTGTTCTTCAACCTGCGCTCGATGAAGCAGGGCTTCAAGGGCGAGGCCGCCGACACCGACCTGCACCGCAGCACGTTGACCGACGCCGAGATCGACATCGTCGCGCGCGACCTCAAGGTCAAGCGCGAGGAAGTCATCGAGATGGAGACCCGGCTGTCGGGCGGCGACGTGGCCCTCGAGCCGCAGACCGACGACGGCGAGGAGAGCTACGCGCCGATCGCCTACCTGGCCGACGAGAGCACCGAGCCGACGCGCGTGCTCGATGCCCAGCATCGCGACGCGCTCGCCGGCGACGGCATCCTGCAGGCGCTCGAGGTGCTGGACGCGCGCAGCCGCCGCATCGTCGAGGAGCGCTGGCTCAAGGTCAACGACAACGGCTCGGGCGGCATGACGCTGCACGAGCTGGCGGCCGAGTACGGCGTCAGCGCCGAGCGCATCCGCCAGATCGAGGTCGCGGCGATGAAGAAGATGAAGAAGGCGCTGACGACCTACTGAGCCGCGCCCTGCTCCCGCACGAGGCGGCCTGCGGGCCGCCTCGTCGTTTCAGCCCAGCAGCTGCCGCAGGTCCGAGGCCCAGGCCTCGACCGGCTGACCGTAGCGCACGAACAGCCGGATGCGGCCCTGCGGGTCGTAGACCCAGGCACCGGCCGTGTGGTCCATCGAGTAGCTGCCCGGCTCCTTGCCCGGCACCTTCTGGAAGAAGGCCTTGTAGTTCTTGGCCAGCGCGGTGGTCTGCGCGAGGTCGCCGCGCAAGGCGACGAAGCCCGGATCGAAGCTGGCCATGTAGGCCTTCAGCAGCTCGGGCGTGTCGCGCTCGGGATCGACGGTGATGAAGACCGCCTGCAGGCGTTCGCCGTCGGCGCCGAGCAGCTTCTTGATCTGCGCCAGCTCGGCCATCGTCGTCGGGCAGACGTCGGGGCATTGCGTGTAGCCGAAGAAGACGACGACCGCGCGGCCCTTGAAGTCGGCCAGCGTCCGGGTGCGCCCGTCGACATCGGGCAGCGCGAAGTCGCGCGCGTACTCGGCGCCGGTGATGTCGATGCCCTTGAAGCCGGCCGACGACGCGGCCGGGCCGGTGCCCTTGTTGTCGCAGGCGCCGAGCAGGGCGAGCGCGGCGGCACTGAGAAGGACGCGACGTCGGATCATGGGGTCTCAGCCGCGCAGCAGCGGGTCCAGGTAGTGATCGAGCAGCAGCAGCGCGAACAGCAGCGACAGGTGCCAGATCGAGAAGCGGAAGGTGCGCCGCGCCAGCGCTTCGCTGTAGGCGCGCCACAGCTTGAAGGCGTAGCCGCAGAAACCGAGTCCGAGCGCCACCGCGCCGACCAGGTAGAGCCAGCCGCTCATGCCGTGGACGAAGGGCAGCAAGGTCGCCGCGAACAGCACGAAGGTGTACAGCAGGATCTGCAGCCGCGTGAACTCGTTGCCGTGCGTCACCGGCAGCATCGGCAGGCCGGCGCGCGCGTAGTCCTCGGCGCGGTAGAGCGCCAGCGCCCAGAAGTGCGGCGGCGTCCACAGGAAGATGATCAGGCACAGGATCCAGGGCTCGGCGCCGAGCTCGCCGCGCATCGCGGCCCAGCCCAGCACCGGCGGCATCGCCCCCGAGGCGCCGCCGATCACGATGTTCTGCGGCGTCGCCGGCTTGAGGAACACGGTGTAGACGATCGCGTAGCCGACGAAGGTGCCGAAGGTCAGCCACATCGTCAGCGTGTTGACCCAGACCCACAGCACCGCCATGCCGGCCGCGCACAGCGCGATCGCGAAGCTGAGCGTCTGCGTGTTGGTCAGCTCGCCCTTCGCGGTCGGCCGCCAGGCGGTGCGCTTCATGCGGGCATCGATGTGCTGCTCGACCAGGCAGTTGAAGGCCGCCGCGGCGCTGGCCACCAGCCAGATGCCGACAGTGGCCGCGAGCGCCACGCCCCAGGCCGGCAAGGATGGCCAGCCCGGCACGGCCAGCAGCATGCCGATCGCGGCGCAGAACACGATCAACTGCACCACGCGCGGCTTGGTCAGTGCGCTGAACTGGCGCCAGCGCGCCAGCCAGCCGTGGGCCGGGGTGGTCGAGGGGGCGAGGGTCTGAGCCATGGGCCGGCGGATTCTAGGGAGCCCCGTGCGCCAGGCGGGCGCCGGCCGCTTGCGGCGCGACCGCGCGCGCACGCGTGCGCAACAGCAGTGCCGCCAGCACCAGCACCAGCGCCGCGGCGCCGCCGGTGTGGCTGACGGCCGCCAGCAGCGGCCAGCCCAGCACCACGTTGCTGATGCCGGTGGCCAGTTGCCACAGGCCGATGAAGCCCAGGCCGAAGGCCAGTCGCCGCAGGCCGGCGTGCCGGGCCAGCCGCCAGGCCAGCAGCGCCATCGACGTCAGCAGCAGCAGCGCGACCGCGCGGTGCGACATGTGGATCGCGGTCAGGGCCTCGAAGGGCAGCCAGCCGGCGCCACCCTTGCCGGTGCCCAGCGGCCGCAGGATGGCGAAGCCGTGCTCGAAGTCCATGGCCGGCCACCAGCGGCCCTGGCAGGTCGGGAAGTCGGTGCAGGCCAGCACCGCGTAGTTGGTGCTGACCCAGGCGCCGAGCGCGATCTGCAGCAGCGCCAGGCCCGCGACCGCCACGATGCCGCGCCGCAGGCCGGCCCCGATCGCCACGCGGTCGTCGCGCCCGCCCCAGGCCTGCACCGCCAGCAGCGCCAGCAGGCCCAGTCCGCCCAGCAGGTGCGCGGTGACGATGGCCGGATAGAGCTTGAGCGTGACGGTCCACGCACCGAAGGCGCCTTGCAGGCAGACCCAGACCAGCGTCGCGGTGGCCCACCACGGCGATGCAGCCGAGCGATCGCGCCGCCAGGCCTGCCAGCTGAGCAGCGTCATCGCGATGATCAGCACGCCGACGCCGGTGGCGAGGTAGCGGTGGACCATCTCGATCCAGGCCTTGCCGTGCGTCACCGGGCCGGTCGGCTGCGCGGTCTGCGCGGCGTGGATCTCGTCGCGCGCGCCCAGCGGGCTGGCGCTGCCGTAGCAGCCGGGCCAGTCGGGGCAGCCGAGGCCCGAGTCGGTGAGGCGCGTGAAGGCGCCGAACAGCACCAGGTCGAAGGTCAGGAACAGCGTCAGCAGCGTCAGCACGCGCAGGCGCTGCGCGGCATCGCCGCCGCGCGTGCGGGCCCACACCCAGGCCAGCGGGCCGAGCGCGATCACCAGGCCCAGCAGCGCGAGCTGGGCCAGGGGCGCGAGGTTGATGCCGCTGCCGTCCATGGTCGTGCTCAGCGTCCGGGCTGGTCCCAGCTGGCCGAGGCGCGCAGCAGCTTGTCCAGGTCGCGCTTGATCCGCGCCGGCTCGCTGGGCGCCGGGAAACGCATCATGTAGTTCCCCAGCGGGTCGACGACGTGCAGGTGCGCCGACAGCGCCTGGCCCGGCGCCGCCTCGAGCCAGCCCCCGAGCGCCTGGCGCGGCACGCGCAGCACGGTCGCGCCCTGCAGCGCGGCAGCGAGCTCGGGGCGCACCGGCGCCGCATCGTCGACCAGCCAGACGCGATCGACGCGATCCTTCTCGCGGCCCAGGGCTTCGCGCAACTGGCGCTGCAGGTAGAGCTGGCGCTCGCACAGCGCGTCGCAGGCGCCGCCGCCGACGGCGACCAGCAGCCACTGGCCGTGCAGGCTCGCCGGCGCGACGGCCTGGCCCGCCAGGTCGGTGAGCGGCAGCGCGGCCGCATCGGGCAGCGGCCGCTGCGGCTGGATCAGCTCGCCGTGGTTGGTGCGGCCCTGCGGCCGGATCACGTAGTAGGTGAAGTAGGAGGCCACCACCGGCGCCGCACACACCAGCAGCACCAGCAGCATCTTGAGCCGCCCGCGCTTCACCTGTCCGTCGGCCAGTGCCGGCGTCGGCAGGCTGTGGACCGCGAAGCTCAGCGGCTGCTCGGCCGCGGCCTCAAGCACGCGTCCGTCGCCGTAGCCAGGGTTGGAGGACTTGGAACCAGACATACAGACCGATCAGCAGGGTGGCCAGCGCGAACCACTGGAAGGCATAGCCGTAGTGTTTGTGCACGTCGACGGCCGGTGCGGGCCAGCGACGCTGCAGGCCGTCGTTGCCGGCAGCACCGACATTGCCGTCGTCGCCGTCGTCAATCTGCAGCACCGACAACGGCCGCAGTGCCAGCCCCGTCTCGCGCGCATAGGCACCAAGGTCGAGATTCTGCCGGAGCGGGCCCGTGTCGGGCCCGTCGAAGGCGTAAAGCGAAGCGGGCGGTGGGGCGATCCGGCCGACGATGCGGACCTCGCCCGCCGGCGTGGGCACGACCGGCACGCGCGCACGGTCGCGCACGTCGCGCGGCGCCCAGCCGCGCTGCACCAGCACGGCGTCGCCCGACCCGAGCTCCAGCGGCGTCAGCAGGTAGAATCCAGGCCGGCCGTCCATCTGCCGGTTGTCGAGGAAGACGCTGAACTCCGGCCGCCAGCGTCCCTGCAGCACGATGCGCCGCTGGTGCTGCGACGCCGCCTCGGTCGCGTCGCGCGCCAGCGCGCCGGCCGGCAGCGGCGGCTGCGCGCCGCGCGTGTCGATCGCGGTCTGCAAGGCCAGCTTCTGCGCCGCGCGGTCCAGTTGCCAGACGCCCAGCCGCGCCGTCAGCGTGCGCGCTTCGCCCGCGAACACCAGCGGCGGAT
>CAZUUU010000198.1:0-6166 GCA_964622685.1 uncultured Methylibium sp.
CGCGCGCGTCGAGCAGGTTGAAGGTGTGCGCGGCCTTCAGCACCTGTTCGTAGGCCGGCAGCGCGAGCTGCTGCTGCATCAGGTGCTTGGCCTGCTTCTCATGCGAACCGAAGGCACCGAGCAGGAACTCGACGTCGGAGTGCTCGAAGTTGTAGGTGCTCTGCTCGACCTCGTTCTGGTGGTAGACGTCGCGGTAGAGCAGCTTCGTGCCGTCGGGCGATTCGGTCCACACCAGGTCGTAGACGTTCTCCACGCCCTGCAGGTACATCGCCAGGCGCTCGAGGCCGTAGGTGATCTCGCCGGTGATGGGCTTGCAGTCGATGCCGCCCACCTGCTGGAAGTAGGTGAACTGCGTCACCTCCATGCCGTTGAGCCAGACCTCCCAGCCCAGGCCCCAGGCACCGAGCGTGGGGTTCTCCCAGTCGTCCTCGACGAAACGCACGTCGTTCACCGTGAGGTCGAAGCCCAGCGCCTGCAGGCTGCCGAGGTAGAGCTCGAGGATGTTCGCCGGCGCGGGTTTGAGCACCACCTGGTACTGGTAGTAGTGCTGCAGGCGGTTGGGGTTCTCGCCGTAGCGGCCGTCCTTGGGGCGGCGGCTGGGCTGCACGTAGGCGGCCTTCCAGGGCTCGGGCCCCAGGGCGCGCAGGAAGGTCGCGGTGTGGCTGGTGCCGGCGCCGACCTCCATGTCGTAGGGCTGCAGCAGCGCGCAGCCCTGGTCGGCCCAGTACTGCTGCAGGCGCAGGATGATTTGCTGGAAGCTCAGCATCGTCTGAAATCTCGGGGAGCCGCGGCCTGCGGGCTGGCATGCCGTTGTGGAGCGCGATTCTAGGTGGCCGCTCAGAGCGCGCCATGGGCGACGGGCGACCGGTTCCGTTCATGTCCTCCGGCCAGGGCTGCGCCCGGCCTCCTCCTCGACTTCTCTGCACCAGTCGCCCATCACCCACGGCTGTGCACCCGCTTTGCCTTTCCCCTTACCGAACAGCCATGTCGGTGCCGGCGGCGAAGCGGGGTGTGGTGCTGTACGGAGCGAAGTCAAGGGGGAGAGACGGGCGCAGCCCGTCTCGGAGGACATGAGCGCAGTACAGCGCCGCAACCCGCGTCGTCGCTCCGCGCGACCTCAGTGCAAGGGCCGCTCCGCCAGCCGCATCTTCAGCCCGACCGGGAACATCGTGAAGGCCAGGCGCTCGCGCGGCGTGCCGCCATCGTCCGGGCCGACGTCGAGCAGCTCGAAGTTGCGCGCCAGCATGGACAGCACCATCTTCATTTCCAGCAGCGCGAGGTAGCGGCCCGGGCACAGCCGCGGCCCGGCACCGAAGGGCATGCTGGCCTTCTGCGTCGCCCGCTCGCGACCCTCGGCGCCGCCCTGCCAGCGGCCGGGCCGGAAGTCGGCGATGTCCTCGGCCAGCTTGCGGTCCAGCGCCGCCTTGCGCATCAGGCAGAACAGCGGCCCGCCGCGCGGCACGTCGAAGCCGGCGATGCGGGTCGCTCGGTTGGCCTCGAGGAAGAGCAGCGGCGCCACCGGCTTGAGCCGCATCGCCTCGTTGACGCTGGCCTCGATGCGGCCGAGGCCGCGGGCCACGTCGAAGGCAGGCGGCAGCGGCTCGGCGCCGAGCGCCGCATCGACCTCGGCCACCACGGCCTGCCAGTCGCCGCGATGGACGTGGAGCAGCCACAGTGCCCAGCCCAGGGTGTTGGCGGTGGTGTCCTCGCCGGCCAGCAGCACGGTCAGCACGTTGCCGGCGACCTCTTCCTCGGTCAGCGCGCTGCCGTCGGCGTCGCGTGCGGCCAGCATCGCCTCCAGCAGGTCGGCCGGCTGCTCGCGGCGCATCGGTTCATCCTGCAGGCGCTGCCGCGCGGCGCGGACGAAACCGCGCACCGCCTCGTGCACGTGCACCAGGTGGCGGTCGTACTCGCGGTCGATCGGCAGGCGCAGGACGTGCCAGTACGGGAAGGGCATGTTGATGCGCCGGAACAGCATCGGGAACATCTTGTCCAGGTGCTCCTGCAGCGGGTGCGGCGCATCGATGGTGTTGAGGTCGACACCGAAGGCCAGGCCGGTCGTCACGTCGACCGTGTAGCGCATCAGCGAGGCCTGCAGGTCGATGGCCTCGCCGCGGCGCGCCGCTTCGCGCCAGCGCGCCATGAGCCGCCCGGTCACGCGCAGCAGCGACGGATAGAAGCGCTTCAGGTGCGCCGGGTCGAAGGCGCTCATCACCAGCCGGCGCTGGCGCCGCCAGTCGTCGCCCTCGGCCGAGAACACGCCATGGCCGCCGCTCTCGCGGATCACGGCCTCGATCGGCCGCATGCGCCGCCAGGTGTCGGGGCGATCACGCAGCGCCGCGGCGATGGTCTCGGCGTCGGACACGACCAGCGCGTCGCGCGGACCGACGCGCAGCCGGTAGGTGGGTCCGTAGGCGTCGGCCCAGTCCTCCATCTGCCGGTGCAGGTTGGGCAGGTCGAACTGCAGCAGGTTGCCGACGACCGGCCAGGGGCGCGGCCCGGGCAGGTCGGCGATGCGGCGCGCGGGCGGCGACGCCGTTTCGACGGGCACGGCGGGCACTTCGGGCAGGGTCGACATGCGCGGACCTCCGGTCGGCTGCGGGCGACCCGCATTCTGCGCGCCGCGCGACCCGGCGCGAGCCCTAGAAGGGAATCATGGCCTGCAGGCGCAGCGTCAGCTTCGGCGCCGCGCCGCCGGTGCCGGCCAGCAGGCCGGCTTCGAACTCGCCGTCGTCGTCATCGTCGCCGAGCTTGACGAACAGCGCGGGGCCGAGGATGTGCGACTGCTCGCGCCGCGGCGCCCAGTGGTCCCAGCGCCCGAGCTTGCCGAAGCCCTGGGCGCCCCAGTCGACGCGGCCACCGGCGCGATGGCGCAGCTGCCACTGGTAGCCGAACTCGGCCGGCTCCTGGGGCGCATCGGCCCCGACGCGCCGCTCGAACAGCAGGTTGAGATTGGCCTGCAGCGCGCCCCACTGCCTCTGCAGCAGCGGGCCGTAGCGCAGCTCTTAGCCGTCGGAGGACTCGCGCTCGCGCTCGACCTCGAACAGCAGGCCGATCTCCCAGGGATGCCTGCCGCTCTCGGTGAGCTGGAAGCGGTTCTCCCATTCCAGCGACTGCACGCGCGTCGATTCGCCGGGCTCGCGCCCGAAGTTCACCGTCGCCTCGGCGGCCCACCACGCGGTGAAGCCGTACTCGACGCCGAGCTTGCCGCCCCAGAAGCTGCGGCCGTCGCGGTCGCGGGCGATGCCGGCCTTGCTGTCGATCTCGCGCTCGCCCTGCTCGACGACGGGGCTGAAGATGTAGTCGGCCGGATTGGCGTGCGCCGCCGCACCGCCGGCGGCAAGGATCAGCAGCAGCAGTTTCTTCAAGGGTCCGGATGGGCGTCTCTCCTGTCCGCGGACTCTAGCGGCGGCGCCGCCACGCCGCCGCCATGACGACCGCGAGCGCCAGGCCGATCGCCGGCCACAGGCCCAGGCGCGCGGCCCAGTCGGCATAGGGCGTGTTGCCCTGGCGGCCTTCGACCTCGCCCTCGAGCACGCCGCGGGTGTGTGGCGCCAGCGCCCGCACGACGCGGCCGTGGTGGTCGATCAGGGCCGTGGCCCCGGTGTTGGTGGCGCGGATCATCGGGCGCTGCAATTCGAGCGAACGCATGCGCGAGATCTGCAGGTGCTGCTCGATGGCCACCGATTCGCCGAACCAGGCGATGTTGCTGAGGTTGGCCAGGATCGTCGGCGCACGGGCCGGGTCGGTGAAGCGGGCCGCCAGCTCCTCGCCGAACAGGTCCTCGTAGCAGATGTTGGGGCCGATGCGCTGGCCCTGGGTCTCGAACGACGGCGCGGCCAGCGGCCCGCGGTTGAAGTCGCCGAGCGGGATGTCCATCATCGCGACGAACCAGCGGAAGCCCCAGGGGATGAGCTCGCCGAAGGGCACGAGGTGGTGCTTGTCGTAGCGGTAGTAGCCGCCGGGCAGCGTCGCCGCCTCGCGCGACAGGCCGGCCGCCGAGTTGGTGTAGCCCGCGGCCGGATCGCCCAGCGGCACGCCGACCAGCGCGGCACGGCCGGGGTCGGCGAAGGCGGCTCGCAACTGGTCCCACAGGCCCTCGGGCAGCTGCGAGGGCAGCAGCGGGATCACGGTCTCGGGCGCGACGACGAGCTGGGCGCGCGCGTCGACCATCTGCCGCAGCGCCCAGCCCAGGGCCTCGGGCTGCAGCGCGGTCACGAACTTCTCGTTCTGCGGCACGTTGCCCTGGATCAGCGCGACCGACAGCGCGCCGGCGGGCTCGGTGAAGCGCTGCGGCAGCGCCAGCGGTGCGAACCACAGCAGCAGCGCGGCCGTCACGGGGCTCCAGCGGGCACGGGCGGACGCGGCGGTGGCCGCGCCGGCGACCAGGGCGGCCACGCCCGCCGACACGGCGCCGATGCCGTAGACGCCGATCCAGGCCGCCAGGCCGGCCAGGGGCCCGTCGATGTGGGCGTAGCCGGCCGCGGCCCACGGAAAGCCGGTGAAGATCAGGCCGCGGGCCAGCTCGGCCAGCAGCCACAGCGCCGCGAACAGCAGTGCGTCGCCGGCCGGCCGGCCCGGCCGCCAGCGCGACCAGGCCGCCATCGCCGCGGCCAGGTAGAGCGACAGGAAGGCGCACAGCGCCAGCACCGCCAGGCCGGCCATCCAGGCCGGCAGCCCGCCATAGCGGTGCATGCTGATGAAGAGCCACCAGACGCTGCCGACCAGCCAGGCGGTCGAGAACGCGCCGCCCAGCAGCGCCGCGCGCCAGGCGCCGCCGGCCGCGACGACCCGCCAGGCCAGCACGGCGACGCAGACCATCTGCAGCCATCCGAGCCCCGCCAGCGTGAACGGCAGCGCATGCAGGGCACCGGCCGCCAGCGCGACCGCCAGCTCGATGCCGAGCGGCCCGCCGCCGGCCGGACGCGACCGCCGGGTCAAGCCGCGGGCTCGCCGGCGTCGGCCGGCCCCTCGGCGCGCGTGACCTTGAACCAGCGCACCGCGCCGCCCCGGGCCAGCATCACCGAGAAGCGCAGACCGCCGACGTCGACCGTCTCGCCGCGGCGCATGACGCGCCCGTGCTCGTGCGCGACCAGGCCGCCGATGGTGTCGAAGGCGTCCTCGGGCAGCGCGCTGCCGAAAACCGCATTGACCTCGGCGATCGGTGCGTCGCCGGCGACGCGCTGGCTGCCGTCGGCCAGCGTGAAGACGCCGGACTCGCCGTCCTTGTCGTCGAACTCGTCCTCGATCTCGCCGACGATCTCTTCGAGGACGTCCTCGATGGTCAACAGGCCGGCGGTCTTGCCGAACTCGTCGATGACGATGGCGAGGTGGTTGCGGTTGGAGCGGAAGTCGCGCAGCAGCTCGTTCAGGCCCTTGGTCTCGGGCACGAAGACCGCCGGGCGCAGCAGCGCGCGCAGGTTCAGCTCGGGGGCGCGCTGCAGCTTGAGCAGGTCCTTGGCCATCAGCATGCCGATGACCTGGTCGCGCTCGCCCTCGAAGACCGGGAAGCGCGAGTGGCCGGTGTCGATGACCACCGCCAGCAGCTCGTCGTAGGGGGCGTCGATGTCCAGCAGGTCCATCCGCGGCGCGGCCACCATCACGTCGCCGGCCGTCATGTCGGCCATCCGCAGCACGCCCTCGAGCATGATGCGCGACTCGGGCTCGATCAGCTCCTTGAGCTCGGCATCGGCCAGCGTCTCGATCAGTTCGTCCTTGGAGTCCGGGCCGGGCGAGAGGAACTCGACCACGCGCTCGAACAGGCTGCGCTTGTCGGACGGGAGCGACGCCTTGTCGCCCGCGCGGGCGGGCCGACCTGGTTGAGGCTCGGACACTGGGGCGGTGCCGGTAGTGGGAACGACTCCGAGAATACCCCAGCGTCATGGCGGTCTCCACCGCCCGCTACGATCCGCGCCCCGGTCCGCGGCTTGCTTGACAGTGCCCGGGCCTTGATCGACAGTCGCCCACCCTCAGCTGGGGAGCTTCTGCTGCCCACCGGTCCTGCCCATGTCACTGATCCCCGCCACCATCCTCACCGGCTTCCTCGGTTCCGGGAAGACCACCCTGCTCAAGCGCGTGCTGTCCGAGTCCCACGGCCAGAAGATCGCGGTGATCGAGAACGAGTTCGGCGAGGAGAACATCGACAACGACATCCTGGTCGCCGAGA
>CAZUUU010000199.1:0-6133 GCA_964622685.1 uncultured Methylibium sp.
CCGGCACGCGCAGCGCGGCGATCGCGCATGTCGGGCGGACCGTGGCGCGACGCGCCGAGCGGGCCGTGGTGGCGCTGGCCAACGCGGAACCCGGCGCCGTGCGCGGAACGGCCCGCCAGTACCTCAATCGCCTGAGCGATCTGCTGTTCGTGCTGGCGCGCGTGCTGAACCGCGCCAACCTCGACGGCCTGGGCGGCGACGACGTCTACTGGCGCAGCCCGAAGCTCGAGGCTTCGGGCTGACGCCGCGATCGTCCCTACTGCTTGGCCGGCGCCTGGTAGCCGACCATGAACTCGGTGCTGCTCAGCACGCCGTCCTTGTCGGTATCGAGGGCCTCGAAGCGGGCCGCGATGGCCGGCAGGGCGACGGCCTCCGAGGGACTCAGCTTGCCGTCGCTGTTGGCGTCGGCGCGCTTGAAGGCGGCCTGCGCGGTGGCATCGACGGGCTTGGCCGCCGGTGCGGCCGTCTGGGCAAAGGCAGGGGCCGCGAGGCCCGCGGCGCCGGCCACCGAGAAGGCGGCCACCGTCACGCCGAGGATGCGTCGGGCCTGGGCTTGCATGGTGCGAGTGCGAGTCATCGTCTGTCCTTTCGGATCGGTTGCAGGAGCCTCCATTGCAGCCGCCAAAGCGGCCCGAGGCCAGCACTCTTGCCGGGCCTTGCCCGCGTTACCCGATGACGTGGCTTGCTTACTTGCGATAGCACATGCTCACTCTGTTGCTGCGGCGTGAGGCTCAGCCGCGACGGGCCTTCACCGCTGCGGCCAGGACGTCCAGCACCTCGAGCGAGTCGTCCCAGCCGATGCAGGCGTCGGTGATGCTCTGGCCGTAGACCAGCTGGGCCGGGTCGTCCTTGCCGGCGCTGAACTTCTGGGCGCCGGCCAGGAGATGGCTCTCGACCATCACGCCGAAGACCTGGCGGCCGCCCGTGGCGATCTGGCCGGCGATGTCGCGCGCCACGTCGAGCTGCTTCTGGTGCTGCTTGCTGCTGTTGGCATGCGAGCAATCGACCATCAGCGTGGCGGGCAGGCCGGCCCTGGCCAGTTCGGCGCAGGCCGCGCCGACGCTGGCGGCGTCGTAGTTCGGCGCCTTGCCGCCGCGCAGGATGACGTGGCAGTCCTTGTTGCCGCGCGTCTCGACGATCGCCACCTGGCCGTTCTTGTGCACCGACAGGAAATGGTGCGGCCGGCTGGCTGACTGGATCGCGTCGACCGCGATCTTGAGGTTGCCGTCGGTGCCGTTCTTGAAGCCGATCGGCGCGCTGATGCCCGAGGCCAGTTCGCGGTGCACCTGGCTCTCGGTCGTGCGGGCGCCGATCGCACCCCAGGAGATCAGGTCACCGATGTACTGCGGCGAGATCACGTCGAGAAACTCGCTGCCGGCCGGCAGGCCGAGGCGGCCGATCTCCAGCAGCAGCTGGCGCGCGATGCGCAGGCCCTCGTCGATGCGGAAGCTCTCGTCGAGATACGGGTCGTTGATCAGGCCCTTCCAGCCGACCGTCGTGCGCGGCTTCTCGAAGTAGACACGCATCACGATCTCGAGTGCGCCCGCGTGCTTGTCCCGCTGGGCCTTGAGCTTGCGCGCGTAGTCCATCGCCGCCGCCGGGTCGTGGATCGAGCAAGGCCCCATGATGACCAGCAGGCGGTCGTCCTGGCCGTTCATGATGTCGCGGATGCGGCGCCGGGTGCTGACCACCAGTTCCTCGACCGCTGTGCCGCGCACCGGGAAGAAGCGGATCAGGTGCTCCGGGGGCGGCAGCGGCATCACGTCCTCGATGCGTTCGTCGTCGGTCTGGCTGGTCTTGTCGGCGGGCGGCGCCCATCCCTCGGGGACGTTGGCGGACAGGGCATTCATCGGCTTCTCCTGCGGGTCGTTCGTGATCGGATCAGGGCGCGGTGCGGGCGAAAAAAAACCGCCGGGGGAGACCCGGCGGTTTGGGGATTCGGCTGCGCTGCGTTTGCTTAGGCGCTGGCCTCTCCTCCGCCGGGGCGGTGCGAGAACCAGAAGTACGCAAAAAAGTAGGCGTTCGAACGCATGGGTTGGAATGTAGCACGGGGTCGGCGCGGCCGGCGCGCGCTGTTGCGCTCGCGCCGCGTGCCGCGCCTCAGTAGGCCGCGGCCTCGAAGCCCTGGGCCTGGAGGGCGGCGATCACGGCACCGATGTGCTCGTGGTTGCGCGTCTGCAGCACCAGTTCGACCTCGACGTTGAGTGCCGCCAGCATCGTGAAGGCGCGCTGGTGATGCACCTCCTCGATGTTGGCGCCAGCCTCGGCGACGACCGCCGTGATGCGCGCCAGCGCGCCCGGCGTGTCGCGGGCACCGACACGGATGCGCGCCAGACGGCCGGCGCGCACCATGCCGCGCTCGATGATCGCGGCCAGCAGCAGCGGGTCGATGTTGCCGCCGCACAGCACCAGGCCGACCTTGCGGCCGGCAAAGCGCCGCGGATCCTTCAGCAGCGCGGCCAGGCCGGCGGCGCCGGCGCCTTCGACCAGCGTCTTCTCGATCTCGAGCAGCATCACGATGGCCTGCTCGATGTCGCCCTCGTCGACCAGCACCAGGTCGTCGACCAGGGCCTTGATCAGCTCCCGCGTCAGGCGTCCCGGTTCGCCGACCGCGATGCCTTCGGCGATGGTGCTCGATCCTTGCGGATGGGCCGTGCCCTTGATCGCGTTGACCATCGCCGGGAAGCGCGAGGTCTGCACGCCGACGATCTGCAGCGAGGGCTTCAGCGCCCGCGCGACCGTGGCGATGCCGGAGATCATGCCGCCGCCGCCGACGGCGATCACCAGCGTGTCCAGGCCGGGCTGCTGGCGCAGCATCTCGAGAGCGATCGTGCCCTGGCCGGCGATCACCAGCGGGTCGTCGAAGGGGTGGACGAAGGCCAGGCCTTCGGCCTCGGCCACGCGCATGGCCTCGGCGCGCGCCTCGTCGAAGCTCTCGCCGTGCAGCAGCACCTCGGCGCCGAAGCCGCGGGTGCGCTCGACCTTCACCGTCGGCGTGTGCCGCGGCATCACGATCACCGCGCGCAGACCCAGCCGTTGCGCGTGGTGGGCCACGCCCTGCGCGTGGTTGCCGGCCGAGGCCGCGATCACGCCCTTCAGGGAGGCGCCGTCCTGGGTCAGCGTCAGCAGCTTGTTCAGCGCGCCGCGCTCCTTGAAGGAGGCGGTGAACTGCAGGTTCTCGAACTTCAGGAAGACCTGGGCGCCGGTGATCTGCGACAGCGTCTTGGACTCGACGCAGGGCGTTTCCAGCACCTGGCCGGCGAGGCGCCCGGCAGCGGCTTCGACATCGGCCAGCGTGACCGGTGTCGCAACGCTCAAGCCGTGCCCCCGACGGTCAGGCCGTCGATGCGCAGGGTGGGTTGACCGACGCCGACCGGCACGCTCTGGCCTTCCTTGCCGCAGGTGCCGACGCCGGTGTCGAGCTTCATGTCGTTGCCGACCATCTTGACGCGCGTGAGCGCGTCCGGGCCGTTGCCGATGATGGTGGCGCCCTTCACCGGGTACTGGATGCGGCCGTTCTCGACCCAGAAGGCCTCGCTGGCCGAGAACACGAACTTGCCGCTGGTGATGTCGACCTGGCCGCCGCCGAAGTTGGTGGCGTACAGGCCCTTCTTCATCGATGCGACGATCTCGTCGCTGGTCTTGTCGCCGCCCAGCATGTAGGTGTTGGTCATGCGCGGCATCGGCACATGGGCGTAGCTCTCGCGGCGGCCGTTGCCGGTGGGCGCCACCTTCATCAGCCGCGCGTTCATCGAGTCCTGGATGTAGCCCCGGAGGATGCCGTCCTCGATCAGCACGTTGCGCTGCGTGGCGTTGCCCTCGTCGTCGACATTGAGCGAGCCGCGGCGGTCGGGGAGGGTGCCGTCGTCGAGCACGGTCACGCCCTTGGCGGCGACGCGCTGGCCGATGCGGCCGCTGAAGGCCGACGATCCCTTGCGGTTGAAGTCGCCCTCCAGGCCATGGCCGATGGCCTCGTGCAGCAGGATGCCGGGCCAGCCGGGGCCCAGCACCACGGTCATCTCGCCGGCCTTCGCGGGCCGGCTCTCCAGGTTGGTCAGCGCGGCGTTGACGGCCTGGTCGACGTAGCTGGCGATCATGTCGTCGTGGAAGTAGCCGAGGCCGAAGCGCCCGCCGCCGCCGCTGGACCCCATCTCGCGCCGGCCGTTCTGCTCGGCGATCACCGTCACCGACAGTCGCACCAGCGGCCGCACGTCGGCGGCGATCGTCCCGTCGGCGCGCGCCACCAGCACCACGTCGTACTCGCTCGCCACGCCGGCCATCACCTGCGCGATGCGCGGATCCTTGGCGCGCGCCATCTTCTCGACCTTCTCGAGCAGCGCCACCTTCTGCGTGCTGTCGAGCGTGGCGATCGGATCCATCGGTGCATAGAGCACGCGGCTGCCTGCCAGCCTGGCGGCGCCACCGACCTTGACCCTGCGGCTCGCGCCCGAGGCCGCGATCGTCCGCACGGTACGCGCGGCGTCCAGCAGCGCGGCCTCGGAGATGTCGTCGCTGTAGGCGAAGGCGGTCTTCTCGCCGACCACGGCGCGCACGCCGACACCCTGGTCGATGCCGAAGCTGCCGCTCTTGACGATGCCTTCCTCCAGGCTCCAGCCTTCGCTGCGCGTGTACTGGAAGTAGAGGTCGGCATCGTCGATGCGATGCTCGCCGATCATGCGCAACGCGCCGGCCAGCTTGGCTTCGTCGAGACCGTAGGGCTCGAGCAGCAGCGTCTTGGCGACCGCCAGACGCTCGACGGTGGGTTCGCGAGAGATCATGGGTCGATTCTAGGCAGCTGCCTACCACCCTGCGCTTGAAGTTTCTTTACCGCGGCGATACCGATCGCCGTCCGCGGCGGCCTGGCCCGGGCGCGTTGTGCAGGCGTGGGGTCGTCCCACCGAACGCAGCGAAAGGAAACCGCATGCGCACCGCCCGCACCCTGGCCGCCCTTGCCCTGCTCGCCCTGGCCGGCACCGGCATCGCCCAGGCCACCCCGTACCGCGCCGCGACGCCGGACCGCCACGAGTGGCAGCAGGACCAGCGCATCCGCCACGGTCTCGCCACCGGCGCGCTGACGCGCCACGAGGCGCGCGTGCTGAACCAGCGCCAGGACCACATCGATGCGCTCGAGCGGCAATTCCGTGCCGACGGCTGGTACAGCCCGCGAGAGCGTCGCCAGGTCGCCCAGCTGGAGCGCGACCTCGATCGCGACATCACGCGCGAACTGCGCGATCGCCAGACTGCCTGGCACCGCTGAAGCGCTTCTCAGCGCGCGCCGTCCTCGGACTTGAGGGCGAGCGCGCGCTCGTAGAGCGCGTTGCGCGGCGCGCCGCTCGCCTCGGCCGCCAGCGCGACGGCCTGCTTCAGCGGCAAGGCCGCCAGCAGGACCCGCAACAGCCGCTCGGCCGCATCGGTGGGGCGGTCGGGCGCCGGAGCCGCCGTCGCGTGCACGACCACGACGAACTCCCCGCGCGAGCGGTTCGGCTCGGCCGCCAGCCAGGCGGGCAGTGCCGACGCCGCCAGGGTGTCGATGGCCTCGAACTGCTTGGTGAGCTCGCGGCACAGCGTCACCGTGCGCTGCGGCACGGCCTCGGCCAGCGCACCGGCCAGCGCTTCGATGCGGTGCGGCGACTCGAGCAGCAGCAGCGTCTGCGGTTCGGCGGCCAGGGCCCGCAGCTGGGCGGCCCGCTCGGCAGCCCGGGACGACAGGAAGCCGACGAACCGGAAGCCCGGCGACTGGGCGTCCCCGGCGGCGCTCAGCGCGGCGGTGAGGCTGCTGGCGCCCGGCAGCGGCAGCACGCGGTGGCCGGCCGCCCGTACCGCGGCCACCAGGCGGGCGCCGGGATCGCTGACAGCCGGCGTCCCGGCGTCGCTGGCGTAGGCAATGCGCTCGCCGCGCACCAGCCGGTCGACCACGGCCTGCGAGGCCCCGGCCTCGTTGTGCTCGTGCAGCGCGAGCAGGGGCTTGTCGATGCCGAAATGGCGCAGCAGCGCGCCGGTGACGCGTGTGTCCTCGCAGGCCACCGCATCGACCAGACCCAGCACGTGCAGCGCGCGCAGGCTCAGGTCGGCCAGGTTGCCGATCGGCGTGGCCACGACATAGAGCGCGCCTTTGGGATACTGCTGCGCGCCG
>CAZUUU010000200.1:0-6124 GCA_964622685.1 uncultured Methylibium sp.
GTTCATCCCCGCGTTGGTGAACAGCAGTGTCGGGTCGTCGCCGGGCACCACCGGGCTGGAGGCCACGATCTGGTGGCCCTTCGACTCGAAGTACTTCAGGAACGCGGTGCGGATCTCGGAGGCTTTCATGCGGGACTCGTTCGGGGTTCAAGCGCGTGGCCACGGTGCCGTGGAAGCCGCGCAAGTGCTTGATTCAGCAAGTTTTTTCATTATAGGTTTGGAGTCCTTATGGCTGTCGCTGTCCGGGGCCGGCGCTTATCATTTGGGCCTGAGGAGATCGCCATGGACATGAAGACCTCGCCGCTGGCGCTGCTGGCCGACGCGACGCTGTTGAAGACCGACGCGCTGATCGACGGCGCCTGGGTGGCTGGCCGCAGCCGCTTCGCCGTGACCGACCCGGCGACCGGCCTCGAGCTGGCCCAGGTGCCCAACCTCGGCGCCGCCGATGCCGAAGCCGCGCTGACCGCCGCCGACAAGGCCTGGCCGGCCTGGCGCAGCAAGACCGCCAAGGAGCGCGGCGCGATCCTGATGAAGTGGTTCCACCTGCTGCACCAGCACGCCGACGACCTGGCCCGCATCATGACGGCCGAGCAGGGCAAGCCGCTGGCCGAGGCCAAGGGCGAGGTCGGCTACGGCGCGAGCTTCCTGGAATGGTTCGCCGAGGAAGCCAAGCGCGTCTACGGCGAGACCGTGCCGACCACCGACAACAGCAAGCGCTACCTCGTCATCAAGCAGGCGATGGGTGTCTGCGCGGCGATCACGCCCTGGAACTTCCCGATCGCGATGATCACGCGCAAGGTGGCCCCGGCGCTTGCCGCCGGCTGCACCGTCGTCATCAAGCCGGCCGAGCAGACCCCGCTGTCGGCGCTGGCCGTGGCCGAGCTGGCGCAGCGCGCCGGCATGCCGGCGGGCGTGCTGAACGTCCTGACCGCGGATTCGGACAACTCCATCGCGATCGGCAAGGTCCTGTGCAGCAGCGACACCGTGCGCCACCTGTCGTTCACCGGCTCGACCGAAGTGGGTCGCATCCTGGCCGCGCAGTGCGCGCCGACGATCAAGAAGCTGAGCCTCGAGCTCGGCGGCAACGCGCCCTTCATCGTCTTCGACGACGCCGACATCGACAGCGCGGTCGAGGGTGCGATGGTCAGCAAGTACCGCAACGCCGGTCAGACCTGCGTGTGCGCGAACCGGCTCTACGTGCAGGAGGGCGTCTACGACGCCTTCGTCGAGAAGCTCGCCGCGAAGGCGAAGACGATCAAGGTCGGCAACGGCTTCGAGACCGGCGTGAACCAGGGCCCGCTGATCGACGCCCCCGCTATCGCCAAGGTCGAGCGCCACGTGGCCGACGCGCTGGCCAAGGGTGCGACGCTGCTGGCGGGCGGCCGGAAGATCGGCTCGTCCTTCTACGAGCCGACCGTGCTGGCCAACGCCACCAGCGACATGCTCTGCGCGCGCGAAGAGACCTTCGGCCCGGTGGCGCCGGTGTTCCGCTTCAAGACCGAGGCCGAGGTCGTCGCGCTGGCCAACGCCACCGAGTTCGGCCTGGCGAGCTACTTCTACAGCCGCGACGTCGGCCGCATCTTCCGCGTCGGCGAGGCGCTGGAGTACGGCATGGTCGGCGTCAACGCCGGCCTGATCTCGACCGCCGAAGTGCCCTTCGGCGGCGTCAAGCAGTCGGGCCTGGGGCGCGAGGGCTCGCACCACGGCATCGACGACTACGTCGAGATCAAGTACCTGTGCCTCGGTGACATCACGAAGTGAGGCGCTGAGCGCCAGGATGCCGACCATGGAACTGCGTCACTGGGTGCTCGTCGTCTTCCTGGCGTCGGCGCTGTTCATCCACTTCCGCGGCAAGGTACGCTTTCCGCTGAAGCGGGCGCTCGACTTCACCATCGTGCTGGCACCGGTGAACGCGCTGATGTACCTGTTCTCGCGGGTGCCGGCCAAGGCCTACCTCGACCCGCGCGACTTTCCCGAGCTGGCGCCGCTGCAGGCGAACTGGCAGACCATCCGCGACGAGGCGCTGAAGCTCAACGACGAAGGCCAGATCCGCGCCGCCGCGAGCTACAACGACATCGGCTTCAACTCCTTCTTCCGCACCGGCTGGAAGCGCTTCTACCTGACCTGGTACGGCAAGGACCTGGCGAGCGCCCAGGCGCTGTGTCCGCAGACGGTGGCGCTGCTGAAGGGCATCCCCAGCATCAAGGCCGCGATGTTCGCGTCGCTGCCGCCCGGCGCGACGCTGGTGCGCCATCGCGACCCCTACGCCGGTTCGCTGCGCTACCACCTGGGCCTGACGACGCCCAACGACCCGGGCTGCTTCATCGAGGTCGACGGCCAGCGCTACCACTGGAAGGACGGCGAGCCGGTGATGTTCGACGAGACCTTCATCCATCACGCGGCCAACGAGACCCAGGCGCAGCGCGTGGTGCTGTTCTGCGACGTCGAGCGGCCGCTGCACACGGCGCCGGTGCGCTGGTTCAACCGCTTCTTCGCCACCCACGTGATGGCCGCCGCGTCGTCGCAGAACGAGGAAGGCGACCAGCCGGTCGGCGCGATCAACAAGTTCTTCTTCTACGCCTACCGCTTGCGGCTGAAGGCGAAGGCCCTGAAGGCCAGCCACCGGCAGGTCTACTACGCCGGCAAGTGGCTGCTGATCGGCGGTCTGTTGTGGCTGCTGTTCTTCTGAACGGCTAGTCCGCGGCTTCTTCGTCGTTGGCCGCGCTGGCCGGGCCGCGCTCGACGATGTTGGCGAAGCCGGTCCGCCCCATCGCCACCGCTCCCGCGGCACCGGCGAAGGCCAGCCGCAGCAAGGTCTGAGCATCCTTGCCCTGCTCGGGGTAGTGCGCGATGCCGACGCTGGCGGCGACCGCCAGTTCACGGTCGACCACGCGCAGCGGGCGCTGCAAGGCCCGCACGAGCTTGCTGCCGACGCGCTCGGCCGCCGACGGCGCATCGATCCACGCCAGCAGCGCCGCGAAGGCATCGCTGCCGATCGAGGCCACGACGTCGCTGGCGCGCAGCGAGGCACGCAAGCGCACCGCCAGCTTGCGGCGCAAGGCACCGGCAGCGGCCGGACCGAGTGCCGCCTCGGCACTGGACAGTCCTTCGACACGCAACACCAGCAAGGCCATCGGACCGGGGGCCCGCTCGCGCAGCGCCAGCAGGTGGTTCATGTGCTCCAGCAACTGGGCCTGGTTCGGCAGCCCGGTCGCCAGGTCGGTGGCGTAGGCCTTGCGAGCTTCACGCTCCAGGCGCTTGCGCAGCACGGCCTGATGGACCGCGCGTCGCAGCGCCCCAGGATTCACGTCGGCCTTCGCGAGCACGGTCTGAACGCCACGGCCCAGCAGGTCGGCGGCGAGTTCCGGAGTCGGAGCGTCGGTCACCAGCAACACCGCCGCGTCGAGGCAGGCCTGCGACAGCGCCGGCCAGGTCGCGAGCGCCGCAGCAGCGTCGGCTTGCACGATCAGGACCGCGTCGAAGACCGTGTCGGCGAGTCGCGCCGTGGCCTCGTCCAGCGTTGCGCAGACGCCGTCCGCCTGAAGCCCGGCAGGGACAGGACCGACAACGAGGAGCGGGGAGTCGGCAGACATGCGGGCCGGACGGCTGGAAGACAGGGGCCTCGATGCTGGAGCGGGCGATGGGAATCGAACCCACGTCTTGAGCTTGGGAAGCTCAGGTCCTGCCATTGAACGACGCCCGCAGGAATCGGCCGAATTATAGGTAGGTCGGCAGCGCCGCCCCGGGCGTGCCGCGGTCGGTCGACAGCGCCTCCTGGCAGTGATGCGGCAGCACGATGCCGAGCCCCGGGTCGTCGACCGCAAAGGCGCGGATCAGCGGCGCCTGCGACCGGACGCCGCCGAAGATGGTCGCGAAGGCCACGTCGGCGGCATCGCGCCCCGTGCCGAAGCGCACCAGGCCCATCGGGATCGCGGTGCCCGAGGGATCGAAGATGTACCAGCGATCGCCGACATAGGCCTCGACGTAGGCATGGAAGTCCGGCGGCCCGAGCGCCGGGTCGGCGCCGTAGTCGGTGCCGGTCGCGAAGCGGGCCGGGATGTTGACGGCCCGGCACAGCGCGATCATCAGGTGCGCGAAGTCGCGGCAGACGCCGACCTGCTCGATCAGGGTGTCGATCGCCGAGGTGTTGGAGTTCGAGGTGTTCGACGTGAACGTGACGCGCTCCTGCACCCACTCGCAGATGGCCTGCACGCGACGGTGACCCTGACCCAGCTGCCCGAACTGCCGGATCGCCAGCTTCACGAGCCGGTCGGACTGGCAGTAGCGGCTCGGGTAGATGTAGCCCAGCACCTCGGGCGGCAGCTGGCGCACCGGGACCTCGTCCAGTTGCCACGGCGCCGCCGCGTGGTGCATCAGGTCGACGGTGGCGGCATACGACAAGCGCAACTCCCCCGGCAGGGCGCGCAGCCGCATGTAGCGGTTGCCGCTGACCGGGTCGGTGTGCATCTGCGGCTGGATCGGCTGGCTGAGCGACAGGTGCTCGGCCGAGATCGTCTGGCACGGCGTGTGGGCCGCGTGGACGTTGAACACGAAGTCGGCGCCGTGTTCATCGATCTCGTAGCCGAGATCAACCTGGAGCTGGATGCGGATCATGGCGTGCGCCGCGCTGCGGCACAGCGAAGCCCTCTCTGGTTCGGATGGGTCAGTGCCCGAGTGTGCGCGCTTGCGGCGCCGCAATGAGAAACGGGTCCCGAGGGACCCGTTCCGGCTGGCGGTTGGCGGAGACGAAGGGATTCGAACCCTTGATGGAGTTTTAAGCCCCATACTCCCTTAGCAGGGGAGCACCTTCGGCCACTCGGTCACGTCTCCAGGCCCGAGCGGATTATGCCGCAGTGGCCGTTGCGGACGCCGCCGGGGCATCCAGGTCGAAGGCCTTGTGCAGGGCGCGCACCGCCAGCTCCATGTACTTCTCGTCGATCACGACGCTGGTCTTGATCTCGGACGTGGAGATCATCTGGATGTTGATGCCCTCCTCCGACAGCGTGCGGAACATCGTGCTGGCCACGCCGGCGTGGCTCTTCATGCCGATGCCGACGATGCTGACCTTGCAGATCTTGGGATCGCCGCTGACCTGGGCGGCCTTGGTGGCCGGCTGCACGCTGGTCTTCAGCAGCTCGAGCGTGCGCGCGTAGTCGTTGCGGTGCACGGTGAAGCTGAAGTCCGTCTTGCCGTCGTGCGAGACGTTCTGGATGATCACGTCGACGTCGATGTTGGCATCGGCCACCGGGCCGAGGATCTGGTAAGCGATGCCCGGCTTGTCGGGCACGCCCAGCACGGTGATCTTGGCCTCGTCGCGGTTGAAGGCGATGCCCGACACGATGGCTTGTTCCATGTTCTCGTCTTCCTCGAAAGTGATCAGCGTGCCGGACTTGGCCTCTTCCTCGATCGGGATGTCCCAGTCGGTGAAGCTCGACAGCACCCGGGTCGGCACGCGGTACTTGCCGGCGAACTCGACCGAGCGGATCTGCAGCACCTTGGAGCCCAGGCTCGCCATCTCCATCATCTCCTCGAAGCTGATGGCGGACAGGCGCCGTGCCTCGGGCACGACACGCGGGTCGGTCGTGTACACGCCGTCGACGTCGGTGTAGATCAGGCACTCGGCCGCCTTCATCGCCGCCGCCACCGCGACCGCCGACGTGTCCGAGCCGCCGCGCCCCAGGGTCGTGATGTGCCCGTCACCGTCGATGCCCTGGAAGCCGGTGATGACGACGACCTTGCCGGCCGCCAGGTCGGCACGCACGCGCGCGTCGTCGATGCTCTCGATGCGCGCCTTGGTGTAGGCGCTGTCGGTCCTGACCGGCACCTGCCAGCCCGTGTAGCTGACGGCGTCGAGGCCCTCGGCCTGCAGCGCGATCGCCAGCAGGCCGACCGAGACCTGCTCGCCGGTCGAGGCGATCATGTCGAGTTCGCGCGCCAGCGCCGCGCTGTGCGAAGCCGGCGACAGCTCCTTGGCCAGGCCGAGCAGGCGGTTCGTCTCGCCGCTCATCGCCGAGGGGACGACCACCATCTGGTGGCCGGCGCGCGCCCACTTGGCGACGCGCCTGGCGACATTGCGGATGCGCTCGGTCGAGCCCATCGACGTGCCGCCGTACTTGTGAACGAT
>CAZUUU010000201.1:0-6116 GCA_964622685.1 uncultured Methylibium sp.
CCAAGGTCGTCAACGACGCGCTCGGCGCGCTGCGCGTGAAGATCGGCCACAGCGAATTCGGCAAGGCGGGCGGCCTGTTCGAGGACAAGTGGGCGCCGCTGTGGGTGGTCGACTTCCCGATGTTCGAGCACGACGAGGAGAACGACCGCTGGGCCGCCGTGCACCACCCGTTCACCGCACCCAAGGACGGGCACGAGGACCTGATGGACACCGATCCCGGCAAGTGCATCGCCAAGGCCTACGACATGGTGCTCAACGGCTGGGAGCTGGGCGGCGGCTCGGTGCGGATCCACCGCGCCGAGGTGCAGAGCAAGGTGTTCAGCGCGCTGAAGATCGGGCCCGAGGAGGCGCAGCAGAAGTTCGGCTTCCTGCTCGACGCGCTGCAGTACGGCGCGCCGCCGCACGGCGGCTTGGCCTTCGGCCTGGACCGGCTGGTGACGATGATGGCGCGCGCCGAGAGCATCCGCGACGTCATCGCCTTCCCCAAGACCCAGCGTGCCCAGGACCTGCTGACAGGCGCGCCCAGCCCGGTCGACGAGAAGCAGCTGCGCGAGCTGCACATCCGGCTGAGGAATCCGCAGGCGGTGGGCTGAGCAAGCTCTTGGGGAACGCCAAAGGGGCGGGAGGTAGTCAGCCGCGTTGAGTTCCTTGCGGCCGAATAATTGCGCCGTCTTCGCCGACGATCGACATGCGCAGCCAACGATGGCTATGGGAGCGCATGCAGTCGTCCATAGCTGCCGCTCTGGCAAGCACGTTAGTCTCAATGAACCCACCGGAGCGCTGCTGAGTGCTTGTGCAGTGAGTCTGGTTGCCGTATTGGCTACACGCCGTCTCTATCGGCCCTTGTCGATCGGATCGTCGCTCTCCTTCCCACTTGGTGATGGACCACGGTGCACGAAGCTCACCCACTAAGTGACCTCGGATCTGGGCGGGCCGACGAGCTGCCGCGAACCGTCGCTAGCTAGAATAGCTAATTGCTGCCTTCGGAGCCGCCGATGCAAGTCACCGCCACCGACGCCAAGAACCGCCTCGGCCAGATGCTCGAAGCCTGCCAGCGCGAGCCGGTGATCATCGAGAAGTCGGGCCGTCGCCACAGCGTGCTGCTGTCTGCCACCGACTACGACGCGCTGGTTGCGGCCGCCAAGGCGCCTGCCGCGAACGCCGTGCCACCGCCGCGCACGGCCGACGAGTTCTATGCGCGCTACAAGGCATGGGTCGACGAGCAGAACCGCCATTTCGAGAAGCACGGCATCTGGAACGAAGAGTTCCGTACCTGGTGACCGGCATGGCGCAGTGGGACGTTCACGCCAACCCGCAGGCGCGCTCCAAGGACGACATACCCTTTCTGGTCGTCTTGCAGAGCGACTTGCTCGACCGGCTCCCGACGCGTCTGGTGCTGCCCCTGTCGCGCAGCGTCTCGGCGACGGATGGCATGCCGGGGCGTCTGGCGCCGATGTTCGACGTGGCCGGCGAACGGCTGCGGCTCAAGCCGCAGGAAGCCGGCACCTTGCCGGCGCGCGCGCTCGGGCCGGTGGTGGCCTCGCTGCGCGACCAGTCGCACCGCATCGTCGACGCGCTCGACGCCGTGATCAGCGGCATCTGACCTCCGCCACGCCGTGCGTCCGCCCAAGATCCCCGAGTCCGTCCTGGTCGTCATCCACACCGCCGCGCTCGACGTGCTGCTGATCGAGCGTGCCGACGCGCCGGGCAGCTGGCAGAGCGTCACCGGTTCGAAGGACCGCGCCGACGAGCCGCTGGTCGAGACCTGCGTGCGCGAGGTCCACGAGGAGACCGGCATCGTGATCGGCAGCGCCGATGTGCCTTTGGACCACCTGCGCGACTGGGGCGTGTCGACCGTCTACGAGATCTACGCGCGCTGGCGCCATCGCTACGCGCCCGGCGTCACGCACAACACCGAACATGCCTTCGGCTTGCAGGTACCCGCCGGCACGCCGGTGGTGCTGGCGCCGCGCGAGCACCTGCGCCACGCCTGGCTGCCGTGGCAGGAGGCGGCCGAGCGCTGCTTCTCGCCGTCCAACGCCGAGGCGATCCGCCAACTGCCCCTCCGAGCCGACGGCCCATGAATCCGTTGCAGTCGTCCATCCTGCCGCCGGCCTCGGGCTACGGCGGCCGGCTGCGCGTCGCGACCTACAACATCCACAAGGGCGTGCGCGGCGTCGGCCCGCGCAAGCGGCTGGAGATCCACAACCTCGGCCTCGCGATCGAGGCGCTGGACGCCGACCTCGTCTGCCTGCAGGAGGTGCGGCACTTCCACAAGCGCGACGCGCGGCGCTTCGACCGCACCTGGTTCGGCTGGCCCGAGCAGGGCCAGGCCGAGTTCCTGGCGCCCGAGGGTTACGACGTCGCCTACCGAACCAATGCCGTCACGCGCGACGGCGAGCACGGCAACGCGCTGCTGTCGCGCTGGCCGATCGGCGACATCGGCCACCACGACGTGTCCGACCACCGCTTCGAGCAGCGCGGCCTGCTGCACGTGCCGATCCAGTGGCACGGCGGCGCCCTCGACGCCGTCGTCGTGCACTTCGGCCTGCGCCACCAGAGCCGGGTGCGGCAGGTGCAGCGGCTGGCCGAGTTCATCGCGCGCGAGCTCGATCCGGCCGCGCTGCTGCTGGTGGCCGGCGACTTCAACGACTGGGGCGAGCGCCTCGATGCGCCGATGCGCGAGGCCGGCCTGCGGCGGGCCGCGCCGCCGCCGGACGGCGGCGGGCTGCAGCGCTCGCTGACCTTCCCCTCGCTCGCGCCGGTGTTCGCGCTCGACCGCATCTACACGCGCGGCCTGCGCTGCGTGTCGACCTTCGTGCCGCGCGGCGCCACCTGGGCGCGCATGTCGGACCACCTGCCGCTGGTGGCCGAGTTCGAGCTGGCCGACTGAGGTCACGAAGACGATGGATACCGGCACCGAACCGCCGCTGTCCGAGGCGCTGGACTGGTACGTGCACTCGCGCGCGGTGTTCAGCGGCGGCAACGAGGTCGTGCTGCTGCGCGGCGGCGACGCGCTGTTTCCGGCCATGTGCGAGGCCATCGCCGGCGCGATGCGCGAGGTCTGGCTCGCGACCTACATCTTCGACGACGACCCGGCCGCGCGCTGCGTCGTCGACGCGCTGGCCGCGGCGGCGCGCCGCGGCGTGCGGGTGAGGGTGGTGGTCGACGGCTTCGGCTCGATGCACGCCCTCGACGCGCTGCAGCAGATGCTGGTCCCCGAAGGCATCGGCCTCGCGATCTTCCGACCGGCGCACAGCTGGTGGAGCTGGCTGCAGCCGGGGCAGTTCCGGCGCCTGCACCAGAAGCTGTGCGTGGTCGACGGCGAGGTCGGCTTCGTCGGCGGCATCAACCTGCTCGACGACCGCCACGACCTGCACCACGGCTGGAGCGAGGTGCCGCGGCTCGACTACGCGGTGCGCGTGCGCGGCCCGGTCGTCACGCCGATCGAGCAGACCGCGCGCGCGATGTGGACGCGCGCCGCCTTCGGCCGCGACTGGCGCGAGGAGATCCTCGACATCGCGCGCAGCGGCCGCCCGGTGCTGCGCGCACGCCGGCTGCTGCGCCGCATGCGCCTGGCGCTCAAGCCCGGCGCGCCGACCGGCGAGCCCGCGCTGGCGCCGGTGCGGGCCGCCTTCGTCGTGCGCGACAACGTGCGCCAGCGCCGCAGCATCGAGCGCAGCTACATCGATGCCCTGCGCCGCTCGCGCGAGCGCATCGACCTGGTGTCGGCCTACTTCTACCCCGGCCGCGAGTTCCGCCGCGCGCTGCTGGCCGCCGCGGCGCGCGGCGTGCGCGTGCGGCTGCTGCTGCAGGGCAAGGTCGACTACCGCTTCGCCGCGCTGGCCGCGCAGGCGCTGTACGACGAGCTGCTGGCCCGCGGCATCCAGGTCTACGAGTACACGCCGGCCTTCCTGCACGCCAAGGTCGCGCTGGTGGACCGCCACTGGGCCACGGTCGGCAGCTCCAACATCGACCCTCTGTCGCTGCTGGTCAACCTGGAGGCCAACGTCATCGTCAGCGACCGCGGCTTCGTCGACACCCTGGCGCGCGAGCTGGACCGCGACTTCGCCGCCGCGGTCCAGATCACCGCGCCGCCCGCCGTGGCCGGCTGGCGGCGCTGGCTGCGGCGCGGCTTCGTGGCCTGGGTGGCGCGCACCTACCTCCAGCTGGCCGGCGCCACGGGACGCTATTGAGGCCGTGAGTCCCGACCTCGTCGTCGAGCGCCCGGAAGGCCTCTACTGCCCGCCCGGCGACTTCTACATCGATCCCTGGCGACCGGTGGACCGGGCCGTCATCACGCACGCGCATGCCGACCACGCGCGCACCGGCCACGGCCACTACCTCGCGTCGGCGATCGGCGCCGGCGTGCTGCGCGCGCGCCTGGGCGCGATCGACCTGCAGACGCTGGACTACGGCCAGGCCATCGTCCACCACGGCGTGCGGCTCAGCCTGCACCCTGCGGGGCACGTGCTCGGTTCGGCCCAGGTGCGGCTCGAGCACGACGGCCGCGTCTGGGTCGTCTCGGGCGACTACTTCGTCTCGGGCGCCGGCGACGGCAACGCCACCTGTGCGCCCTTCGAGCCGGTGCGCTGCCACTGCTTCATCACCGAGTCGACCTTCGGCCTGCCGATCTACCGCTGGCGGCCGCAACGCGAGCTCTTCGCCGACATCGACGCCTGGTGGCGCGCCAATGCCGCCGCCGGCCGACCCAGCCTGCTGATGGGCTACAGCTTCGGCAAGGCGCAGCGCGTCCTGGCCGGCGTCGACGCGAGCATCGGGCCCATCGTCGTGCACGGCGCGGTCGAGCCGATCAACCGCGCCTACCGCGAAGCCGGCGTCGCGCTGCCGCCGACGCGGCTGGTGAGCGAGGTGGACGACAAGGCCGACTTCCGCAGCGCGCTCGTCGTCGCGCCGCCCAGCGTCGCCGGCAGCGTGTGGGCGCGCCGCTTCGCGGACGCGAGCGACGCCTTCGCCAGCGGCTGGATGCAGCTGCGCGGCGCGCGGCGGCGCCAGGGCGTGGACCGCGGCTTCGTCCTCTCGGACCATGCCGACTGGCCCGGCTTGATGCAGGCCATCGCCGCCACCGGCTGCGAGCGCGTCATCGTGACGCACGGCTACGAGGCCGTGCTGGTGCGCTGGCTGCAGCAGCAGGGCCTGCAGGCGTCGTCCTTCAAGACCGAGTACGGCGACGATGCGCTGGACGCCGCGACCGACGCGGTCGAGCCGAGCCCGCCATGAAGCGGTTCGCGCGCCTTTACGCCGAGCTCGACGCCAGCACCGCCACGCTCGACAAGGTCGCCGCGCTGCGCCGCTACTTCGCCGAGGCGCCGCCGGCCGATGCCGCCTGGGCCGCCTACTTCCTGGCCGGCGGCAAGCCGCGCCAGACGGCACCGACCGCCTTGCTGCGCCAGCTGGCCTGCGAGGTCTCGGGCATCGCCGACTGGCTGTTCGAGGAGTGCTACCAGGCCGTCGGCGACCTGGCCGAGACCATCGCCCTGGTGTTGCCGCCCGCCGACGGCGACAGCGACCTGGGCCTGGCCGTGTGGATCGAGCAGCGCCTGCTGCCGCTGCGCGTCCAGCCGGCCGAGCAGCAGGCCGCCAGCGTGCGCGACTGGTGGCGCGAGCTCGGCACCGCGGAGCGCTTCCTCCTCGTCAAGCTGATCGGCGGAGGCTTTCGCGTCGGGGTCAGCAAGCTGCTGGTGCAGCGTGCGCTGGCCGAGCAGGCCGGCCTCGACCCCAAGCTCGTCGCGCAGCGCATGATGGGCTACACCGACGCGAAGCGCGCGCCGGATGCGGCGCGCTTCGCGTCGCTGATCGCACCGCCGCAGGCCGGCAGCGCGCGCGAGGCCGGGCAGCCCTATCCCTTCTTCCTGGCGCATGCGGTCGAGGGCGGTGTCGACGACTTCGAGCGGCGGCTCGGCCCGCCCTCGCAGTGGATCGTCGAATGGAAGTACGACGGCATCCGAGCGCAAGTCGTCAGGCGCGCCGGCCAGGTGTGGATCTGGTCGCGCGGCGAGGAGCTGGTGACCGAGCGCTACCCCGAGGTCGTCGACCAGGCCGCGGCGCTGCCCGACGGCACGGTGCTCGACGGCGAGCTGCTGGTGTGGAAGGAC
>CAZUUU010000202.1:0-6101 GCA_964622685.1 uncultured Methylibium sp.
CTGCGCTTCGCTGCGACTGCACTGCGGTGCTCGGACCGAGGTCGCGCCGCATAACTCGCTGCGTTCGCTGCGCTCACTGCGCTCGGACAAACGCGGCGGATCAGTCCACGATGCGCGCGGCGCGCGCCGACCTCGATCCTGCGCTCCTCGTCGCCCCCAACCTCGCCCCCACCGCACACCGCCTGCCGCGCCCCAGCAGTTGGGCGGTTCGGCAGGAAGGCAAACCCCGGTTCAGCAAAGGCGCGCCCGGGCAGTCTGCGGCGCGCCTGTGGGGCGCCGAGGAGCGCAGGGCTCGTGGCGGCGCGCGCAGCGCGCATCGTGGGCTGACTCGGCGCGCTTGTCCGAGCGCAGTGAGCGCAGCGAACGCAGCGAGTTGCGCGACGCCGCCACGAGACCGAGCACCGCAGGGCAGTCGGAGCGCAGCGCAGACCGCCCCACCGAAGCGCGGCAGGCTGCCCGGGCGCGCCTTTGCCGCGCCCTGCCCGCCACCCGCCCCCCCGACCAGCCATCGAGTCAGACTCCAAACCCATCGTCCGCTGCAAGAACAGCGCCGTTGATGAAATGGCTCTCGTTGGCGCACAGCATCAGCAGCGCGGTGTCCAGGTCCTGCGGCTTGCCGACGCGCTTGCGGGGCAGCATGTCGACGAGCTTCCTGCCCTGCTCGGTGCCCCAGTGGTGGTGGTTGATCTCGGTGTCGATGTAGCCGGGGCAGATGGCGTTGACGTTGATGCCGTGGCGACCCCACTCGAGCGCCATCGCACGCGTCATGTGCACCACCGCCGCCTTGCTCATCGCGTAGACGCCGATCTGGCCCAGCACCTTCAGGCCCGCCATCGAGGCGATGTTGACGATGCGCCCGCCGGTGAAGGTGCCCGGCGCCGCGCCCTTGGCCCGCGCGATCATGCGCTTGCCGACCTCCTGCGCGACGAAGAAGGCGCCGCGCGTGTTGGTGTTCATCACGTAGTCGTAGTCCTCGGGCGTCACGTCGGTGATCTTCTGCGTGGTGCTGACGCCGGAGTTGTTGACCAGGATGTCGAGCGCGCCGCACTCGGTCTCGGCGTGCGCGACGGCCGAGCGGATGCTGGCCGGGTCGGTGACGTCCAGGCCGACCACGTGGGCGTCGCCGCCCAGGCCCTCGATCTCGGCACGCAGCGTCTTCAGGCGCTCGACGCGGCGGCCCGCCAGCACGACGGCCGCGCCTGCGCCCGCCAGCGTGCGCGCGAACTGTGCCCCCAGGCCGCTGGACGCTCCGGTCACCAGGGCCACGCGGCCCGACAGATCGATCGAGTAGCTCATGGTCGTCCTTCTCTTCCGGCTGTGCGCCGCCGTGACACGACGGCGGACGATGCGCTCCAAGATAGCACGCGTGCGCGTGGACTTCGCGTCGCCGACGTGTCGCTGCATCCAGTGCCGCATTCCCGGCGTAAGGGTGGCTCAGCAGGCCAGGCGCCCCGCCCTTCGCGGAGCGGGACCTGCATCCACCGCCAAGGAGACCTCATGCCCAGCCTCACGCCCCCCACCCCGGGTCGACTCTTGCGCCATGTGGCGCTGGCCTGCGCCATCGCCGCCGCCGGCGGCGCCGCCCTCGCGTCCAGCCACCGCGAGGCCCCGTCGATCACCAACACGCCCAAGGTCGACGGCACCGACTTCTACATGTTCCGCAGCTACGAGACCGGCCGCGACGGCTACGTGACGCTGATCGCCAACTACCTGCCGCTGCAGGATCCGTACGGCGGCCCGAACTACTTCAAGATGGACCCGAACGCGCTGTACGAGATCCACGTCGACAACAACGGCGACGCGCGCGAGGACCTCACCTTCCAGTTCCGCTTCCAGAACACGCTCGCCAACGGCGGGCGCGGCATCGAGGTGCCGGCGCTCGGCACCAACGTCGCGATCCCGCTCACGCAGGGCGGCGTCTTCAGCGGCGCCAACGCCGGGCTCAACAGCGCGGTCTCCAACGTGCGCGAGACCTACACCGTGACCGTGGTCCGCGGTGACCGCCGCACCGGCAGCCGCGCGGCCGTGGCCAACGCCAGCGGCGGCGCCACCACCTTCGACAAGCCGGTCGACAACATCGGCACGAAGACCCTGCCGAACTACGCCGCCTACGCCAACCAGCACATCCACACCGTCGCCATCCCCGGCTGCAGCCAGCCCGGCAAGGTCTTCGTCGGCCAGCGCCAGGAGGCCTTCGCGGTCAACCTCGGCCCGATCTTCGACCTGGTCAACGCGCCGCTCTCGGTGATCACCGACCCGACGCTGATCAACGCGGCCGCCGCCAACTCGATCCAGGACAAGAACGTCACGAGCCTGGCCCTCGAGGTCCACAAGGACTGCCTGACGGCCACGGCCAACGCCACCACCTCGACCGCCGCGACGATCGGCGGCTGGACCACCGCCAGCCTGCGCCAGGGTCGCCTGCTGTCCGGCTCGCCGCGCAGCGGCTACGACACCAATGCGATCAACGTCGGCCCCTGGGTCCAGGTCTCGCGCCTGGGCATGCCCCTGGTGAACGAGGTGGTCATCGGCCTGAAGGACAAGGACCGCTTCAACGCCTCGCAGCCGCGCAACGACACGCAGTTCGCGCAGTACGTGACCAACCCGACGCTGCCGGTGCTGATCGGTATCGCCTACGACACCCCGCTGGGGGCGCTCGCGCCGACCAACACCGGCCGCGTGGACCTGCAGACGGTGTTCCTCACCGGCATCGCCGGCGTCAACCAGATGGCGACCATCACGCCGTCGGAGATGCTGCGCCTGAACACCGCGATCGCGCCGGTGCCCTTCGCGCAGCAGAACCGCCTGGGCATCGTCGGCAACATCCTCGCGGGCGGCAACGACAACGCGGGCTTCCCGAACGGCCGCCGGCCCAAGGACGACGTCGTCGACGTCTCGCTGGTCGCGGTAATGGGCGGCCTGTGCCTGGCCAACGGCAACGCGACGGCCATGCAGCCGAACGGCGCGCTCGGCTTCGGCGCGGCGTGCAACCCGTCGGCGGTGTCCGCGGCGCTGACGCCGAACGGCACGAACGGCGTCCCGACGGTGTTCAACCTGCACGACGGCGCCGACCAGGCCGTGGTGCCGCTGCTGACCGCCTTCCCCTACCTGAGCACGCCGAACCCCGGCGCCTCGAACTGAGCCGCGGCAAGGAGTCACCATGAAGATCCAACGCTTCCACGGTGCCCTCCTCGCCCTGGCCGCCGGCACGCTGCTGGCGGCCTGCGGCGGGGGCGGCAGCGACGCCGCACCGCCGGCCCAGGACCCGAACGTGCCGCCGGCCAGTGCCGGTGCCAGCTCGCAGGGCTTCCTGGCCTACATCGCCGGCCTCGCGGGCGGCATGTTCGACAACTCGGAGCCGATCGACGTGAGCCAGTTCAGCGCGCCGACCGACGACACGGAGGCCCAGGCCCCCGTGGCGACGGCCATCGACCAGTAGCCGTGCGAAACGCGCTGCACCGCGCCTGGCTCGCGCTTGCGCTGCTGCTCGCGGCAGCGCTGGCGCAGTCGGCTCCGCTGCAGCCGGCCCACGACGACGAGGTCGTCGAGACGCTGCCGGCCGCCGCGGGACCGGCGGCCGAGCAGCGGCGGCTGCGGCGCGCGCTGGCGCAGTCGCCACGTGACGTGCAGACGGCGCTGGTGCTGTCGCGCAGCCTGCTGACGCGCTCGCAGGTCAGCGGCGACGCGCGGCTGGCCGGCCAGGCACTCGGCGTGCTGCAGCCCTGGGAGGGCGATGCGGACGCGCCGCTCGAGGTCCGCCTGCAGCGCGCCACGCTGCTGCAGCACCTGCACGACTTCGACGCCGCCGGCGCCGAACTGGAATCGCTGCTGAAGCGCGCGCCGCAGCAGGCCCAGGCCTGGCTCACGCTGGCGACGGTGCGGCGCGTGCAAGGCCGCTACGACGAGTCCGACGCCGCCTGCACGCGCCTGGTCGATGCGGGCCAGCCGCTGCTGGCGCGCGCCTGCGGCGCCGAGAACCGCTCACTGCGCGGCGCCCAGGACGACGCCCGGCGCGAGTTCGAGGCGCTGCTTCGTCTGCGTCCGAACGATGTCGCCTGGGTCGCCTGGCTGCGCACCTCGCTGGGCGAGCTGGAGCTGCGCGCCGGGCGTCCCGCCGCGGCGATCGCCCAGCTGCGTGCCGCGCTGGCGTCCGACGACGACGCCTACGCCCGCCACGCCCTGGCCGATGCGCTGATCGAGGCCCGGCGCCCGGCCGAGGCCGCCCGCCTGCTGGCCGACGACGCCAGCGATGCCGCGTTGCTGCGCCGCGCGATCGCCGCCCGTGCGCTGGGCGCACCCGACGCCGGAAACCTGGGCGACACGCTCGGCGCCCGACTGGCCCAGGCGGCGCAGCGCCCGCAGGACGTGCCGGTGCACGCCCGCGAACGCGCGCGCTTTGCGCTGGACGTCGAGGGCGACGCGGCCCGGGCCGTCGAGCTGGCGCGCGCCAACCTGCGCACGCAGCGCGAGGCCACCGATTTCGTCGTGATGCACCGCGCCGCCATCGCCGCCGGCGACACGGCGGCCCAGGCCGAGGTGCGCGCGCTGGCCGCACGCGTGGGCCTCGTCGACGCGCGCCTCGCCGCCAGCGGGAGCGGCTCGTGATCCGCCTCCTGCTGGCCTGGCTGCTGCTGGTCCCGACCGGGCTGGCCGTGGCGCACCAGGCCAGCGACGCCTACCTGCGCGCCGGCAGCGACGCGCAGGGCCGGCTCACGCTGCAGGTCGAGGTGGCGCTGCGCGACCTGGACCTGCTGCTCGAGCTCGATGCCGACGGCGATGGCGAGCTGCGCTGGGGCGAGGTCCGGCGGCGCGAAGCCGACATCGCGGCGCAGCTGGTCGGCGCGCTGCGCGTCGACGACGGCCGCTGCGCGCTGCGCGCCCGGCCCGGCCTGGCGCTGGACCGCAAGGCCGACGGCAGCTATGCGGTGCTGGCCTTCGACAGCGACTGCGCCGTCGCCGCCGCACCGCGACTCGCCTACGGCCTGATGCGCGGCGTCGATCCGACACACCGCGGCCTGCTGGTCGAAGTCGACGCCGGCGGCCGGACCAGCGGCCCGCTGCGCAGCCTGGCGCCGGGCGGCACGCCGGTCGCCCTGCTGGCGTCGGCCGGCGGCGCTGCGGCCCCGCCCGCGAACGCCGGCTTCTTCGCCGACGGCCTGCACCACATCCTGATCGGCGCCGACCACGTGCTCTTCCTGGTCTGCCTGATGCTGCCGCTGATCCTTCGCCGCGAGGCGGCCGCAGGCGCCGGTTGGCAAGCCAGCGCCTGGCCGCTGCTGGCCCTGGTGACGGCCTTCACCGTCGGCCACTCGATCACGCTGGGCCTGGCGTCGTGGCGCGTGCTGAGCGCGCCGCCGAGCCTGATCGAGCCGCTGATCGCGCTGACCATCGCACTGACGGCGATCGACAACCTGTGGCCCATCCTCGGCCGGCGGCGCGCGCTGGCGGCCTTTGCCTTCGGGCTGATCCATGGCTTCGGCTTCGCCGGTCCGCTGCTCGAGCTCGACCTCGCGCCATGGGCGGTGGCCGGCGCGCTGCTGCAGTTCAACCTCGGCGTCGAAGCCGGCCAGCTGATCGTCGTCGCCCTTGCGATGACGCTGCTGTGGCCGCTGCGCCAGGGCCGTGGCGCACTGCCGGTGCTGCGCGGCGGCTCGGCGCTGGCCGGCGTGCTGGCGCTGCTGTGGCTGGGCGAGCGGGTGCTGGGCGTCGAGCTGCTGCCGCTCTAGGTGTCGAGTTCCAAGAGGTTGCTCACAGCCGGGATGCGGCTCATGGGCGGCTGGCGGTTGAGTGCGCAGTGTGGCCGATGCCAGTTGTAGCGGTGCAGGAAGGGCTGCAAGGCGGCCTCCCGTTGAGCTGAGCTGACGTAGGGTCTGGCATAGGCCCACTCTCGTAGGCTGGTCTGGACGAAGCGTTCGGCCTTGCCGTTGGTCTTGGGCGTGTAGGGCCTGGTCTTGATGTGTCGGATGCCGAGTTCGTCGCAGGCGGCCTTGAAGGCGGCATGGAAATCGGCGGTGTCCTGATCGTTGGGCAGCGGCGGATTGAGGTCGGCGCCGCCGCCGAACCAGCCCTTGGTGGTGACGATATGGCGGGTGTTCATATGG
>CAZUUU010000203.1:0-6095 GCA_964622685.1 uncultured Methylibium sp.
GCCAGAACTGCACGGTGCGCAGTTCCTCGATGCGCTTCTCCAGCTCCTCGGGGTTGAGCGTCGGTGCGACCCACTGCCCGATGTTGGGCAGCACCGAGCCGGCATTCTTGACCAGCCCTTGCAGGAAGTCGAAGCCGGGAACCATCTTCGCGAAGTCGGGCGCGCTGGCAGTCATGGGAGTCTCCTCGTTGCTTTTATCGAAGGGAGCCTGGGCATTGTGCGGCGGGGCGTGCGGCTTGTGGGCGGTGGTTACGCCGTTCACGGGGCGAACGTGACGCGTTCCACCCGGTAGCCGCGCGCACCCAGCAAAGCCGGCAATCCTTGGGGTCCGATGAAGTGCAGGCTGCCCACGCCGACCAGGATCGGGCCGGACTCTCGGTGCAGCGCGTCGATGCGCTCGACCATCGCGAGGTTGCGCTCGTCGAGCAGGCGACGCATCAGGGCCCGGTCGGCCTCGCTGCCCATGCACTCGCACCACTGCGGATAGCTCTCCAGCGCGGCCAGGTCGCCGTCGGCCCAGACCTGCGCGACGCGCCGCAGCATCGGCCGCGCGCGACCGCTGTCCAGTTCGTCGAGCGTCTGCTCGACGAAGCGCTCGACGCCGTCCGGGCCGTCGCCCTTGAGGGCCGTGAGCTGCAGGTCCAGGTTCTCGAGCGCGACCACGCGCTTGCCGGCCGCATGGCCGAAGGCGGCCAGCATCGCGTCGATCGCGTAGGCCGGATCGAGGCCGTCGCGCCGGCCGGCCAGCGCGCCCAGCGTGGCCGCCTGCAGCATCAGCGGCATGCCGTCCAGCGCGCCGGGCGGCAGGCACTCGGCGGCCAAGCGTTGCGCCAGCCGCTGCCGCAGCGGGGCGGGCAGGGCCGGCTCGCGGACCGGCGAGGGTTCGCGAAGCTGTTGGTGCAGGGCGGGATCGGTCAGGTCGATCTCGAGCGCGACGACGCGCGCCTCGCTCAGCGCTGCGGCGAGCCGCGGCCCCGGCAGGGCCCAGGCCAGCCGCGCGACGTGCACCGTGCCGTAGAGCCAGGAGCGCCGTCCGTCGCGCTCGATGCGCCACAGGAAGCCGCGGTCGCGGGCGGCGGCGCGGGCCGCGGCCAGGTCCTGCGCGGTCGGCAGTGTGGCGACCGGCGGGCAGTCGGCCTCGGCCGCGCGCAAGGGCGCAGCCAGCAGGGGCAGCGCTGCGAGCAGCAGGCTGCGGACGAACGAGGAGACCAGGCGACGACCCATGGTCGCGCCAGCTTACGCCGGCTCAGCGTCCGCTGGCCGGCTCGATGCGCAAGACCCCGCCCTGCTGCTGCCAGCGCAGCTTGCCCAGCACGTCCATGCCGAGCAGCGGGTGGTCGCCGAGCGCCGGCAGCACGACCAGCGGCAGGCGCTCGACGCGCACGCCGCCGTCCAGCACGAGGTCGGCGCGCGCCACCTCGCCCCGCACCACGCCGCCGGCGGTGCTGGACTGCACGCTGCCGATCGCCTCGAGCCCGAGCTCGCGCGCCAGCGCCGCCGAGATCGCGGTCGTGGTCGCGCCGGTGTCAACCAGGAAGTCGACGTTGCGGCCGTTCAGGCGCGCCGGCCAGTGGTAGTGCCCGTCGGGCCCGCGACGGATCTCGATCACGCCGCCGTCGTGCCAGAAGCGCGACTTCTTCTGCTGAGCCTCGAGCGTGCGGAAACCCAGGAAGACGGCGATGCCGACCAGCAGCCAGACGGTGGCGATCTTGAGCGTGCGCGGGAACTCGCTCACCGCGGGCTCAGCGGGCGTGCACGGCCACGGTCTGCTCGATCGCGCCGAACACGCTCTGCCCGTCCGCGCCCTTCATGTCGATGCGGATGGTGTCGCCGGCCTTCATGAAGGCGGTCTGCGGGCTGCCGCCCTCGATGGTCTCGATCGCGCGCTTCTCGGCGATGCAGCTGTAGCCGTGGGCCCAGTCCTTGTTGCTGACGGTGCCGCTGCCGATGACGCTGCCGGCGCGCAGGTTGCGCGTCTTGCCGACATGCGCGATCAGCTGGCCGAAGTGGAAGGTCATCTCGGGGCCGGCCTCGCACAGGCCGACGCGCTGGCCGTTCCACACCGACTCCAGGCTCAGGTGCAGCCGCCCGCCCTTCCAGGCGCTGCCCAGCTCGTCGGGCGTCACCGCGACCGGGCTGAAGGCGGTGGCCGGCTTGCTCTGGAAGAAGCCGAAGCCCTTGGCCAGCTCGGCCGGGATCAGGTTGCGCAAGCTCCAGTCGTTGGCCAGCATCACGAGGCGGATCGTGTCGATCGCGGCTTCGGGCGTCACGCCCATCGACACGTCGCCGGTGACGACCGCGACCTCGGCCTCGAAGTCGATGCCCCAGTCCTCGGACAGGAACGGCGCCGCGTCGCGCGGGCCCAGGAAGTCGTCGCTGCCGCCCTGGTACATCAGCGGGTCGGTGTAGAAGCTCTCGGGCACCTCGGCATTGCGTGCCTTGCGCACCAGCTCGACGTGGTTGATGTAGGCCGAGCCGTCGGCCCACTGGTAGGCGCGCGGCAGCGGTGCCATGCACAGCGCCGGGTCGAAGGGGAAGGCGTGGCGCGCCTTGCCGCCGTTGAGCGTCTCGTACAGGTCCTGCAGCTGCGGCGCGATGAAGTTCCAGTCGTCCAGCGCCTGCTGCAGCCGGGTCGCGATGCCGGTGGCATGGTGGGCGGTGGACAGGTCGCGCGAGACCACGACCAGCTGGCCGTCGCGCGAGCCATCCTTGTAGGTGGCGAGTTTCATGGTGGGGGCTTGCCGCGGCGCGCGGTCCGCGCAGCGGGGATTCGCTACAGTGAATCGAGATCAGGATTGTAGATTTGCACCCGTGACCCCGCGTTCTCCCATTGCACCCCCGCCGGTGCGGCGCCGCGCCGGGCTCGCCCTGCTGGCGCTGGCCGCTGCGGTGGCCTGGCTGCACGGCTGGGTGCTCGATGGCGTGGCGCGCGCGGCGCCGGCGCCGACGGCGTCCCGACCCCAGGCGGCGGTGATGCTGGCGGCGGTGCGCAGCGAGGCTCCCGGGGTGGACAGGACGCCGACAGCGCCCGAGCGCGCCACGCCGGCGGTGGCCGAGCCGGCGCCTGCCAAGCCGCCCGCCAGGCCGCGTGTGGCGCCACGGTCGCCTTCCCCGCAGCCACCGATCGATTCGCCGCTCATGCCCGCCGAAGCCCCGCCGGTATCCGCCGCTGCCGAGCCAGCGGCGCCGGCAGCGCCGCCCGCCGAGCCAGCGGCGCCGGCAGCGCCGCCCGCCGAGCCCGAGCCGGCGCTCATCCTCGTGGCCGCCGCGGCCACGGCCGCACCCGCCGCGCTCGGCACGCCGCCGCCGATCTACCGAACCCGCATCCCGGCCGCGGCGCAGGTCAGCTACCGTCTCAGCCGCGGCGCGCTGGCCGGCACCGGCGAGCTGGACTGGCGGCCCGAGAAGGGCGGCTACCAGCTCAAGCTCGAAGGCCGCCTGCCGCTGATCGGCACCCTCATCACCCAGACCAGCCGCGGCGGCTTCGACGCGGCCGGCCTGGCGCCCGAGCGCTACACCGATCGGCGCCTGAGGCGCGGCGAGCAGGCCGCCAACTTCGAGCGCGCCAGCGGCCGCATCAGTTTCTCGGGCCAGAACCCCGAGCTGCCGCTGTCGCCCGGCGTGCAGGACCGCCTGAGCGTGATGCTGCAGCTGGCCGCGATCGTCAACGCCTGGGCCAAGCCGCCGGCGACCGGCGAGCACCTGCGCATCGAGGTGGTCGGCGCGCGCGGCGACTCGCACCAGTGGTCGCTGCGCTTCGAGGGGCCGCAGGCCATCGACACGCCCGACGGCCGCGTGGCGGCGCTGCGCTTCCTGCGCGAACCCGAGAACCCGCAGGACACGCGGGCCGAGTTCTGGCTCGACCCGGCGCGCCAGCACCTGCCGGTGAAGGTGGTGCTGACTGACGGGAAGGGCGAGCCGCTCGAACTGCTGCGCATGAAGTGAGTCCAACCCCACAGGCGCCCGGAGCGGGCTGGCTTGAAACCTGCAAGCCGGCCCTCACCTGGAGCTCGAAGGGGAAACCATGCAGATGCTCTACAACTCCGCGAACTTCGCGGTCGTGCAGTTCGAGGTGGCGACCGGCGAGACCGGACGTGCCGACACGCCGCCGCTGACGCGCGGCGGCTACGAGATCGTCGACAAGTTCGCCCGCAAGGAGATCTTCATCGAAGGCGCCCTCGCGGCCAGCTTCCGCGAGGGGGTCGACGCACTGATCGAGACCTCGCCCTCCGAGGAAGAGATCGACGCCTACGTCGGCCGCTACGCCGCGCTGATGCAGCAGCCGTTGACGCTGCACTGAGCGGCCGCGCAGAGGGGCCTCGGCGTGTCCCGGGGATTCGTACGGATACCACCTGTCTCCTTCAGGGCTTGCCGCGACGGCTGGCCTGGGTCAAGATGAATCGTCACCCTGATCCCAGCCGGAAGTCGATCCATGGCGAGGAGTCCTGCCGAGTCGCGTCCCCTGCTGTCCCCCGGCCTTGCCGAAGCGCCGGTGCTCGACCGGCTGTGCTCGCAGTTCGTGCTGACCCTGGCGCTGCGCCACCTGGGTCGCTTCAACCTGCGGCGTGACTGGAACGCGCTGCTGTCGCTGACCGGTCGGCATCTGGTCTGGCCGCCCAGCGTGCTGCGGCGGCTGCGCGACTACCTCGCCACGCGCGTGCGCCAGCACGAAGCCTGGGCCGGCCACGAGGCGCTGGGCGACGCCGCCTTCGTCGCGCGCTTCGGCGCCTGGCGCGGGCCCTACGAGGAAGGCACGCTGTTCTTCTACATCGACGAGTACCTGAAGGACGCGCCCAAGGACCTGCTGGCGGTGCTGGGCGCCACCTGCGAGTGGCTGCAGCGCAGCGTCAAGAAGGAATCGACGCTGGTGCAGAAGAACATCGACGCGCTGGCCGGGCTGCTGCAGCTCAACCCGGCCGAGCGGGCGCTGCTGCTGTACGGCACGCTGGCGCGCTACCAGCGCGACCTGCGCGGCCTGCTGGTCGAGTTCAAGGTCTCGTCGGCCCAGGAGGCCTACGCGGCGATCGCCGAGGTGGCGGGCGTCGACCAGCGCGAGGTCGCCGAGGCGCTGCGCGCCGGCTCGCGGCTCGAGCGCATCGGCATGGTCGAGAACCTGATCTCCGAGCACAACATCACCGACCTGGCCGACCTGATGAAGGTGAGCGAGCAGCTGCCGCCGGTGCTGATGCGCGAGTACCAGGGGCCGAGCGACCTGATGGCGGTCTTCACCAAGCCGGCGCCGCCGACCGAGCTGGGCCTGCCCGACTTCGAGTTCGTCGCCGAGGACGCCAGGGTGCTGGTCGCGCTGCTGAAGAACGCCGTCGCGCGCAAGGAGCCCGGCGTCAACGTGCTGCTCTACGGCCCGCCGGGCACCGGCAAGACCGAACTGGCCAAGGTGGCGGCGCAGGCGGCGGGGCTCGAGCTCTACGAGGTCGAGTCGGCCGACCGCGACGGCCACTCGCTGTCGGGGCGCGACCGCTACCGCTCGCTGCAGCTGAGCCAGGTGTTCCTGAAGGGCAGCCCCAGGGTCGCGCTGCTGTTCGACGAGGTCGAGGACGTGTTCCCGCCGCTGTCCAGCGACACCGCGCAGCTGATGGCGCGCATGGAGCTGAGCGACAGCGGCACGCCCAACTCGGTGGGCGGCAAGGCCTGGGTGAACCAGATCCTCGAGACCAACCCGGTGCCGGTGGTCTGGGTCACCAACCGCATCGAGCAGATCGACCCGGCCTTCCGCCGCCGCTTCCAGTACCACCTGGAACTGAACTCGCCGCCCCCGGGCGCGCGCGAGGCGATCGTGCAGCGTGCGCTCGAAGGCGTGCAGGCCGCGCCGGAGTTCGTAGCCAAGCTCGCGGGGCGGGCCGGGCTGACGCCGGCGCAGATCCGCACCGCCGTGCGCTTCGCGCGGCTGGCTGGCGGCGACGCGGCCACGGCGAGCGAGCCGGTGCCGGCGCAGGTGCTGATCGAGCGCCAGCTCGGCAATGCCGACAAGGCGCTGGGCCTGCGCGGGCGCGACACCGCGGCACGGCCGGCGGTCACGCGCTACGACCTGGGCCTGCTCAACGTCGACACGCGCTTCGAGGTGCCGCGCATCGTCG
>CAZUUU010000204.1:0-5887 GCA_964622685.1 uncultured Methylibium sp.
CCGTAGGGCGAGCGCGTGCCCACCAGGCCGGTGGCGAACTGGTCGAGGTTGGTCTTGCCCAGCCACACCGCGCCGGCCTCGACCAGCCGCTCGACCGCGCGCGCCGAGCGCACCGCGACCTGCGCGTGGGCCGGGCAGGCGGCGGTGGTGAGGAGCCCGGCGACGTCGATGTTGTCCTTGACCGCGAAGGGCAGGCCGTACAGCGGCAGGGCCTTGTGCCGACCCACGGGATCGGCATGGGCGGCGGCGCGCTGCGCCAGCGCGTCGAGCTGGCGGTCGAGCTGCGCGTCGCTGGCCAGCGTGATCCAGGCTTCGGGCGGGCTGGACTCGCGCAGGCGTGCCAGGCGCTGCGTCAGCAGGGTGCGCGGCGACGCGCCGCCGGCGTAGGCGGCGAGCCAGTGCTCCAGGGTCGAGAGGGGTTCGGAGGACGACATGCCGTTTCGGTGCACAAACTAGTATTCAAGTTTGTGTCCTGCACGAAGCGTGCCCGCCCGTCGCAGGCCGGGACGCCCGCGATCCCGGGGCAGCGTGCGCCGGAACGGACCGCCGGCGCACCAGGGCGGGACGCCGCGCCGCGCGATGCTCAGCCGCGGGCGGCGTCGAGCACGAGGCCGGGCAGGGCGTCGACGTCCGCCGCGTTGGTGTGGAAGTTGACGATGCAGGCGCGCAGCAGGAAGCGCCCGTCGACCACGGCCGGGCTGAGGTGGCTGCGCCCGCCGCGCTGCACGCGCGCGAGGACTTCGCGGTTCAGCGCGTCGAGCGCCGCCGCGTCGTCGACACCGGGTGGCCGGCAGCGCCAGGTCGTGACGCTGAGGCCGCAGGTCGCGGCCTCGAGGCCGGGCGTCGCGCGCACGCGGTCGAACAGGCGCTGCGCCAGCGCGATGTCGTCGGCGATCATCTGCCGGTAGCCATCGCGCCCGGCCATGCGCAGGGCCAGCCAGACCTTCAGCGCGCGAAAGCCGCGCGTGTTCTGCGGCCCGAGCTCGTGGAAGTCGACGACGCCGGCTCCGCCGTCCGCCGGCGCGGCGTAGTAGCTGGGCCGCTGGCCGTAGCTGTCCTGCAGTCGCTGCGGCTCGCGCACCAGCAGGCAGCCGGCCTCGATCGGTGCGTAGAGCCACTTGTGCGGATCCAGCGCCAGCGAGTCGGCCTGGCGCAGGCCCGGGAGGTCGGCGCAGACGCGCGCGCCCAGCAGGCCGGCCCGCGGCGTGTCCAGCAGGCAGGCGGCCGGTGCGCCGTAGGCGCCGTCGACGTGGAACCACAGGTCCTCGCGGCGCGCCAGCGCGGCCAGCGCCGGCAGCGGATCGACCGCGCCGGTGGCGATGCTGCCGGCATTGCCGACCAGCATCAGCGGCTGAACGCCGGCGGCACGATCGGCGGCGATGGCGCGCGACAGCGCTTCGAGGTCGATGCGCTGGTGCGCATCACCGGGGATGCTGCGCAGCGCGCGGCGGCCCAGGCCGGCCTGCTCGAGCGCCTTGGGCAGCCAGCCGTGCGTCTGGTCGGAGGCGTAGACCGCGAAATGCGCCGCCCCCAGGCCCTGCTCGCGCAGGTCGGGCAGGCGCGCCCGCAGCGCGAGCTGCAGCGCCATGCCGTTGGCGGCGTTGCCGCCGCTGGTGAGCAGGCCACCGCTGCCCGCCGGGTAGCCGACCAGTTCGGCCAGCCAGCGCAGCGTCTGGAACTCGATCTCGCTGGCCATCGGTGCGGTCTGCCACAGCGCGACGTTGGCGTTGAGCGCCGCGGCCAGCAGCTCCGCCAGCATCCCGATCGGTGCCGGCGACGCCGCGATGTAGCCGTGGAAGCGAGGGTGGCTGCTGAGGGTCGAGTGCTCGAACAGCAGCGAGGCGGCCTGGTCCAGCAGCGCGGCGGCGTCCTCGCCTTGCGTTGGCAGGTCGCGTGCCGCGTCGAGGGCGCGGCGCACCTGGGCAGGGGTTTCGCCGGGCGTGACCGGTCGCGTGGCGAGCCGCGCAAGCTCGACCGTCAGGCGATCGACCAGCGCATGGCCCAGCGCACGAAAGCGCTCCGGCGCCATTGCCAGCGCCGCGCTGCGGCGTCCGGCGGCCGGCGGCGACTCAGCCATCCAGGGACTTGGCCATGAAGACGCTGAGCGGGTCCTCGGCGTAGCCACCGAAGGGGCCGCGGCGCCGGTAGCCGTCGCGTTCGTACAGCGCCAGCGCCTCGTGCTGGTGGATGCCGGTCTCGAGCATCAGTGCCCGGCAACCGCGCGCGCGGGCCTCCGTCTCGAGCCTCGCCAGCAAGGCCTTCGCGAGCCCCTGGCCGCGCGCACGCGGGCTGACGAACATGCGCTTGACCTCGCCGTGGTCGGAACGCAGCACGACGGCTCCGCAAGCGATGACCGCGCCGGCCTCGTCGCGCGCCACGGCGAACAGCACCTCGGGCCGGCACAGCGACGCGAGATCCAGCAGGTGGTTGCTCTCGGGCGGGTAGAGCGAACGCTGGTAGGCGTCGAGCGCGTCGATCAGCGCGATGACTTCGGGCTGGTCCGGGGACTCCAGGCCGATGCGCGCCGCGGCGCGCATCAGGCCACCACGCCCTTGCTGCGCAGGAAGTCGTCGACCAGCTTCAGCCGCACCAGCGGGTCGGGCAGCTCCATCAGCTTCTGCTTCGCGGCCAGCGGGATCGGCAGGATCTCGCACCAGCGGTTGGCCAGCCAGCCGGCGCTGTCGAACTGGTAGGGCTCGAGGAAGGGCTCGTTGCCCTGCTGCTTGAGCGTCGCGATCGCGTTGGCCAGGCCCTGGGCCGAGCCGAGCAGGTCACCGGTCGGCAAGGTGGGCTCGTCCTCGGGCAGGTGGCGGGCCTGCGCGACCCACAGGTGGTTGGCCTCCTGCTCGACCTGCTCGGTCCGGAAGCGCTGCATGCCGCGGCAGCGCACGTGCAGGATGCCGGGCCGCTCGCTGTCGACGTCGATCAGCTCGGCCTCGCAACCGATGGATTCGAAAGCGACCTCCCGATCGCCCTTGTTGACCTCGCCGCCCTTGCGGAGCGCGACGACACCGAAGCGCCGGCCTTCGCGCAGGCACTCGCCGACCAGGTCCAGGTAGCGGGCCTCGAACACCCGCAGGCTCAGCAGGCCGCCGGGAAACAGCACCGACTGCAGCGGAAACAACGGGACCCGGAAGGCAGGGGTGGGATCGACGGTCATGGCAGGGGCGACGAGCGCCGCGGCGGCAGCGTACTACGAGCGAGCGTCGAGTTCGCGGTGCCGCAACAAGGTGATACCGCGCGAGGCGAAGCGCCGCGCCAACTGCTCCACGAAATACACCGAGCGGTGCTGCCCGCCGGTGCAGCCGATGGCCACGGTGAGGTAAGCGCGCTGGTCCTGCTCGAAGGCCGGCAGCCAGCGCGCCAGGAAGGCCTCGATCTGGCCGAGCATCTCGATCACCTCGGGCTGCTGCTCCAGGTACTCGGCGACCGGCGCGTCGCGGCCGCTCAGCGGCCGCAGCTCGCGCACGTAGTGCGGATTGGGCAGCACGCGCACGTCGTAGACCATGTCGGCGTCCAGCGGCACGCCGTTCTTGAAGGCGAAGGACTCGAACACCAGCGTCAGCGCGCCGGACGGTGCCTTGACCAGGTCGCGCACCCAGCTGCGCAGTTGCGCCGGGCGCAGCTGGCTGGTGTCGATCAGGGCCGAAACGTCGCGCAGCTCGGCCAGCAGCTCGCGCTCCAGGCCGATGGCATCGACCAGCGCGCGGTGCTGGTCGACGGCAGCATCCGCCGCCTCGGCGCTGAGCGGATGGCGGCGGCGCGTCTCGGAGTAGCGGCGCACCAGCGCGTCGGTGCTGGCATCGAGGAAGATCGGCCGCACGGCGACGCCTTCGCTGCCGAGCTGCGAGATCAGCGGCAGCAGGTGCGGCAGCGAGGCCGCGCTGCGCACGTCGACCGCGATGGCGACGCGCCGCGGCATGCTGCGGGCCTGCTCCAGGCGCAGGAACTCGGTCAGCAGTTCGGGCGGCAGGTTGTCGACGCAGTAGAAGCCGGCGTCCTCGAGCGCGTGCAGCGCGATGGTCTTGCCGGAGCCCGAGATGCCGGTCACCAGCACGACTTCGCGCGGCGCCGCGCGGGTCTCCGCGTTCATGCGCGTTGCCTCTTGCGGCCCGGCTCGGGGCTCGCGCCCGCCGCCCCGTCCAGCAGCGCCTGCGCGTGGGCGAGGCTCGTGCTGGCGGCACTGCCGCCCAGCATGCGCGCGATCTCCTGGACGCGGGCCTCGCCCTGCACCGGCTGCACGTCGCTGCTCGTGCGGCCACCCCGCGCGGACTTGCTGACCACGCAGTGCTGGTCGGCGCAGGCCGCGACCTGCGGCAGGTGGGTCACGCACAGCACCTGGCGGTCGCGGCCCAGGCGCTTCATCAGCCGGCCGACGGCGTCGGCCACGGTGCCGCCGACGCCGGCGTCGATCTCGTCGAAGATCAGGGTGCCGATGGTTTGCGTGTCGGGACCGAGCTCGCTGGTCGTGACCGCGATCGCCAGCGCGATGCGCGACAGCTCGCCGCCCGAGGCGACCTTGGCCAGCGCGCGCGGCGTGCTGCCGGGGTGCGCGGCGACGCGGAACTCGGTCGACTCGCGCCCGAAGCGTTGCGGTTCGGGCAGCGGCTCCAGCGCGACCTCGAAGCGGCCGCCGGCCATGCCCAGCTGCTGCATCGCGGCGGTGATGGCGCTCGCGAGGCGGGGTGCCGCGTTGCTGCGCTGCGCCGTCACGGCCTTCGCCGCGGTGTCGTAGGCGCTGCGGGCGGCGGCCAGCGCGCGCTCCAGCGCGTCGAGGTCGGTGGCGGCATCGAGCTGCGCGAGCTCCTGCTTCCAGTCGGCGCGCAGCGCGGGCAGTTCGTCGGGCGGGCGGCGGAAGCGGCGCGCCAGACCCATCCAGGCGCCCAGCCGCTCGTCGAGCTGCTGCAGGCGCTCGGGGTCGAGGTCGGCGTGGCGCAGTGCGGCGTTGAGGGTGTGCGCGGCATCCTGCAACTGCGCCTGCGCGCTGCGGATCACGTCCAGGGGCTCGCGCAGCGAGGCGTCGTGGTCGAGCACCGACTCGAGGGCGGACACCGCCTGGGCGCTGCGCGCGTCGGCCGAGGCCTCGTCTTCGCTGATCGCGGACAGCGCCGACTGCAGCGCGTCGAGGATGGCCTGCGCGTGGCTCAGGCGGCGGTGCTCGGCATTGAGCTCGGGCCATTCGCCGTCGGCGGGGGCCAGCTTGTCGAGCTCGTTCAGCTGCCACTGCAGGCGCTCGCGCTCGCGGTCCAGGTCGCCCTGGCGCGTGCGGGCGTCGGCCAGCCGCTCGCTGGCGCCGCGCCAGGCCGCCCAGGCCGCGGCGAGCGGTGCCGTGTCGACGCCGGCATAGCCGTCGAGCAGGGCCCGCACCGCGTCGGGCCGGGTCAGGCTCTGCCAGGCGTGCTGGCCGTGGATGTCGACCAGCTTCTCGCCCAGCTCGCGCAGTTGCGTCGCGGTGGCGGCGCTGCCGTTGACCCAGGCGCGGCTCTTGCCTTGCGCGTCGAGGCTGCGGCGCAGCAGCAGCGTGTCGTCGGTGTCCGTGGTTTCGTCGGACGTGAAGCCGGCCTCGGCGAGCCAGGGGCGCAGCGCCGGCGGCGTGTCGAACTCGGCGGTGATCTCGGCGCGCGTCGCGCCTTCGCGCACCACGCTCGCGTCGGCACGCTGGCCCAGCGCGAGCTGCAGCGCATCGATCAGGATGGATTTGCCGGCGCCGGTCTCGCCCGTCAGCGCGGTGAATCCGGCCTGCAGATCGAGCTCGAGCGCCGGCACGATGACGAAGTCGCGCAGGGCGATGCGGCGCAGCATCTCAGACCTTCCTCGGCTGAACGGCCCTGCCCAGCAGCCGCCGCGGATCCGGCTTGACCGGTCCGCCAGCGGCGCCCCCCTGGGG
>CAZUUU010000205.1:0-5878 GCA_964622685.1 uncultured Methylibium sp.
ACGCACCCGATCGCGGTCGCCGGCCTGTGTGCCGATTGGAAGCTCGACGCACAGGCCGTCATGGCCGCGCTGATGCACGACGCGATGGAGGACTGCGGCATCGGCAAGGCCGAGCTGATCGAGCGCTTCGGCGCGCCGACCGCCGACCTGGTCGACGGCCTCACCAAGCTCGACAAGCTGCAGTTCAGCACCCGCGAGGAGTCGCAGGCCGAGAGCTTCCGCAAGATGCTGCTGGCGATGGCGCGCGACGTGCGCGTGATCCTCATCAAGCTGGCCGACCGCCTGCACAACATGCGCACGATGGACGCGGTGCTGCCGGTCAAGCGCAGCCGCATCGCCCGCGAGACGATCGAGATCTACGCCCCCATCGCCCACCGGCTGGGCCTCAACGAGACCTACCGCGAGCTGCAGGAGCTGTCCTTCCAGCACCTCAAGCCCTGGCGTCACGCGGCCCTGAGCAAGGCGCTGGCGCGGGCCCGCGGCACCCGGCGCGACATCGTCGAGCGCGTGCAGCGCGACGTCGAGAAGTCCTTCAAGGAGTCCAAGCTGCCGGTGCAGATCTCGGGCCGCGAGAAGACGCTGTACTCGATCTATCACAAGATGGACGACAAGCACCTGAGCTTCGCCCAGGTCAGCGACATCTTCGGCTTTCGCATCGTCGTGCGCACGCTGCCCGAGTGCTACCTCGCGCTGGGCGTGCTGCACCAGCTCTACAAGCCGGTGCCGGGGCGCTTCAAGGACTACATCGCGATCCCCAAGGCCAACGGCTACCAGTCGCTGCACACCACGCTGGTCAGTCCGCTGGGCACCTCGGTCGAGTTCCAGATCCGCACCGAGCCCATGCACCTGGTGGCCGAGAAGGGCATCGCCGCGCACTGGCTCTACAAGGCCCACGGCAGCACCGACGCGCAGCACCTGGGCGCGCTGTGGCTGCAGTCGCTGCTGGACATCCAGGACGAGACGCGCGACTCGACCGAGTTCCTCGAGCACGTGAAGATCGACCTCTTCCCGGACTCGGTCTACGTGTTCACGCCGCAGAGCAAGATCCTGGCGCTGCCCAAGGGGGCGACGCCGGTCGACTTCGCCTACGCGATCCACAGTGACGTCGGCGACCACTGCATCGGCGCCAAGATCAACGGCGAGCCGGCGCCGCTGCGCACGCCGCTGGGCAGCGGCGACACGGTCGAGATCGTCACGGCACCCGGCGCCCGGCCCAACCCGGCGTGGCTGAACTTCGTGCGCACCGGGCGCGCGCGTTCGCGCATCCGCCACTACCTCAAGAACATGGAGGCCGAGGAGTCGCTCTCGCTCGGCGAGAAGCTGCTGGCGCAGGCGATCCGCGCCGAGGGCCTGGCCCTGCCGGCCGGCGACGAGACCTCGGCCGACACCGACGGCGCGGTCTGGCAGGCGTTGCTGCGCTGGAGCGGCACCAAGAAGCGCGACGAACTGATGGTCGAGATCGGCCTCGGCAAGAAGATCCCCAGCATCGTCGCCAAGCGCCTGGCCGCGCTGCTGGCCGAGCGCGGCGCGCGGCCCGACGCGCTGACGCTGACCATGGGCCGCTTCGCCGCGGCCGACGACGGCCTGCCCTCGCACGGCACCGTGGTGATCGACGGCAGCGAAGGCGCGACCGTGCAGCTGGCCGACTGCTGCCGCCCGGTACCGGGCGATGCCATCGTCGGCTATCTCGGACGCGGCGAGGGCCTGATGGTGCACACCGCCGAGTGCAGTACCGCGCAACGCCTGTTCGGCCGCGACAGCGAACCCTGGATCACCGTCGAGTGGTCCGAGACGCCGCAGCGCAGCTTCGAGACTGCGGTCACGGTGCTGGTCAACAACGGCAAGGGCGTGCTGGCCCAGGTGGCGGCGGCCGTGAGCGGTGCCGAGGCCGACATCGTCCACATCGACATGGCCGACGAGCGCGCCAGCGAGACCACCGAGCTGCGCCTGTTGCTGGCCGTGCGCGACCGCCAGCACCTGGCCGACACGCTGCGCGCGCTGCGCCGCGCCGCAGCCGTGCTGAAGGTCGCACGCGTCAAGCCCTGACGGCCTTGCTCGTCGCGCTGCCGTGCAGGTCCTCCAGGGCATCAAGGTCGTCGAACTCGGCCAGCTGATCGCCGGGCCCTTCGCGGCCAAGACCCTCGCCGACTTCGGCGCGCGGGTCGTGAAGATCGAGCCGCCCAAGGGCGGTGACCCGCTGCGCACCTGGCGCAAGCTCAAGGACGGCACCTCGGTGTGGTGGGACGCGCAGTCGCGCAACAAGGAGTCGGTCGCTCTCGACCTGCGCCGGCCCGAGGCCCAGGCCGCCGTGCGCGAGCTGCTGCGCGACGCCGACGTGCTGATCGAGAACTTCCGCCCCGGCACGCTGGAGTCGTGGGGCCTGGGCTGGGACGTCCTGCACGCGCTGAACCCGCGGCTGGTGATGCTGCGGCTGTCGGGCTTCGGCCAGACCGGGCCGCGCGCCGGCGAGCCCGGCTTCGCGGCGGTGGCCGAGGCCTACGCCGGCCTGCGCCACCTGAACGGCGAGCCGGGCCGGCCGCCGGTGCGCGCCGGCGTCTCGCTGGGCGACACCATCGCCGGCCTGACCGGGGCCTACGGCGTGCTGCTGGCGCTCTACCAGCGCGATGCGCGCGGTGGCCAGGGACAGATGATCGATCTCGCGCTCTACGAGGCGATGTTCAACCTGACCGAGAGCCTGGCCCCCGAATACGATGCCTTCGGCGACGTGCGCGAGCCGGCCGGCGGCGCGCTGCCGGGCATCGCGCCGTCGAATGCCTACGCCTGCGCGGACGGCCGCTTCGTGCTGGTCTCCGGCAACGGCGACAGCATCTTCCGGCGCCTGATGGCCGCGATCGGCCGCGCCGACCTCGCCGACGACCCCGGCCTGGCCCGCAACGACGGCCGCGCCGCGTGCGCCGCCGAGCTCGACGCGGCGATCGGCGCCTGGACCGCGCAGCGCGGCCTGGACGAGGTGCTGGCCGCGATGGCCGCGGCCGAGGTGCCGGCCAGCCGCATCTACACCATCGCCGACCTGGCGCAGGAAGCGCATTACGCCGCGCGCGGCAACCTCGAGCGCATCCCGGCGCTGGCCGGCGGGACGATCGCGGTGCCGGGCATCGTGCCCAAGCTGTCCGCCACGCCCGGTGCGGTGCACCGCCGCGCGCCGCGCATCGGCGAGCACAGCGACGCGGTGCTGCGCGAGATCGGGCTCGGCGACGCGCAGATCGCCGCGCTGCGTGAGCGCGGCATCGTGAACTGAACGAACGACAAGAACACCCACGGAGACACCATGACCCCGATCCGCCGACTCGCCGCCACGCTCGCTTCATTCCTCACCGGCCTCGCGCTGTCCACCGCCGCGCTGGCCCAGGGCTACCCGACCAAACCCATCACCTTCATAGTGCCCAACCCGCCGGGCGGCGTGGTCGACACCTCGGCGCGCCTGGTCGGCGACCCGCTGGGCAAGGCCCTGCCCTTCCCGGTGGTCATCGACAACCGCGGCGGTGCCAGCGGCAACGTCGCCTACGGCCATGTGGCGCGCGCCGCGCCGGACGGCTACACGCTGCTGATCTCGTATTCGGCCTATCACACCGGCAATCCCTCGCTGAGCGCGAAGCTGCCCTGGGACCAGAAGGACTTCGTGCCGGTCGCGCTGCTGACCGTCGCGACCAACGTGATCGCGATGCATCCCTCGGTGCCGGCCGGCAACCTGGCCGAGTTCATCGCCTACGCGAAGAAGAACCCCGGCAAGCTCAACTACGCCTCTCAGGGCAAGGGCTCGCTGGCCCACATCGGCACCGAGATGTTCAAGCAGCAGACCGGCACCCACATCGTCCACCTGCCCTACTCGGGCTCGGGTGCGGCGATCAAGGACGTGCTGGCCGGCGAGGTACACCTCTTCATCACCACGCCGCCCTCGGTGATGGGCCATGTGCAGGCCGGCAAGCTCAAGGCGCTGGCGATCGCCAGCGGCAAGCGCTACGACCAGCTGCCGAGCGTGCCGACTGCCGCCGAGGCCGGCCTGCCCGGCTTCGAGCTCGAGGCCTGGGTCGGCCTGTTCGCGCCGCGGGGCACGCCGCAGGACGTGATCGACAGGCTGAGCGCCGAGGTGAAGAAGGTGCTCGAGTCGCCCGAGTCGCGCCAGCGCGCCGCGACCGCGGGGGTCGAGATCCGCTACCTGCCGCCGGCCCAGCTGGCCGAGCTGGTGAAGCGCGACACCGAGTACTGGGCCAAGGTGATCCGCACCGCCGGCATCACGGCCGACTGAGGCGCCGGCCGCCCGGGCAGGCTCAACCCGTCGGGTGGGGTGCCGATAAGCCCTGCATGCCCAGTCCCCTGAGCCCCCTGCTGCGGGCCGCCGCCGCCCTGCTGGGGCGGCGGCGCAGCGCCGAACTCGAACGCTCACTCGACGACGCCTGCCTGCAGGCCGACCGCAGCGGGCAGCGCTTCTGCGTGCTCTACGTCGACATCGACAACTTCCGGCTCGTCAACGACGCCTGCGGTCACGAGGCCGGCGACCGGCTGCTGGCCGAGGTCGCGCGCGGCCTGCCGGCGAGCGCCGGCCCGCAGGTCGTGGCCGGCCGCATCGCCGCCGACGAGTTCGCGCTGATCGTGCCCGGCGAGCTGCCGGCCGGCCATGCCGCCGCCGCATCGATCGCCGCGAACCTGGGGCGCCCGCACCGCGTCGAGGGGCGCGAGATGCGCCTGAGCTGCTCGATCGGCATCGCGGCCTATCCGACGCACGGCTCGCGACCCCGGTTGCTGAGCCACGCCTCGCTGGCGATGCGCAGCGTCAAGCTGGCCGGTGGCGCGGCCCACGCCGAGTACAACACCCAGATGGGCACCGACCTGCGCGAGCAGGCCGACCTGGTGCACGACCTGCGGACCGCCCTGGAACGCGGCCAGTTCGAGCTCTACTTCCAGCCCAAGGTCGACGCCCGCAGCCTGCAGATCACCGCGGCCGAAGCGCTGCTGCGCTGGCACCACCCGCAGCGCGGCATGGTCAGCCCGGCGCTCTTCATCCCGGTGGCCGAGCGCTACGGGCTGATCGGCCCGATCGGCAACTGGGTCATCGAGGCGGCCTGCCGCCAGGCCGCGGCGTGGCGCCAGCAGGGGCTGCGCATGCGCGTCGCGGTCAACCTGTCGGGTTACCAGATGCGGCAGGACGACTTCGCCGAGCGCATCGAACAGGCCCTCCAGCGCCACGGCATCCCGCCGGCGCGCTTCACCTGCGAGATCACCGAGTCGGTCGCGATGGAGGACACGCGCGCCACGCAGCAGGCCTTCGAGCACCTGCGGCGCGTCGGCGTGCACGTCTCGATCGACGACTTCGGCACCGGCCACTCCAGCCTGGCCTCGCTGCGGCGGCTGCCGGCGGCCGAGCTGAAGATCGACCGCGCCTTCGTGTCCGACCTGGCGGCCAGCGCCGATGCCCGCGCGATCGCGCGCGCCATCGTCCAGATGGCGCACTCGCTGGAGCTGCACGTGGTGGCCGAGGGCGTCGAGACCGAGGCCCAGCGCGACGTGCTGGTCGAGATGGGCTGCGACGAGCTGCAGGGCTACCTGTTCGCCAAGCCGATGACCGCGCAGGCGCTGGCGCTGTGGGCCGACGACGACGGCCCGGCGCACGACGGCGTCTTCAGGCCGTCGCTGTTCGAGGAAACCAAGCCGGCCGAGCTGCCCGCCGGGCGCTGAGTCTGGCGCGCTTCAGCGCGCGTTGGATGCCGCCGGCGCGACCGCCGACTTCACCTTGTCGGCGCCGCGCTCGACGACCTCGCCGGTCTTCTCGGCGCCCTTCTGCACCGCCTTGCCTGCCTTGTTCAGCGCGCGGCCGGTGGCCTGCGCGCCGCGCTTGACGCCGCGCTCGATGGCGGCGCCG
>CAZUUU010000206.1:0-5856 GCA_964622685.1 uncultured Methylibium sp.
GACGACGATGAACTCTTCGATCAGCTTGTGGCTCAGGTTCTCCACGGCGCGCTCGATCAGGCTGGAGCGGTCGTAGGTCGGCACGATCTCCACGCCCTTCGGCAGGCTGGCCTGCAGCGATGCGATCTTGGCTTTCACGGCCGCGATGGTCTCCAGCGCGTTCTTGCCGGAGCGCATCACGATCACGCCGCCGGTGGCCTCACCCTCGCCGTCGAGCTCGCCGATGCCGCGGCGCATCTCGGGCCCGACCTGGATGCGGGCGACGTCTCCCAGGCGCACGCTGACGCCCGCGTCGGTGGCGTTGAGCGGAATCTTGCGGAAGTCGTCCAGCGTCGCCAGCAGGCCCGAGGCGCGCACCACGTACTCGGCCTCGCCCAGCTCCAGCACCGACCCGCCGGCCTCCTGGTTGGCGTTGCGGATCGCGTCGATCACCGCGCCATGCGCCACGTTGTAGGCTGCCAGCTTGTCGGGATCGAGCAGCACCTGGTACTGGCGCACCATGCCGCCGACCGACGCGACCTCGGCCACGTTGGGTACCGTCTTCAGTTCGTACTTCAGGAACCAGTCCTGCAGCGCGCGCAGCTGGCCCGCGTCCATCGTGCCGCTGCGGTCGACCAGCGCGTATTGATAGATCCAGCCCACGCCGGTCGCATCCGGCCCGAGCGCCGGCTTCGCGGCGGCGGGCAGCCGCGACTGCACCTGGTTCAGGTATTCCAGCACCCGCGAGCGCGCCCAGTAGGGATCGGTGCCGTCGTCGAACAGCACGTAGACGAAGCTGTCGCCGAAAAACGAGTAGCCGCGCACGACCTTTGCCCCCGGCACCGACAACATCGTCGTCGTCAACGGATAGGTGACCTGGTTCTCGACGATGCGCGGCGCCTGCCCGGGATACGGCGTGCGGATGATGACCTGCACGTCCGACAGGTCCGGCAGCGCGTCGAGCGGCGTGCGCTGCACGGCCCACAGGCCCCAGGCGGTGACGATCACCGTGGCCAACAGCACCAGGAAGCGGTTGACGAGGGACCAGCGGATCAGCGCGGCGATCATCGCGAAGCTCCCGGCGCGGCTGCAGCAGGTGCGGGCTTGGGCGCAAGCGGCGGCAGCAGCGTGAGCGTGCTCACGGTCGGCCCATCGGTCGGATCGACGTAGAACTCGAAGTCGACGCGGTCACCGACGGTCAGCCCCCTCGGCAGCTTGTTGGGCGGCGGCAGCTTGAACTCCATCGTCATCGCGCCCATGCCGACGCTCGGGATGGGGCCGTGGCTGAGCGTGACGCTCTCCCGGTCCATCGACTCGATCAGGCCCTGGGCGCTGTGGCGCTGGGCGGTGTTGGCCGCCGTCGGCGCCGGCTGGTTGTTCAGGCGCGCCTCGACACCCTTCAGGCTGGCTTCGGAGTCGATCAGGAACTGCGACGAGATGACGACGCGCTGGCCCGCCTTCAGGCCGCGCCTGATCTCGGTCTGGCCGCCGGTCTCGAGGCCGGTCTCCACATCGACCGGCGCAAAGCGCCCGCCCTCTTCAGCCACCATCACCACCGCGCGCCGGCCGGTCTGGATCACCGCCTCGGTGGGGATCAGCAGGGCCTTCTCGGCCCGGGAGTCGGTGAACTGCATCGTCACGAACAGTCCCGGGACCAACCGCCCCTCGGGGTTGGCGAACTGCACCCGCGCCTTCAGCGTGCGCGTGCCGGGGTTCACCTCGGGCAGCAGCGCCTGCACCGTGCCGCGGAGCACCGCGCCCGGGACACCGGGGCTGCGTGCCTCGACCTGGCTGCCGGGCCGCACGAGCGCGGCCTGGCTCTCGGGCAGTTCGGCCAGTGCCCAGACGCTGGACAGGCCGTTGATGCGCGCGAGCATCATCCCCGGCGTCACAGTCATGCCCTCGCGGGCCACGAGTTCGGCCACCACGCCGCTCGACGGTGCGACGACGGTGATGCGCGGCTGCACCGAACCGGCCGCCTCGACGCGCGCGACCTGGGCTTCGCTCATGCCGGCCAGCAACAGTCGCTGGCGCGCCGCGGCGATCAGCCCGGCATCCCCCGCGGCGAAGCGCCTGACGGCGAGGTATTCCTCCTGCGCCGCGACCCACTCGGGCACGTACAGCTCGGCGAAGGGTTGGCCTGCGCGGACGCGGTCGAGCGTCGCGCGCACATGCAGTCTCTCGATGTAGCCTGTCGCACGTGCCTGCACCACCGACTGGTCGCGCTCGTTCCAGGCGATGCTGCCGACCGCGCTGACCATGGGCTGCAGCACACCCTCCTCGACCACGGCCGTCCGCACGCCGAGGTTCTGCTGGATGCGCGGGCTCACCGTGACCGTGCCCTGATCGTCGCCACCGGCACCGCCATAGACGGGCACCAGCATCATGTCCATGAAGGGCGACTTGGCTGGTGCGTCGAAGCGCTTACCCGGCACCATCGGGTCGTGGTAGTAGAGGATCGGCTTGCCTGTGGCCGGGTCCACCTTGCCGGCCTTCAGACCCTGCTCGATGTGGCGGCGCGTCGCGGCTTCGCCGGCGGCGATGCTGGTGGTCGGGTCTTCGAACGCGGCCGCCTTCGAGGCGGGCGAGGCGGTGCCTCGGTCACCGTGCTGCAGGCCGGCCCAGTAGAGCGCGTAGCCGCCGGCGCTCAGGATGACGATGGTGGCCAGCGCGATCCAGGTCTTGCGGATGGTCATGGCGTGGTCCTCGGGGTCGTGCCGGCGTCGGGTGGCATCAGGAAGGCAAATTGGGCCCAGACGCGGGCGATGTCCCGCTCGATCTGCAGGCGCTCCAGATGGACCTGCAGCGCGTTGCGGCGCGCGTCGAGCACTGCGGCGAGCGAACCGCTGCCGGTGGCGTAGGCGCTCAGCGCGGCGCTGCTGCGCTGCTGCGCCAGCGGCAGCAGCGTGTCGTCATGGCGGCGCAGCCGCTGCTCGTGGCTGCGCCACTCCTGCAGCCAGGCCGCGAGCTCGGCGCGGGTGGCGCGCTCGGCATCTTCGCGTCGTGCACGGGCCTGCTCGACGAGAGCTTGTCGCGCACCGAGCTCGCGGTCCTGGCGGCTCTTCTGGTCCCACTGCAGCGGCACCGACAGATTGATCGACACCATGTTCGAGTAGGCAGGTCCGCGCTGGCTGTACATCAACTCGACGCTCCAGTCGGCGCGACGATTGGCTGCGGCGAGGCGAGCATCGGCTTCGGCCGCGGCCTCCTGCTGTTGGTGGGCGGCGACGGCCGGGTGCCGGTCCAGCGGCGCGACGAGCGCATCGCCGGCCCAGGTCGGCCGCACGAGGACCGGTCGCGCAGCCAGCGGTTCGCGAGCCGCGTCGCCGATCCAGCGTGCCATCCGCGTGGTCGCGACGGTGATCTCACGCTCGACCTCGTCGATGCGGTCGCGCAGCCCTTCGGCTTCGCTGCGCGCGGCATACACGTCAGCCTGCGAGCCGCGGCCGCTGCGGTACAGCGCCTCGGCGGCCTGCACCTGCAGCAGCGCCTGCTCGAGCTGCTGCAGCAGCTGCTCGCGCGCCGTCTCCTGGTAGGAACGGTCCAGCCAAGCCAGTGCTGTGTCGCGCTGCAGCTCGGCCACGGTCTGCCGGCGCGCGGCGTCGGCGAGGCCGACGTCGCGCTCGGCCCGGTCGCTGCGCGCGGCGAGCTTGTCGGCGCGGGTGAACTCCTGCATCACACCGATCGAGCGTTGCGTGTCGGAATCGCGCGTGACGCTGTAGCGGTCGGGTCCGTTGATCGGCAGGTCGTTGAGGCCGAACCTCAGTACCGGGTCCGGCCGGCGGCCACCGCCATCTCGCGCGCGGCGCGGGCCTGGGCTTCGCTGGCGACGACGAGCCGGGACTCGGCGGCGGCCAGGGCCACCGCACGGTCGAGCGTGAGGACGTCGGGCGCATGCTGCGCGGCGCGCGCCGCTGGTGCGACCGAGCTGCCGAACACAACGAGGCAAAGCGCTGCCAGGCGGGCACGCCTGATCGGCAAACGAGGGCTCATGGGAACTCCTGAAGATCGAGACGCTGTGGTCGCGGCCCTCGTGACGAGGGCGCAGCGGCCGTCGGGCCGGACGCTTCAGGGGCTCAGAGTCGGTAGCAGCAGTGGTGAACGCTGTGAGGCTCGGGCGGTGCCCGCTCGCGCTCCCGGGCGTGTGCCGCCCAGGCCGGCGCGCCGGCGCACGCCTCGGCGTCGCGCGCCCGCACGAACATCGGTGGCAGCGCCGGCGCGTGGAGCACCACGGACTGCGCCGGGTCGAGCGGCCACGGCCCGGCATCGGCCTGGCAATGCTGGAAGCACAGGCCGGGCTGGTCGGCATCGACCGTCACGCTGCCCGCCATCATTCCGGCGCAGGGCATGCCGGCCATTGCGGCGCGCTCGTCAATCATCGTGCCCGGACAGGCATAGGCCGCGGTCGCGAGCTGCACGAACAGCAGCGCAGCGGCTACGCAGCTGGTCCAGCAGCGGCGGGCGAGACGGGTGGGGCGCGGCAGCATAGTGCCTTCGAGCCTAGACCATGTGCAGGCCCCACAGCGCGGTGTGCCGGCGACAGCCGGGTGTCATTTCATGACCTCGATCGCGGTCACCGTGTAGGCGCCGCCGATCTTCTCGGCCGCGAAGCGCACCTTGTCGCCGGGCTTGACCTTGGCCAGCAGCGCCGGGTCCTTGACGTTGAAGACCATGCTCATCGGCGGCATGTCGAGGCTCTTGATCTCGCCGTGCTTGAGCGTGATCTTGCTCTGCGCCGTGTCGACCTTGCGCACCTCGCCTTCGGCGGGTTGGGCCTGCGCCGTCAGCGCGGCCGTGGCGAGCGTCAGCAGCGCAAGGCCGCGGGCGATGGGGGAACTGGCTTTCATGGTGCTCACTCCTTGGGTTTGCGTGCCGCGACGACGATCTTGCCGGTCATCCCGGCCTGGTAGTGGCCGGCGATCAGGCAGGCGAAGTCGAAACTGCCGGCGCGGTTGAAGGTCCAGACGATCTCGCCCGACGTGCCCGGGGCAACGTGGGCCATGTAGGGCTCGTCGTGTTCCATGTTCGGGAACTTCATCATCAGCGCGGCGTGCTCGTCGTTCTCGGCCTTGGTGCCGATCACGAATTCGTGCATCACCTTGCCGTCGTTGCGTACGATGAAGCGGACCGTCTCGCCCTGCCTGACCTCGAGCCGATCGGGGCTGAAACGCTGCTGTCCAGCATCTTCACTTCGATCGTCCGCCTGGCGGCCTTGGCGTCGCCGGCGATGCCCCAGGCCTTCTGTTCCTTCTTGACTGCGACGGCGGCCGGCGTCGGATGCGCCGCGTCGCCGTGGGCCTGAGCGATGCCGGCGGCAGCAAGCAGCGTCGCGAGTCCGAGAGTCTGGATCAGCGTCATGGTGTTCCTTTGGAGGGGCGAGTGCGGCGTCGGTTCAATGACCGGCATGGCCGCCCTTGCTCGTGTTCGGCTTGCGCACCTGCACTTCGATGTCCTGCACCGGCATGTTCTTCGCGGGCATCGCGCCGGCGCTCTCGGCCTTGAAGCGCGCCGGCTCGGCCAGCGCGCCGGTCCACTCGTAGGCAACCGTGCCGGCCGGGTGCTTGAACCAGCCCGGGTCCTTGTAGTCACCCGGCTTCTGGTCCTTGCGCACCTTGAGCATCGTGAACATGCCGCCCATCTCGACCGAGCCGAAGCGACCGTCGCCGCTCATCATCGGCGCGGTGTTGTCGGGCAGGGGCATCGTCATCTCGGCCATGTCGGCCATGCCGCGCTCGGCCATCACCATGTAGTCGGGCACCAGCTTCGTGATCTTCTTGACGACCTCGCGGTGGTCGACTCCGATCATGGTCGGCACGTCGTGCCCCATCGCGTTCATCGTGTGGTGGCTCTTGTGGCAGTGGAAGGCCCAGTCGCCCT
>CAZUUU010000207.1:0-5828 GCA_964622685.1 uncultured Methylibium sp.
GACCATCTCGCTGGGCATCGGCCAGGGCTACAACAACTTCACGATGCTGCAGCTGTCCAGCGCGATGGCGACGCTGGTGTCGGGCGGCCAGCGCTACGTGCCGCGGCTGGTGCGCGAGGTCGAGGACGTGGTGACCAAGGAGACGCGGCTGATCGCCGCCGAGGCCCTGCCGCCGCTGCCGCTGAAGCCCGACCATGTCGAGGTCATCCGCAAGGCGCTGTACGGCGTCACGCAGGAAGGCACGTCGACGCGCGTGTTCGCGGGCGCCGGCTACACCAGCGGCGGCAAGACCGGCACCGCGCAGGCCGTCGGCATCCGCCAGGACCAGAAGTACGACAAGAAGAAGATCGACGACTACCTGCGCGACCACTCGCTCTACACCGCCTTCGCGCCGGTCGAGAACCCGCAGGTCGCGCTGGCAGTCGTGGTCGAGAACGCCGGCTTCGGCGCCGAAGCGGCCGCGCCGATCGCGCGCCGCGTGCTCGACTACGTGCTGCTGGGCCGCTACCCGACCGAAGAGGACATCGCGCTGGCGCAACAGGGCCAGGCCGGTGCGCCGGTCGGCACGCCGCGCCTGGCAGCGGACGTGCCCCTGCCCGGCGTCGGCGCCGGCGTGATGGCAGGGGCCGTTCAATGAACGCGGTCTTCGATCGGCCACCGCTCTGGCGCCGCGCGCTGCGCATCTTCCAGGGCTTCGACGGCCCGCTGGCACTGGCGATCCTGCTGCTGGCGGGCGCCGGGCTGCTGACGATGTACTCGGCCGGCTACGACCACGGCACGCGTTTCGTCGACCACGGCCGCAACATGCTGATCGCCGCCGGCGTGATGTTCGTGGTGGCGCAGCTGCCGCCGCAGCGGCTGGCGCAGCTGGCCTTGCCGCTCTATGTCGCGGGCGTCGGCCTGCTGGTCGCGGTGGCGCTGTTCGGCATCACGAAGAAGGGTGCGACACGCTGGCTGCATGTCGGCGTGATCGACATCCAGCCCAGCGAGGTGCTCAAGATCGCGATGCCGCTGATGCTGGCCTGGTGGTTCCAGAAGCGCGAAGGCCAACTGCGCGCGCTCGACTTCCTGATCGCCTTCGTGCTGCTGGCGGTGCCGGTGGGCCTGATCGTCAAGCAGCCCGACCTGGGCACCGCGATCCTGGTGCTGGCCGCCGGCCTCTACGTGATGTTCTTCGCCGGCCTGAGCTGGAAGCTGATCGTGCCGGTGCTGCTGCTGGGCGCCGTCGGCGTGGGCGCGCTGATCTGGTTCCAGACCCAGATCTGCCAGCCCGACGTGGAGTGGGTGTTGCTGCGCGAGTACCAGAAGCACCGCGTCTGCACGCTGCTCGACCCGACGCAGGACCCGCTGGGCAAGGGCTTCCACATCATCCAGGGGATGATCGCCATCGGCTCCGGCGGCATCACCGGCAAGGGCTTCATGAACGGCACGCAGACGCACCTGGAGTTCATCCCGGAGCGCACCACCGACTTCATCTTCGCCGCCTTCTCCGAGGAGTTCGGCCTGCTCGGCTGCGTGGCGCTGCTGCTGGGCTTCATCTTCCTGATCTTCCGCGGCCTGATGATCGCGGCCGAGGCGCCGAGCCTGTTCGGGCGCCTGATCGCCGGCGCGGTGACGCTGTCCTTCTTCACCTACGCGATGGTGAACATGGGCATGGTGACGGGCATCCTGCCGGTGGTCGGCATCCCGCTGCCCTTCATCAGCTACGGCGGCACGGCGATGGTCACGCTGGGGCTGGGGCTGGGGATCCTGATGTCGGTGGCGCGCGCCCGGCGGCTGATGCAGGGCTGAGCGCCCGCGAGCTCAGCCGCCCCGGGAGCGCCGCCCCGACTTGGCGAGGAAGTGGCGCTCGAGGTCGAGCGTGCCGCGCACGCCGATGTCGTCACCGTGCTTGCGCAGCCAGCCGTCCGCGGCCGTGCGGCCCAGCCCGAACAGCTCCTCGAGGAAGCTGCGGTCGGTGTTGAACTTGCTGCTGGCGTTGAACGGTGCCAGCCCGTCGTCGTCGGCGACCATGTGCAGGCGCAGGTCCTTGTAGCGGCCCGGGTCGAGCTTGCCCTCGCGCACCAGGCGCGAGACGAAGGCGATCGCGCGCAGCTCGGCGACCAGGCTGGCATTGAAGGTGATCTCGCTGAGCCGGTCGATGATCTCGACGCTGCGCGTCGGCGTGCCTTCGCGCAGCAGCGGGTTGATGCGCACCAGCAGGATGTCGAGCGACTCGCTGTGATAGATCAGCGGGTACATGGCCGGGTTGCCGGTGTAGCCGCCGTCCCAGAACGGCTCGCCGTCGATCTCGACCGCCTGGAAGATGAACGGCAGGCAGGCCGAGGCCAGCAGGGCGTCGATCGACAGGCTCTTGCCGCTGAACACATGCGCCTGGCCGCTGCGCACGCTGGTGGCGGTGATGAAGAGCGGGATGCTGCAGTCGCGCAGTGCGGCCTCGTCGACGTGGCGTTTGGCCAGGTCGCGCAGCGGGTTCAGGTTGAGCGGGTTGAACTCGTAGGGGCTGAAGGCGCGGAAGAAGTTGTTGAGCCACTGGTAGCTCGGCAGCTTGTCGAAGTTGAAGCTCTGGCTTGCCGCGCCGGCCTGGCTGATCGAGAACGGCGAGAAGGCCGAGCCCGAGCCGCTGACGTCGCGCCAGAACGCCGCGAGCGCGGCGCGCGCGCCCTCGCGACCGCCCTGGGCGTAGCCGGTCGCCAGCACGCCGGCATTCAGCGCGCCGGCGCTGGTGCCGGAGATGGCGCCGATCTCCAGGTCGGCGTCCTCGAGCAGCCGGTCGAGCACGCCCCAGGTGAAGGCGCCGTGCGAGCCGCCGCCCTGCAGGGCCAGGTCGACGCGCCGGCGGCGTGTCGCGGCGGGCGGCGTTGCGGGCTTCGCTGCCGGCTGCTGCGGCCGGCGCAACAGCTTCATCAGCCGGCTTCCAATCTGCTTCATCGATGCTCCGGGTTAACCCGGAGTCTAGCGGGGCCTCCGGCAAGGCGCCGGCCACGCCCGATCGCCTCAGAACCCGGTGTCCGGCGCGCCGGGCGGCGCGGCGGGGGCGGCGGCAAAGCGCAGGGTGAAGCGGGCGCCGGGGCTGGCATCCTCGGCCACGCCTTCGCGCGCCTCGTCGAGGCTGAGCGTCGCCCGGTGCTGCCGCGCGATCTCGGCGACGATGGCCAGTCCCAGGCCGGAGCCGTCGACATCGGTGCCGAGCACGCGGTAGAAGGGCTGGAACACCAGCTCGCGCTCGGTCGCCGGGATGCCCGGCCCGGAGTCCTCGACCTGCAGCACGACGACCTGGCCGAAGGGGTCGGCCACCACGCGCACGGTGACGGTGCCGCCGGGCGGCGTGTAGTGCAGCGCGTTGTCGAGCAGGTTGCGGATCAGCTCGCGCAGCAGCACCGCCTGGCCGCGCACGCGGCTGCGCTGCGGCTGCGCGGTGTCGCCATCGGCGCCCGGCCCCTCGTAGCCGAGGTCGATGCGCTTCTCGAGCGCACGCGGCACGAAGTCGCGCACGGTCTCGGTCGCCAGCCGTGCCAGGTTGACGTCGGACATGCGCATCGCCAGCTCGCGGTCCTCGGCGCGCGCCATCGACAGCAGCTGGTTGACCATGTGCGCGGCCCGCTGGCTGGACAGGGCGATCTGCTGCAGGCTGCGCTTGAGCGCCTCGGGCTCGCGCTCGCCGGCGTCGATCTCGCGCTGGGCGATCTCGGCCTGGGTGCGCAGGCCGGCCAGCGGCGTCTTCAGCTGGTGGGCCGCGTCGGCGAGGAAGCGCTTCTGCGTCACGAAGCTGCGGTCCAGGCGCCCCAGCAGGTCGTTGATCGCGCGCACCAGCGGCGAGACTTCCTCCGGCGCGTCGGTCTCGTCGATCGGGCTCAGGTCGTCGGCGGCGCGGCGGCGGATGCGCTGCTGCAGTTCGCCGAGCGGCGCGATGCCGCGCGCCAGCGCCAGCCACACCAGCAGCACCGCCAGCGGCAGGATCGCGAACTGCGGCAGGATCACGCCCTTGATGATCTCGGTGGCGAGCTGCGAGCGCTTGCCCAGGGTCTCGGCCACCTGCACCAGCGCCGGCGAGGTCGTGCCCGGAATGCGCGGCGCCCCGGGCATCGCCACCCACAGGTAGGCGACGCGCACCGGCTCGTTGTGGACGGTGTCGTCGCGGTAGCGCAGCTCGCCCACCGCCGGCAGCTCCTCTTCGGGCGGCACCGGCAGCGCGCGATCGCCGGCGACGTACTCGCCGCGCGCGCCCAGCACCTGGAAGTAGATCTGGTCGGCCTCGTCGGCCCGCAGCAGCTGGTCGGCGCCGGCCGGCAGCGCGAAGGCGACGCGGCCGCGGTCCACGCCGACCTGCTGCGCCAGCACGCGGCTCATCTCGCCGAGCGCGCGGTCGTAGGGCCGGTGCGCGATGCTCTGCGCCACCGGCCAGGTCAGCGCGATGCTCATCGGCCACAGCAGCAGCAGCGGCGCGAGCATCCAGTCGAGGATCTCGCCGAACAGCGAACGCTGGCCGCGGAGCTTGTCCACCTCAGCCCGGAATCTTTTCCAGGCAGTAGCCCAGGCCGCGCACGGTGGCGATGCGCACCGGGCCCTGCTCGATCTTCTTGCGCAGGCGGTGGATGTAGACCTCGATCGCGTTGTTGCTGACCTCGTCGCCCCACTCGCACAGCCGCTCGACCAGCTGGTCCTTGCTGACCAGACGGCCGGCCCGCTGCAGCAGCACCTCCAGCAGCGACAGCTCGCGGGCCGACAGCTCGACCATCTGCTCGTTCAGGTAGGCGACGCGGCCCGTCGAGTCGAAGGACAGCGGCCCGTGCCGGATGATGGTCGACGCGGTGCCGAGGCCGCGGCGCGTCAAGGCGCGCACCCGCGCCTCGAGCTCCTGCAGCGCAAAGGGTTTGGCCATGTAGTCGTCGGCGCCGAGGTCCAGGCCCTTGACGCGCTGCTCGACGCTGTCGGCCGCGGTCAGGATCAGCACCGGGGTGCTGCTGCCGCGCGCCCGCAGCTTGCGCAGCACCTCGAGGCCGTGCAGCCGCGGCAGGCCCAGGTCGAGGATCACGAGGTCGAACTCGTGGTCGGCCAGCGCCGCGTCGGCCTCGCTGCCGCTGCCGACCTGATCGACCGCGTAGCCGCCCTTGCGCAGGGTGCGCAGCAGGCCGTCGGCCAGCACCTGATCGTCTTCGGCAATGAGGATCCTCATCGTCTCGTCTCCAGCGGGGGCCCTGTCCCTGTCGTTGTCCGGGCTCGCCTTCATTGTAGGGAGGCCCAGGGGGAGCCCCCAGAAAGTACTGTACAAACATCCAGCCTTGGCGATAATCCGACCCAAAGGAGCCGCTCATGGATGCAACCGTCAAGACCCTCAACACCGAGAAGGCCAAGGCCCTGCAGGCCGCACTGGCGCAGATCGACAAGCAGTTCGGCAAGGGCACGATCATGCGGCTCGGCGAAGGCGAGGTGATCCAGGACATCGAGGTCGTCTCGACCGGCTCGCTCGGCCTGGACATCGCGCTCGGCGTCGGCGGCCTGCCGCGCGGCCGCGTGGTCGAGATCTACGGCCCGGAATCCTCGGGCAAGACCACCCTCACGCTGCAGGTCATCGCCGAGATGCAGAAGCTCGCCGGCACCTGCGCCTTCATCGACGCCGAGCATGCGCTCGACATCCAGTACGCCCAGAAGCTCGGCGTCAACCTGCAGGAACTGCTGATCTCCCAGCCCGACACCGGCGAGCAGGCGCTCGAGATCGTCGACGCCCTGGTGCGCTCCGGTTCGGTCGACCTGGTCGTCATCGACTCGGTCGCCGCGCTCACGCCCAAGGCCGAACTCGAGGGCGAGATGGGCGATTCGCTGCCCGG
>CAZUUU010000208.1:0-5813 GCA_964622685.1 uncultured Methylibium sp.
CAGGCCGAGCAGCTTGCCGCAGAAGTGGTCTTCGAGGCCGGCGCGGATGATCTGCTTGCCGTCGAACAGGTATTCCGGGCCGATGAAGCCGACCACGGTGTTGACCAGCAGCGGCTCGAAGTGGCGCGCCACCGCGTAGGCCCGCGCCTCGAGGGTCTGCTGGTCGCAGCCGTGGTGGGCGCCGGCCGACAGCGCGCTGCCCTGCCCGGTCTCGAAGTACATGACGTTGTCGCCGATGCGGCCGTCGTCGAAGGCCGTGCCGCGCCTGAGCGACAGCGCCGCGGCGCGCGCCTCGCCCAGCACCGCGAGGTCGATGCCGAAGCTGCGGTTCGTGCCCTCGGTGCCGCCGATCGACTGGAACACCAGGTCGACCGGCGCACCGCGCGCCATCGCCTGCAGGGTGTTGGTCACGTGGGTCAGCACGCAGCTCTGCGTCGGGATGCCGTAGCGCGAGATCACGCCGTCGAGCATCTGCAGCAGGCGCATCACCTGCGGCAGGTTGTCGGTGGCCGGGTTGATGCCGATCACCGCATCGCCGCAGCCGTGCAGCAGCCCGTCGAGCAGGCTGGCGGCGATGCCGGCCGCGTCGTCGGTCGGGTGGTTGGGCTGCAGCCGCGTGGCCAGCCGGCCCGGCAAGCCGATCGTGCCGCGAAAGCGCGTCGCGACGCGGCACTTGCGCGCGATCAGCACCAGGTCCTGCAGGCGGCACAGCTTGCTGACGGCGGCCACCATCTCGGGCGTCAGGCCGGGAGCGAGCGCTGCGAGCGTGGCCGCATCGGCCGCGTCGCCGAGCAGCCAGTTGCGGAAGTCGCCCACCGTCAGGTGGCTCACCGCCCCGAAGGCATCGGCATCGTGCGTATCGACGATCAGGCGCGTGACCTCGTCGGCCTCGTAGGGCACGACCGCCTCATCCAGGAAGCGCGCGAGCGGCAGTTCGGCCAGCGCCATCTGCGCGGCGACGCGCTCGCGGGCATCGGCGGCCGCCACGCCGGCCAGCCGGTCGCCCGAGCGTGCCGGGCTGGCGCGCGCCAGCAGCGTGCGCAGGTCGTCGAACCGGTAGCGCTGCGCGCCGATCGCGTGCGCAAAGCTCATCGCGGGACCTCCGACGGCCGCTCAGGCGGCGGTGAAGCCATTGTCGACGAACAGGTGCGTCCCGTTCACGAAGCTGGCCTCGTCGCTGGCCAGGAACAGCGCGGCGGCAGCCACCTCCTCGGGCTCGCAGATGCGGCCCTGCGCGATCGCCAGCGCGGCCTCCGACAAGTCGACGCCGAGCCGCTGCAGCGCGTCGACCTCGCGCAGGCCATGCGGCGTACGGACGAAGCCGGGGCACACGGCATTGCAGCGGATGCCGCGGTCGCGGTACTCGACCGCGATGGCACGCGCGAACATGTGGCAGGCGCCCTTGGTGGTGTCGTACAGCACCTCCATCGGCGTGCCGGCCACGGCCGAGATCGACGAGGTGCAGACGATCGCGCCCTTTCCGCGCGCCAGCATGTGCGGCAGCACCTCGCGGGTGACGAGGTACATGCTCTTGACGTTGACGGCCATCAGCCGGTCCCAGTCGGCCTCGGTGGTGTCGAGGAAGGGCTTCACGACGATGCTGCCGGCGTGGTTGAACAGCACGTCCACGCCGCCCCAGCGCGCCACCACCGCGGCCACGGCCGCGCGCACGGCGCCGGCCTGCGAGACGTCGGCCATGGCCACCATCGCCTCGCCGCCGGCCGCGATCACGGCCAGCGCGGTGCGTTCGGCAGCCGCCTCGTCGATGTCGAGCACCGCCACGCGCGCGCCTTCGGCCGCGAAGCGCCGCGAGGCCGCACCGCCGACGCCGGTGGCGCCGCCGGAGACGATCGCCACCTTGCCCCGCAGCCGGTCGCCCATGCGCCGCTACTTGGAGGCAGCCAGCGCGTGCTCGGCCGCGGCGATCTCGGCCTGGCGCCGCGCCACCTCGTCGCCGATCGGCGGGCCCTTGAAGCGCTTGCGCTCGAAGCCGAACCACACGACCGCGGTGATCGCCAGGAAGGCCAGGGTGATCGTCAGCGCGGCATCGTTGGGCGGCTGCACGCCGAGGTAGAAGATCAGCGCGATCGCGACGATCGCCAGCACGCCGACGATGCGGTAGGCCGGGCCCATGTCCCACGGCCCCATCGTGGTCCACGACCTGCCGTAGGCGAACAGCCCGGCGATCACCGGCAGGCCGTAGGAGATGAAGATGAAGATCACCGTGACGGACACGATGGTCGCGTAGGCCGGCGTGTACAGCGTGAACAGGATCGAGATGACCGCCGCCGTCCAGATCGCCGCCACCGGCGTGCGGTAGCCCGGGTGCACGCGCTTGAGCGCGTTCGACGCCGGCAGGCCGCCGTCCCGCGCGAAGGCGAAGATCATGCGCGAGGCCGAGGTCACCGTGGCCAGGCCGCAGATCAGCTGGCACACGAAGATCAGCAGGTAGAGGATCTGCTTCAGCGCCACCGGCAGCACCGCATCGAGCGTGACGAAGAAGACGCCCCAGCCGCTGGCCGCGGCCTTGTCCATGTCGGGGATCGCCAGCACGAAGGCCGACAGCATCAGCCAGCCGAACAGCGCCGAATAGACGACCGAGTTGACGATGCCCTTCGGCACCGCGCGCGAGGCGTCCTTGGTTTCCTCGGCGGTGTGCGCCGAGGCGTCGAAGCCGGTGATCGTGTAGATCGGCAGCAGCAGGCCCAGCCCGAACAGCAGCAGCAGGTTGTCGGTGGCCGGCCAGACATCGCCACCGGCCGGGCCGCTGTAGTTGCGCAAGCTCCACAGCCGCGAGAAGTCCCAGCTCGGCGCGTAGGCCAGCAGCGCCACGGTCAGGCCGACCGCGACGGCGAAGATCAGGTAGCCCGACAGGTCGGTCAGCTTTGCCGTCGCACGGATGCCCACGTGGTTGACGATGGCCTGCAGCACCGTGATGCCGATGACGAAGGCGGCCTGCAGCCCGAAGCTGGTCTCCAGCCCCAGCACGGGCCCGAAGGCGCCGATGAAGAAGTTGTAGGTGCCGACGTTGATCGCGCCCAGCACCGTCACCAGGCCCAGCAGGTTGAGCCAGGCGGTGAGCCAGCCGTAGCCGCGCCCGCCGAGGATGGAGCTCCAGTGGTACAGGCCGCCGGCGGTCGGGTAGGCCGAGCCGATCTGCGCCATGCCGAGCGCGAAGATGAAGCTGACGCCGCAGCCGAGCAGCCAGCCGATGCCGATGGCCGCGCCGCCGACGCCGCTGATGCCCTGCCCGAGCGAGTTGATGCCGCCGGACAGGATGCAGATGATCGAGAACGAGATCGCGAAGTTCTGGAAGCCCTTCATGTTGCGCGCCAGCTCCTGGGCGTAGCCCATGCTGTGCAGCACCTTCAGGTCATCGTCGACGCTCAGGGGGGTCTGGCTGGACATCGGGTCCTCCGGGGTTGGAACGCAAATCGCACGGACAGCTTAGGCACGGCAGGGGCCGGCCTGCTATCCCGTTTCGGCATTTCGGCAACGCGCCGCCGTGGCACAGGCTTTGCTGAACCGGTCCATGGATCTGCCCGGCCCTCCCCGTCCGGCGCGCGAGCACGCCGCGCCGGCGCCGACCCTGTCGGCCGCTTCCTTCTCGGACATCGACGAGCAGGCCGAGGCCCTGCACGGCTGGAACCAGCGCTACCTGCAGCTGTCGACCGGGCGCTTTCGCGGCGCGGTGCAGCGCCTGCAGCTGCCCGGCATCGGCCTGTTCATCGAGGACCTCGAACAGGCCGTGCACCAGACCGGCCACGTGCAGCCCCAGGTGGTGGCGCTCGGCGTGCCGGTGCTGCTGGAGGGCGAGTCGCGCTTCTGCGGCCAGGCGGGCGATGCCTCGGCCTTGCACGTCTTCTCCGGACGCGACGGCTTCGAGTTCCGTTCGCCGCAGCGCCACGCGATGCTGGGCCTCGAGATCGACCTGCCGCTTCTCGAAGGGCATGTGGACGACGCGGCCGACTTCGCCCGACGGGCGCGGCTGCATGCCGTCGACGCCGTGGCCTTCGGTGAGCTGCGTCGCTTCCTGCTCGAGCTGTTCGCGAGCGCGGCCCGCGATCCGGCGCCGTGGTGCGGCGCGACCCGCTGTCACCAGGCGCGCGACGAACTGCTGGAGCGGCTGGCCGACGCGCTCGGCCCGGCGGTGGCCGGGCGGCCCCCCGCTTCTGCACTCTCGGCAGCCCAGGCCGCACTGGCCGAGCGCGCGCGCGACCTGGTGGCCTCGCGACTGGACGCGCCGCCGACGGTCGCCGAGCTGTGCGACCTGCTGGGCGTCAGCCGGCGCACGCTGCAGAACTGCTTCCAGGCGACCTGGGGCATGGGGCCGCTGGCCTGGCTGAAGCGGCTGCGACTCGACGCGGTGCGGCGGCGCCTCAAGGCCGCCGAGTCGGTGACCGAGGCGGCCACCCGGCTCGGCTTCTGGCACTTCGGGCACTTCGCCCGCGACTATCGGGCGCTGTTCGGCGAGGCGCCATCGCAGACCCTGCGTCGTCACCGCGGGCCGGCCGCGGCGGCGCCTCATTGAGTCGCGACGAAAAGCGGCAGCGGCCGGCCCCAATTCGGCGCTTCGGCCGGCGGCAAGGCTTCGATACTTGCTGCCCATGAGCACCGACTTCACCTCCGTCCACAACTACTACGAGCGCCACGTCTTCGACGCAGTGCTCGCGGCCCATGGCGGCCATCCGGGTCTGGACGGGGACACGCTGGCCGATGTGGCCTGCGTCGCGCTGAACCGCCTGCCGCCCCGCTACGTCCGCCACGACGTGGACTTCGCCTTCTATCAGGGCGAGAAAGAACGCGCGACCGCCGACAAGGCGCTGAAGGACGCGGTCGCCTACGCCTTCCAGTTCGTGCAGGCGCGCGTGGCCATGCGCGCGCGCTGAAGCAGACGCCTCAGGCCGCCCAGGGCGGCGCCTTGCGCTTGGGCTTGCGCGTCAGGATGGTCGGGAAGCTGACCGGCAGCGTCGCCGGGAAATCGCGGCTGTAGTGCAGCCCGCGGCTCTCGTGCCGGCTGAGCGCCGAGCGCACGATGAGCTCGGCGCAATCGACGAGGTTGCGCAGTTCCAGCAGATCGCGCGTGACGCGGAAGTTCGCGTAGTAGTCGTCGATCTCGGTGCGCAGCAGCTTGATGCGGTGCAGCGCGCGCTCCAGCCGCTTGGTCGTGCGCACGATGCCGACGTAGTTCCACATCAGCAGCCGCAGCTCGTCCCAGTTGTGCGAGATGACGACCTGCTCGTCGGCGTTCTCGACTTGGCTCTCGTCCCAGGGCGGCAGGTCGGACAGCGGCGGCGCGGCCTGCGACAGGATGTGCTCGGCGCAGGTCTTGCCGAGCACCACGCATTCGAGCAGCGAATTGCTGGCCAAGCGGTTGGCGCCGTGCAGGCCGGTGTAGGTGGTCTCGCCGACCGCATACAGGCCCGGCACGTCGCAGCGGCCGTCGAGGTCGGTGACCACGCCGCCGCAGGTGTAGTGCGCGGCCGGCACCACCGGGATGGGCTGGCGGGCGATGTCGATGCCCAGGGCCAGGCAGCGGCTGTGGATGGTCGGGAAGTGCTCCTTGAGGAAGGCCTCGCCCAGGTGCGTGGCGTCGAGCCACACGTGGTCGAGGCCGTGCTTCTTCATCTCGAAGTCGATCGCGCGGGCGACGATGTCGCGCGGCGCGAGTTCGAGCCGCTCGTCGTGGGCGGCCATGAAGCGCGTCCCCCCGGGGACACCCGGCCCACCGTTCGGCAACTTCAGCTGCGCCCCCTCGCCGCGCAGCGCCTCGGTGATCAGGAAGCTGCGCTCCTGCGGGTGGTACAGGCAGG
>CAZUUU010000209.1:0-4810 GCA_964622685.1 uncultured Methylibium sp.
CACCGCCGCCACCACCGCCGCCACCACCGCCGCCACCACCGCCGCGCGGACGACCGCCGCCGGAGCCGGCCGGTCGCGCGCCACGATCGCTGCCGCGGCCGCCACCACCGGCGCCCGGGCGCGCACCGCCGCCGCTGCGGCCGCCACCGGATCGCACGCCGCCATTGAGCGTCTGGCGGCCGATCTGGATCGGCTGCGCCACCGCGCTCGGGTCGGGCTCGAAGCCCGGCACCACTTCGCGCGGGATGCTGCGCTTGATCAGCTTCTCGATGTCGCGCAGGAAGCCGAACTCGTCGACGCACACCAGCGAGATCGCCTCGCCCTGGGCGCCGGCGCGGCCGGTGCGGCCGATCCGGTGGACGTAGTCCTCGGGCACGTTCGGCAGCTCGAAGTTGACGACGTGGGGCAGCATGTCGATGTCGATGCCGCGTGCCGCGATGTCGGTCGCCACCAGCACCTGCAGCTCGCCGGCCTTGAAGTCGGCCAGTGCCTTGGTGCGCGCGCTCTGGCTCTTGTTGCCGTGGATCGCCATCGCGGTGACGCCCTGGTCGTTCAGGTAGTCGGTCAGGCGGTTTGCGCCGTGCTTCATGCGGCAGAACACCAGCACCTGGTGCCAGTCCTGGCGCTTGATCAGGTGCGCCAGCAGTTCCTTCTTCTTGTCGCGGTCGACCGGGTGCAGCTTCTGATCGATCAGCTCGACCGTGCTGTTGCGCCGGGCCACCTCGATGACCTGCGGCTGGTTCAGCAGCCGGTCGGCCAGGGTCTTGATCTCGTCGCTGAAGGTGGCGCTGAACAGCAGGCTCTGCTTGGCCTTGGGCACGATGGCCAGGACCTTCTTGATGTCGTGGATGAAGCCCATGTCCAGCATGCGATCGGCCTCGTCGAGCACGAAGATCTCGATCTTGCTGATGTCCAGCGTGCCCTGCTGGTGGTGGTCGAGCAGGCGGCCGGGCGTGGCCACCAGGATGTCGACGCCGCGCTTGAGCCGGTCGACCTGCGGCTGCATGCCGACGCCGCCGAACATCACCATGGAGCTGAGCTTGGCGTGCTTGCCGTAGACGCGCACGCTTTCCTCGACCTGGGCCGCGAGTTCGCGGGTCGGCGTGAGGATCAGCGCGCGGATCGGGCTCTTGCCGCGCGCGTCCTTGACGGCGGGCTTGGCCATCAGGCGGTGCAGCATCGGCAGCACGAAGCCGGCGGTCTTGCCGGTGCCGGTCTGGGCGCCGGCGAGCAGGTCGCCGCCCAGCAGGACGGCGGGAATCGCCTGTTTCTGGATCGGCGTCGGCGTGTCGTAGCCGACGTCGGCAATGGCTTGCAGCAGGGGCTCGGCGAGCCCCAGTTCTTTGAAGGACATGAAGTGGCGCCCGTTCGGGCGTCTAGGTCGGCCTGCCGCCGCGCGCAGGGCACGGGCGCCAGTCGAAGGCCAGGAGGCGGAGGAAGGTCGGAATCGACTGCAGCGCAAGGACTGGAACTGCGCGCTGCCCGCGGATTGTAGGCGAGCCCCGCCGTGCGCGTCTTTCAGCGCGGCAGGCGGGCGTCGATACCGATGAATCCGTCGCGGTTGGGCATGCGCACGCGCGGCAGCGTCATCGCGTTCATCTCGTCGCGCTCGCCGATCACGCCGTTGGCGAACAGCAGCCAGGCCGTCAGCGCGTAGACCTCGTCGGCGCCCAGCGACCCGGGCGCGCCCATCGGCTTGGCGCGCCGCGTGAAGTCGAAGATCGTCGTGGCGTAGGGCCAGTACAGGCCGATGGTCTTGTCGGGCGTGGCGCTGGTCAGCGGCTCGGAGCCGCCGGCCAGTTCCTCGGCGCTGGCGCCGCGCCCGCCGGCGCCGTGGCAGGCGGCGCAATGGCGGTCGAACAGGACGGCGCCTTCGATGGCGCTGCCGCGGCCGGGCGGCAGGCCGCGGCCATCGGGGAAGACGCTCAGGTCCCAGCGCGCGGCCTGCTCCGGGCTGACCGGTCGGCCCAGGCGCGGCGCGGCGTCGGCGGCCGCGGCGATACCTGCCAGGCACAGCAACACCGCGGCGACGACTGTGCGCGGGTCAGGCGTAGACATGCGTCACCGCGCCGTCCTCGTCGATCGCCCACGAGACGATCGCGTTGTAGTGGAAGTAGCCGTTGATGCCGCGCTGCGCGACCAGCGCCGCGCGAGTCGGCTGCACGTGGCCGGTCTCGTCGATGGCGCGGCTCTGCAGCACCACGGGCCGGCCGTCCCATTGCCACGCCGCGCGAAAGCGCGTCATGCACTTGGGCAGCACCGGGTCCTGCAGCGCGGCCGTGGCCCAGCTGCGGCCGCCGTCGGCCGAGACCTCGACCTTGCGGACGCGGCCTCGGCCGCTCCAGGCCAGGCCGCGGATCTCGAAGTAGCCCGGCCCGCGCAGGCGCTGCCCGTGAGAGGGCGAGGTGATCAGCGACTTGGCCTCCATCACGAAGCTGAACTGGCGCGCCTTGCCGTCGGGCAGCAGCTCCGTGTACTTGGCGGTCTCGTTGCGTGCCATCGCCGGTTGTTCGGTCAACTGCAGGCGGCGCAGCCACTTGACGTTGAGCACGCCCTCCCAGCCCGGGACGATCAGCCGCAGCGGGTAGCCGTGCTCGGGCCGCAGCCGCTCGCCGTTCTGGTACAGCGCGACGATCGCGTCGTCCATCAGCTTGGCGACCGGCAGGCTGACGTTCATCGCAAAGGCATCGGCGCCCTCGGCGATGCACCAGCCGGCCTCGCGGTCCACGCCGGCCTCGTCGAGCAGCAGCGACAGCGGCACGCCGGTCCACTCGCTGCACGACACCAGGCCGTGGACGGAGCCGGGTGGCCGCTGGATGGGCTCCGGGTGCCAGCCGGCGTTGCTGTTGCCGCCGCACTCCAGGAAGATCAGCTGCGAGCGCAGCGGATAGCGCAGCAGGTCCTCGACGCCGAAGCTCAACGCCCGCTTCACGCGCCCATGGATCAGCAGCCGGTGCAGCGCCGGGTCGATGTCCGGCACGCCGTTGTGGTGGCGCTCGAAGTGCAGGCCGGTCGGCGTGATGAAGCCTTCCAATTCCTCCAGCGGCGTCAGCGACACGCCGTTGCCGGGCAGCAGCCGGTTGCCGCTGATGCGGCGGATCACCTGCTGTTCGTGCTTCGAGGGCTGGCCGTAGATGCTGAAGGGCTTGCCCGGCGTGCGCATCCACGGCGGCGACGGGTCGCCGGGGACGGCAGGTTCGGCAGCGGGGGCCGCGACGGCCGCACTGGCCGAGGCCAGCACCAGCCCGCGGGTCAGCAGGGCCCGCCGATGCAGCAGGCCGTTGCCCGCCACCGGCCGCAGCGCATCGCGCTCGCGACCCACGTCAGAGCTGGGATCGGACGGCGAGGGCGCTCTCGAACTTCTGGTCCTTGCTGTCGACCACCTGGACCTTCAGCTCGCCTTCGGCCCTGGGCACGAAGTAGAAGCGGAACGACGGGTTCTCGCTGATCGTGAAGTCCACGTCGGCGCTCATCACGGGCTTGCCGCCGTAGCTGACCTCGACGCTGCGGACGAAGTGCGGCGCCGGGGCCAGCCGCGTCAGCTGGTCGATCGCCAGGCCGGAGACATTCGGGTGGCTGATCAGCAGCTGGGCCAGGACCGGCTTGCCGGCGACCGGCTCGCCCTCGACCTTGAGCTTCATCTTGCCGATCGAGGCCAGGGCCTCGGCGAGGTCCTTGCCGGCCGGCGCCGAGCAGCCGCCGGAGGCCTTGACATAGCGCTTGGCCATCACGAGCTGGCCGTCGCTGAGCTCGGCGATCGCCCGCACGTGGGTGTACTCCTCGATGCGCACGCGGGTCTCGATGTCGGCCCGGCCGCTGTCGGGCGTGAAGCTGAAGCTCGCGCCGACCGGCGAGGGATTGCCGTCGATCACCAGCCAGACCTTGCGGACGTGACGCGACGACGCCTGCGGCAGGCGCGAACGGATGGCCACGGGCACCAGGGCGGCGTCGAAGGCCCGCACCGGCGCTTCGAGTTCGAGGATGCCGCCGGCATCCTCCGAGATCGCACGGTCCGCGAAGAGGCTCTTGCGCACGGACTCCCAGCGCTCGTTCTGCGCCTTCAGGTCGTAGGCCGCCGCCGGGCCGGCCATCAGGCCCAGCAGCAGGCAGGGCAGCAGGATGCGGATGAACTTCGGCATGCGGGTCTCCGGTCGCTATCGTTCTGGGTACGGATCATGCGCCGATCCGCGGGGCTTGTCAGTGCTCCAGTGGCGCGGCAACCGGGCCACGGGGGCTCTCGGCGACAATCGCTGGGTCGCGCAGCGCCGGCTGCGCCTTACAGCTTCTCCAAGGAACAGAGCCCCCATGGCCCAGTACGTCTACACGATGAACCGCGTCAGCAAGACGGTTCCCCCCAAGCGCCAGATCCTCAAGGACATTTCGCTCAGCTTCTTCCCGGGCGCCAAGATCGGCGTGCTGGGCCTCAACGGCTCGGGCAAGTCCACGCTGCTCAAGATCATGGCCGGCCTGGACAACGAGATCGAGGGCGAAGCCGTGCCGATGCCCGGCATCAAGATCGGCTACCTGCCGCAGGAACCCCAGCTGAACCCGGACCAGACCGTCCGGCAGGCGGTCGAGGAGGGCATCGGCGGCGTGCTGGCCGCCAAGAAGCGGCTCGAGGAGGTCTACGCCGAGTACGCCGAGCCGGACGCCGACTTCGACAAGCTGGCGGCCGAGCAGGCCGACCTGGAGGCGCAGATCGCCGCCGCCGGCAGCGAGAACACCGACCTGCAGCTCGAGATCGCCGCCGACGCGCTGCGCCTGCCGCCCTGGGACGCCGTCATCGGCAAGCTCTCGGGCGGCGAGAAGC
>CAZUUU010000209.1:4820-5757 GCA_964622685.1 uncultured Methylibium sp.
TGAGCCAGCCCGACATGCTGCTGCTCGACGAACCGACCAACCACCTGGATGCCGAATCGGTCGACTGGCTGGAGCAGTTCCTCAAGCGCTTCCCGGGCACCGTGGTGGGCATCACCCACGACCGCTACTTCCTCGACAACGCGGCCGAGTGGATCCTCGAGCTGGACCGCGGCCGCGGCATCCCCTGGAAGGGCAACTACTCGGACTGGCTGGAGCAGAAGCAGACCCGGCTCGAGCAGGAGCAGAAGGCCGAGGACGCCCACACCAAGGCGATGAAGGCGGAACTGGAGTGGGTGCGCAAGAACACCAAGGGTCGGCAGGTCAAGAGCAAGGCGCGCCTGGCGCGCTTCGAGGAACTGTCCGACGTCGAGTACCAGAAGCGCAACGAGACCAACGAGATCTTCATCCCGGTGGCCGACCGCCTGGGCAACGAGGTGATCGAGTTCGAGAACGTCACCAAGAGCTTCGGCGACCGGGTCCTGATCGACGACCTGAGCTTCAAGGTGCCGGCCGGCGCGATCGTCGGCATCATCGGGCCCAACGGCGCCGGCAAGTCGACGCTGTTCCGCATGATCGCGGGCAAGGAGAAGCCGGACTCCGGCACCGTGAAGGTCGGACCGACGGTCAAGATGGCCTTCGTCGAGCAGACCCGCGAATCGCTCGAAGGCGACAAGACGGTCTGGCAGGACATCTCCGGCGGCCTCGACAACCTGGTGATCGGCAAGTTCGTGATGCCGTCGCGCGCCTACCTGGGCCGCTTCAACTTCAAGGGCAATGACCAGCAGAAGCTGGTCGGCAACCTGTCGGGCGGCGAGCGCGGACGCCTGCACCTGGCCAAGACCCTGGCCACCGGCGGCAACGTGCTGATGCTCGACGAACCGTCGAACGACCTCGATGTCGAGACGCTGCGCGCGCTGGAAGACGCGCTGCTCGAGTT
>CAZUUU010000210.1:0-5723 GCA_964622685.1 uncultured Methylibium sp.
CTCTCATCACCGCTTGCCGCAGTGCATGCGGGGGTTTTGGCACAGTCTCGTTAGGTCTCACACATGCAACGTCCGAGCGGCGCGCAAGTCCTGGGTTTCGTTGCGTCAGCCCTGGTCGCCGCGGTCTGGTACATCGTCCATGACCTGTTCGGTCAAACAGCGGGCTTCAGGTTCTGGGGTGTCATGCTGCTGCTCACGGCGGTGTTCTTGACCTTGCGCAGAACTATCCCGTTCGCCATCGGCAGCACCGACCTCGCGCCCCTGCAAGGGTGGCACAAGGCATACGTCTTGATTCCCGCCTACTGCATCGCCATTTGCGTAATTGTCTGGCCACATCAAGTGGCATGCGCGGTGAACCTCAAGGGGTATGTCTGTGTGCCGTAGGGCCGGCTCGCTCACCGTGAGTCGAGCACCTTGCCTCTACGGTTGCGCCGTACCCAGAGCGGTGAGACCTTGTATTTTCCCGAAGACCTCAGCTGAGGATTGAACTGCGGAGGTGTTCGCGGTCCGCACACCAACCACCGCCAACGCATGACGAACAGTCGGCCCCCGGTCACGCTCCGCCCTCTAGCCGATCACGACCTCCCCCTCCTCCACGACTGGCTCAACCGCCCGCACATCGTCGAGTGGTGGGGCGGCGAACGACCGACGCTCGCCGAGGTGCAGGCCCACTACCACCCACAGCCCATGGCCGCCGAACGCGTCACGCCCTACATCGCGATGCATGGCGACGTGCCGATCGGCTACGCGCAGTCCTACGTCGCGATGGGCTCCGGCGGCGGCTGGTGGGAAGACGTCACCGACCCCGGCGTGCGCGGCATCGACCAGTCGCTGGCCGACGCGGCGCTGCTGGGCCAGGGCCTGGGCACGCAGATGGTCCGTGCGCTGGTCGACCTGCTGTTCCGCGACCCGGCCGTCACGAGCATCCAGACCGACCCGGCGCCGCACAACCTGCGGGCGATCCGCTGCTACCAGAAGGCGGGCTTCCGCGCCGTGCGCCGCATCGTCACGCCCGACGGACCGGCGCTGTACATGCTGCAGGACCGGGCGGCGTAGCGCCGGATGCTGGCAATGCGCCACCATGGCCGCCTGATGATCGTCGACCTCGCCTGAGCCACCGCCTGCCATGCCCCGCTACGTCGCCTTCCTTCGCGGAGTCAGCCCGATGAACGCCAGCATGCCGGCGCTCAAGGCCTGCTTCGAGTCCACCGGCTTCACCGAGGTGCGCACGCTGCTGTCCAGCGGCAACGTCGTGTTCGACGCGCGCTCGTCGTCGCCGGCGGCCCTGGAGCGGCGCGCCGAGAAGGCGATGCAGTCCGGGCTCGACCGCAGCTTCGGCACCACCGTCCGGTCGGCCGGGTACCTGCAGCACTTCGTCGAGTCCGACCCCTTCGCCGAGTTCCGCCTGCCGGCCGCGGCCAAGAAGGTCGTCACCTTCCTGCGCACTCCGGTCGAGCTGGCGCTCGAGCTGCCGGTCACGCAGGACGAGGCCAGCATCCTCAAGCTCTGCGGGTCCGAGGTCCTGTGCGCCTACGTCCCCGGCCCCAAGGGCCCCGTGTTCATGAGCCTGCTGGAGCGGACCTTCGGCAAGACCATCACGACGCGCACGCTGGACACGGTGCGCAAGTGCGCGTGGGCTTGATGACGCCCTGCTCCGCTGCGGCGGCAGCACGCCCCGCGAGCTGATGCACGACGGACGCGCCAGCCGGTGGCCGGGAAGCTCAGGCCCGCAGGCTCAGCAGCGTCCCGGTCATCGCGTCGGACGCGCGGAACACGGCCAGGTTGGCCAGGAACTCGTTCCTGGCGCTCAGCTGCGCCACGACATCGGCTTCCGGTGCGTGGCCGGGTGTCGCCGCGCGCTCCACGCGAGCGGTGACGCCGCCGGATGCCAGCTCGGCGCGGCTCACGCCCTGGCGCCGGAAGTCCGGCGTCCCCAGGTTGGCGATGTTGTGCGCGGACACACCGAGCGACGTGCGCGCGGCGTTCATGCCGGACCGTGCGATGGCTGCGAGGGTGTTCATTGGTGTTCGGGGGACTCGATCATTGTCGGCATCCGCCACACCCTCGTGAAGGGCGATCACGCCGGCGCGCGCCCTTGGCCGTGAAGTCCGGCACGGCTCCGTCCTAGGGAGCGCCCCGCGCCGCCGCCGCCTCTAGCATGGTGCCGCTAGCTACCCGACGGAGGCCCGCCATGCTGCAGCCCCAGCGACACGAGATCGACCACCGCACGATCAAGCTCGTCGTCGGCCTGATCGCGCTGAGCCTGGCCACGCTGACCAGCGTGTTCGCCACGACCAAGATCGCCTCGATCAGCGCGTCGTACTACGAGGGCGGCTGGTCGCAGAGCATCTTCGTCGGCTTCCTGTTCGCGATCGCGGCCTTCCTGGTGGCCTACAACGGCTATTCCCGGACCGAGATGCTGCTCAGCAAGCTGGCGGCGGTGGCGGCGCTGGGCGTGGCGCTGTTTCCCTGCGAGTGCGACGGGCACGAGGCCCTGCTGCCCTACGTCCACGGCGCCAGCGCCGCCGTGATGTTCCTCATCCTGGCCTACTTCTGCCTCGGCTTCTACCAGCGGGCGCGCGCCAAGCACCACCGCGAGGCGGACCGCCGCGCCGTGGTCTACGCGGCCTGCGGGGTGCTGATCGTCGCGGCGATCCTCGCGCTGGCCGCCGACCACTTCAGCCAGGGTGCGCTCACGCAGCGCATCCCGCGCTTCGTGTACTACGGCGAGGGCACGGGTCTCATCGCCTTCGGCATCTCGTGGCTGACCGCGAGCCGCACACTGCCGGGCCTGACCCGGCAGGACGAGCGCTTCAACCCGCTGCAGGACGAGAACCCCGCCTAGGCCTTGACCAGCGCCGCGGCGATCTCGCCCCGCAGCCGCTCGGCCAGCGCGCGGCGGTCCGCATGCTCGGACCCGACCGGCGAGAGGAAGCTCACCTTCGCGCGCAGCCCGTCGGCGCAGGCCACCCACCACAGGCTCTGCATCAGCGTCGTGTCGCCGACGTAGGCGACGGCCTTGCTGACCGCGTCGTGGTCGTCGCTGAAGCGCAGCGCCACCGGCTGCACCGGCGTGCCGGTGGCGATGGCGGCCTGCAGCAGGTTGGCGTGGAAGGGCAGCAGCTCGTGGCCCAGGCCGGTCGTGCCCTCGGGGAACACGGCCACGGTGTCGCCGGCCACCAGCGCCTCGCCCATGTGGTGCATCACGCGCATCGCGTCGCGGCGGCGTTCGCGCTCCAGGTACAGGGTCCCCGCGGCGTCGACCAGCTTGTTCAGCACCGGCCAGCGCTTGACGTCGGCCTTGGACACGAAGCGCGCCTGCGGGCACAGCGCGTGGATGGCCACGATGTCCAGCCACGAGATGTGGTTGATGACCAGCAGCGTGCCGCCGGGCCGCGGCGTCCCCTGCCCCTGCAGCGTGGCGCCGGCCATGCGCAGCATCTTGCCCGCCCACCACTGCACGCGGCGCAGGCGGGCCGGCTCGTCGAGCCAGCGGAACATCAGCAGCACGATGGCCACGCCGTGCAGCACGTGCAGCAGCACGCGCAGCAGGCGCCACGCGGCACGAAGCTGCCGCATCACCGGACGGCGCGGATCTGCCGCATCAGGACGAGGACGCCGGCGCTTCGTGCGCCACCTGGCCCGCCACCAGCGTCAGCCGCACGCGGCCCGGCAGCTCGAAGCCGCTGATGTCGAAGGCGAAGGGCGTGTGCTTGCCCTGGCTGCGCAGCGCGGCCGGCGCGACCGGCCAGCGCGCGTCGGGGTCGAAGATGCAGACGTCGGCGACGCCGCCCTCGACCAGCCGCCCGGCGCTGGCGGCCAGCGAGCCGAGCGCCGGACCCAGCACGCGCACCGGCTCGCAGCTCACGGTGGCGAGGGCGCGCCGCAGGCCGGCACCGCTGTCCTCGCCCCACTTGAGCGCCAGGCCCAGCAGCAGCTCCAGCCCGGTCGCGCCGGGCTCGGCCTCGGCGAAGGGCAGGGTCTTGGCATCGGCGTCGACCGGCATGTGGTCCGACACCAGCGCATCGATCGTGCCGTCGGCCAGCGCGGCACGCAGCGCGTCGCGGTCGCGCTGCTGGCGCAGCGGCGGCACGACGCGCATCGCGGGGTTGAAGAAGCCGATGTCCAGGTCGGTGAGGTGCAGCGAGTTGATGCTGACGTCGGCGGTGACCGGCAGGCCTTCGGCCTTGGCGGCGCGCAGCAGCGCCACGCCGGCCGCGCTGGACAGGCGGCACAGGTGCACGCGCGCCCCGCTGGCCCGCACCAGGTCGAAGATGGTGTGCAGCGCGATCGTCTCGGCGCTGACCGGCACGCCCGACAGGCCCAGGCGCGTCGCCACCGCGCCGCTGGCCGCGACGCCACCGCCCAGCCAGGGGTCGTTGGGCCGCAGCCAGACCGTGTAGCCGAAGGTGGCGGCGTACTGCAGCGCGCGCGCCAGCACCTGGGTGTCGCGCACCGCCACGTCGGCCTGCGAGAAGCCGACGCAGCCGGCCTCGGTCAGCTCGGCCATCTCGGTCAGCACCTCGCCGGCCAGGCCGCGCGTCAGCGCGCCCAGCGGGAAGAGCCGGCAGCGGCTGAGCTTGCGGGCGCGGAACTTGAGCATCTCCACCAGCCCCGGCTCGTCGAGCGTGGGGTCGGTGTCGGGCAGGCAGACGAGGCTGGTCACACCGCCGGCTGCCGCGGCCGCGAGCTCGCTCTCGAGCATGCCTTCGTGTTCGTGCCCCGGCTCGCGCAGGCGCGCGGCCAGGTCCACGAGGCCGGGCGCGACGACCAGGCCCGACGCATCGATGGTCCGCTCGGCGCCGAAGTCGGCGGACGCCTTCTTGCCGATGCTGACGATGCGGCCGGCGGCGATGGCGATGTCGGCCCGCTCGTCGCGGCCGGAAGCCGGGTCGACGACGCGGCCGTTGGTGATGAGGATCTTCATGCGTCCCTAGGCGTCGTTGCCCGCGATGATGGACATGACGGCCATCCGCACCGCGATGCCGAAGGTCACCTGCGGCAGGATCACGCTCTGGCGGCCGTCGGCGACGGCGGAGTCGATCTCGACGCCGCGGTTGATGGGGCCGGGGTGCATGACGATGGCGTCGGGCTTGGCGAGCGCGAGCTTCTCCTCGGTGAGGCCGAAGCTCTTGAAGTATTCGCCCGCGCTCGGCAGCATCGCGCCGCTCATGCGCTCGTTCTGCAGGCGCAGCATGATGATCACGTCGGCGTCCTTGATGCCCTCGGCCATGTCGTGGCAGACGCGCACGCCCATGTCCTTGAGGTCGCCGGGCACCAGCGTGCGCGGCCCGACCGCGCGCACCTCGGCGGCGCCCAGCGTGGTCAGCGCGTGGATGTCGGAGCGCGCGACGCGCGAATGCACGATGTCGCCGACGATCGCGACCGTGAGGTTCGCGAAGTCCTTCTTGTAGTGGCGGATCGTGTACATGTCGAGCAGGCCCTGCGTCGGGTGCGCATGGCGCCCGTCGCCGGCATTGACCACGTGCACGTGCGGCGCGACGTGCTGGGCGATGAGGTAGGGCGCGCCGCTCTCGGCGTGGCGCACGATGAACATGTCGGCGTGCATCGCGGACAGGTTGGCGATGGTATCGAGCAGGCTCTCGCCCTTGGCGGTGGAGCTGCGCGCGATGTCGAGGTTGATGACGTCGGCACTCAGGCGCTTGGCCGCGATCTCGAAGGTGGTGCGCGTGCGCGTGCTGTTCTCGAAGAACAGGTTGAAC
>CAZUUU010000211.1:0-5710 GCA_964622685.1 uncultured Methylibium sp.
TCGAGGTAGTACTCGGCCGGCATGTCGAGCACGGCGTTGTACTCGTCGTAGAACTGCCGGTGCGACTCGGCGCTGTCGTCGTCGCCGCGCACCAGGTCGAGGAAGAAGTCGTAGTGGGCCGTCAGGTGGCGGTCCGGGTTCATCGCGACGAAGCCGGTGTGCTGCAGGAAGCCGGGGTAGACCGCGCGCCCGGCGCCCGGGTAGTTGGGCGGCACGCGGTAGATGACGTTGTTCTCGAACCATTCGTGGCTCTTGTTCATCGCCAGGTTGTTGACCGCGGTCGGCGACTTGCGGGCATCGATGGGGCCGCCCATCATCACCATCGTGCGCGGCGTCTTCTCGCCGCCGCTGGCCAGCAGCGAGATGGCGGCCAGCACCGGCACCGTCGGCTGGCAGACCGAGATCACGTTGACGTCCGGGCCGACGTGCCGGATGAACTCCTGCACGTAGTGCACGTAGTCGTCCAGGTGGAAGGCGCCGGACTCGGTGGGCACCATGCGCGCATCGACCCAGTCGGTGATGTAGACCTTGTGGTCCTGCAGCAGCAGGCGCACGGTGTCGCGCAGCAGCGTGGAGTGGTGGCCCGACAGCGGCGCCACGACCAGCACGCTGGGCTGGTCGCGCATCTTGGTCAGCACCTTCGCGTCGTCGGTGAAGCGCTTGAAGCGCAGCAGCTTGCAGAAGGGCTTCTCGATCGCGACGTTCTCCTGCACCACGATGTCGACACCGCCGACGTTGATGCTGGTGATGCCGAACTCGGGCTTCTCGTATTCCTTGGTGAGCCGGTGCATCAGCTCGAAGCCGGCCGACACGCGCTGCGCGCCGGGCGCCTGCGCAAAGGGCGACAGCGGATGGCTGTAGAGCTTGGCCGAGGCGGTGGCGAACTCCGCAAAGGGACTGAGCAGCGCGCGCTGCGTTTCGTAGAGCTGGTAGAGCATGCCGTTGCCTCGTTGCGTCGATCGAGCCGGGGTCGCGTGGCGCCGCCGGTCGTCTTGTGGGGTCGGCGCACCCTCATGCTGCGCCGCGACCAGTGTAGGGGAGAGTCCCCGACCTTGGCATCGTCGCAGGCCCGGGGGCGCGGCATAGGCCGCAAATGCGGGGCCGGGCCGGCGCTTTCGCGCGCGGCCCGGCACTGGCTGTCACCAGGGCGTCAGTGGTCTCAGCGCTCGCGTTCGCGCTTGTTGCCCTGGCCCTGACCCTGGACGGCATCGACGAAGCCGCGCCGCGGGTCGACGTTGCTGCGCTCATGGCGCTCGGACCGCTCGGGCGCGCGCGGCTGCTGCGCCGCCGGCGGCCGCTGCGGGCTCGGCACCGGCACCGGCCGCGGCATGACCTGCGGCGAGGGCATGACCTGAGGCACGGGCACCGGGCGCGGCATCACCTGCGGCGACGGCGTGTTGTTGGGCAGCGAGATCGGCGGCTGCGCTTGCGGCATGCGCGCCGGCTCCGGCGCCTGGCGCGGCTGCGGGCGCTCGCCGCGCTGGTTGCCGTCGTAGCCGCGGCCGTTCTGGCGCCAGTCGCCGCGCTCTTCGTTGCGGCCGTCGCCGCGGTCGTCGTTGCCGTGACGGCGCATCATGCGATCCGGCTCGCCTTGCGGGCGCGGGGCCTCGACGACGGCCGGCGCCACCGGCTGGGCCGGCACGATCACCGGCCGGTCGCCGCGCGGAGGGTTCGGCAACGCCGGTTGCTGCTGCGGTGGCTGGGGCACGGCGTTGCCGTAGGGGCCGATGGCACGCGGCGGCAGGCCCGTCTCGACCCGCGGGCGCTCGACGCGCGGATCGCGGAAGCCGCGACGCGGCTCGTCCGCGCGCAGGTCGCGCTGGGCCGGCGCCGGCGGCAGCGCCGCGGTGGGCAACCCGCCCGGCCGCGGGGCGGCCACGCCACCCGGACGGCCGCCGACGGTGGCGACCACCGGCTGCAGCTGCGCGGCCTGCTGCGCGGTGAGCTCGATGCGGTCGCGGCCGATGCGCCGCGCGTTGCGGAACTGGTCCTCGCGCACCACCGTCACCGCGTCGGGTCGATGAGCGTAGCGGTAGGCCGGGGCCGGCGGCTGCGGGCGCGTCACGGCGCGATCGCCAGGCGCGACGTTGACGACGTTGGTCACGTTGATGATGTTCACCTGCCGTGCGTAGCGCGGCGAGTAGCGGTAGGGCGGGTGGTAGACCTCGCGCGGGCCGAGCGGGAACCACCCGACGGGCGCGCCGCCGCCGATCCCGATGCTGACGCTGACGTTGCCCGAGCGCCCGCCGACGTAGCCGACCAGCGCCGGCGCCCACACCGGGCGCGCGACGATAGGGCCCGGTACCCAGCCCCAGGCGCTGCCGATCAGCGCCCAGCGGCCGTAGTGGAAGGGCGCGAAGCCCCAGGGCGCGTCGTCGACCCAGGTCCAGCCCCAGGGCCGGACGTAGGCCCAGCGGCCGTAGCGGTAGGGCGCCCAGCCATAGGGCAGGGCGCGCGGGTACCAGACGGCGCCATATTCGGCGACCGTGTCCCAGCGGCCGTGCTCGTCCAGGGCCTCGATGCCGGTCGTCTCGGGCGAGACGTAGCGGGCGGCGGCGAGGCGGTCCTGGTCGCGGTCGCGCGCCTCGGCCCATTGGTCGAAGTCGTCGCGCTGGCCCATGGCGCGCAGTTGCAGCGTCTCGCCACCGCGCTCGACCAGGGCTTCCTGGCCGGTGCCGAGCGTGAAGCTGTTGCTCGGCGTCACCAGGCGCAGGCGGCCGGCGATCGCGCGCAGCGTGTAGGCGCGGCGGTCGGGGTCGTACTCGACGCGGTAGTCGCCCGGCCCGTCGGCCTCGGCGCGCACGCCGTCGGCACTGAGCGAGAAGCGGTCGCCGCTCGGCAGGTGGCGCACACGGGCGCGCACCGTGCCCTGGGCGACGTCGATGGAGACGCCGTGGTCGTCGAGCTGCGAGAACACCGCCTGCGTGTTGCCGTCCAGGCGCACCGAGCTGCTGCCGATGCGCACCTCGGCCTGGCTGCCGGGCGGGGCCCACAGCGCGGTCTGCGTGGTGACGGGCTGGTTGATCTGGGCGGGCTCCCAGGCGCCACCGGCCTCGGTCGAGGCGTCGACCGGGCCGCGCAGCGCACTGATGCTGCCGACGCGGGCCGGAGGGTCGACGACGTCGTGGTCGGGCTCGTTCTCGGCGTGGGCCGGGCTGGCACAGCCCGACACCAGCAGACCGGCGCAGAGCAGGGCGAACAAGCTGCCGCTGCGGGGCGGGAAGAAGCGAATGGCGTTCATGGCGTCACCTCGGGTCGCGGCGCGACCGGTGATCGTTTAACGCAGCATCCGCTGCATCGGTGCATCGGCGCCGGCCTCTAGCTTGCAAAGAATTGCAAACTCGCGGCGGCGCCGGGACCTCAGGCGACCGCGGCGATCGCCTTCGCGACGGCGTCGAGGTTGTGCTCGTTGAGCGCCGCCACACAGATGCGGCCCGAATCGACGCCGTAGATGCCGAATTCGCTGCGCAGGCGCTGCATCTGGCCCGCGTTCAGGCCCGAGTAGCTGAACATGCCCTGCTGGGTCGTGATGTAGCTCAGGTCGCCCTTGACGCCGGCAGCCTGCAGGCGGGCCACCAGCGCGACGCGCATGGCCTTGATGCGCTGGCGCATGCCGGCGAGTTCCTCTTCCCACTGCGCGCGCAGCGCCGGGGTCGTCAGCACCGTCGCCACGACCGTCGCGCCATGCGTCGGCGGGTTGGAGTAGTTGGTGCGGATCACGATCTTGAGCTGGCTCAGCACGCGCGCCGCCTCGTCCTTGCTGGCGCAGACGACGCTGAGCGCGCCGACGCGCTCGCCGTAGAGCGAGAAGCTCTTGGAGAAGCTGGTCGAGACGAAGAAGTCCAGCCCCGAGCTCAGGAACTGCTGCACCACCGCGCCGTCCTCGGCGATGCCCTGCCCGAAGCCCTGGTAGGCCATGTCGAGGAAGGGCACCAGCTTCCTGGCCTGCACCGTGGCGATGACCTGCTGCCACTGGTTCGCGTCGAGGTCGTAGCCGGTCGGGTTGTGGCAGCAGGCATGCAGCACGACGATCGTGCCGGCCGGCGCGCCGTTGAGCGCCGTCAGCAGGCCGTCGATGTCGATGCCGCCCCGGTCACGCTTGGCGGCGTCGTAGTACGGATAGCTCTCGACCTTGAACCCGGCGTTGGTGAACAGCGCGCGGTGGTTCTCCCAGCTCGGATCGCTGATCAGCACCTTGGCGTCGGGCGACAGGCGCTTCAGGAAGTCGGCGCCGATCTTCAGGCCGCCGGTGCCGCCCAGGCCCTGCACGGTCGCGATGCGGCCCGAGGCCGCGGCGGCCTCGCCGAACACTAGGCCCTGCACCGCCTTGTCGTAGGCGGCGATGCCGTCGATCGGCAGGTAGCCGCGCGCCTTGGGCGCGGCGGCGATCTGCGCCTCGGCGGCAGCGACGCACTTCAGCAGCGGCAGCTTGCCGTTCTCGTCGTAGTAGACGCCGACGCCCAGGTTGACCTTGGCCGGGTTCGGGTCGGCGTTGAACTGCTCGTTCAGACCCAGGATCGGGTCGCGGGGAGCCATCTCGACGGAGGCAAACAGGGCGGACATGGTGGCGGCGGCTTCGCGGTGCAGTGGATGTCAGTGGCAGGGGCGAAGCGATTCGGCTACGCTGGCGGATTGCCCTGCCCCAAGGGATAACCCGCATTCTAGCGAGCCCGCCCATGGCCGTTCTGACCGAGACCGTCGCTGCCCCCGTTGCCGAAGCCGACTCGCCGGCCGGCGAGTTCGCGAGCTTTCCCGACTCGCCCTTCCAGCTCTTCATGCCCTATCCGCCGGCCGGCGACCAGCCGGCGGCGATCGCCGGGCTGGTGGACGGCCTCAACGATGGCGAGGTGTTCCAGACCCTGCTCGGCGTCACCGGCTCGGGCAAGACCTTCACGATGGCCAACGTGATCGCACGCATGGGCCGGCCGGCCATCGTGTTCGCGCCCAACAAGACGCTGGCCGCGCAGCTGTACAGCGAGTTCCGCGAGTTCTTCCCGAAGAACGCGGTCGAGTACTTCGTCAGCTACTACGACTACTACCAGCCCGAGGCCTACGTGCCGCAGCGCGACCTCTTCATCGAGAAGGACAGCGCGATCAACGAGCACATCGAGCAGATGCGCCTGTCGGCCACGAAGAGCCTGCTGGAACGGCGCGACGTGATCATCGTTGCCAGCGTCTCGGCGATCTACGGCATCGGCAAGCCCGAGGACTACCTCGAGATGCGGCTGATCCTGCGCAGCGGCAACCAGCTCGGGCAGCGCGACCTGATCGCGCAGCTGATCCGCATGCAGTACCAGCGCAACGAGACCGACTTCTCGCGCGGGACCTTCCGCGTGCGCGGCGACACGATCGACATCTTTCCGGCCGAGCACTCGGAGCTCGCGATCCGCGTCGAGCTGTTCGACGACGAGATCGAGACGCTGTCGTTGTTCGACCCGCTGACCGGCCGCATCCGCCAGAAGGTGCCGCGCTTCGTGGTCTATCCGTCCAGCCACTACGTGACACCGCGCGAGCAGGTGCTGCGTGCCATCGAGGGCATCAAGGAAGAACTGCGCGTGCGGCTCGACGAGTTCGTCAAGGCCGGCAAGCTGGTGGAAGCGCAGCGCATCGAGCAGCGCACCCGCTTCGACCTGGAGATGCTGCAGGAGGTCGGCCCCTGCAAGGGCAACGAGACGTCCACGCGCCCCCTGTCCGGCGCGGCGCCGGGCGA
>CAZUUU010000212.1:0-5705 GCA_964622685.1 uncultured Methylibium sp.
AGCTCGCCCTCGGGGGAGCCGAGGCGCTCGTAGGTCTCGGCCGCGTCCAGTGCCAGCCGCAGCGCGCGCGGGTCGGCCAGGCCGATGTCCTCGCTGGCCATGCGCACCAGGCGGCGGGCGACGTAGCGCGCGTCGACGCCGCCGTCGATCATGCGCACGAACCAGTACAGCGCCGCATCGGGGTCGGAGCCGCGCACGCTCTTGTGCAGCGCCGAGATGCTGTCGTAGAACTGGTCGCCGCCCTTGTCGTAGCGGCGCAGCTGCTCGCCCAGCGCCTGCTCGAGGAAGGCCTCGTCGATCGCAGCCACCGCGCCGGCCATGCGGGCGACGTTCTCGTAGGTGTTGAGGAGCCGGCGCGCATCGCCGTCGGCGTAGCCGATCAGGCGCTGCTGTGCCGCCGCACCCAGCGCCGGCCCGCCGATCAGCGCCCGGCCGCGCGCCAGCAGCTCGGCCAGTTCCGCTTCCTCGAGGGGTCGGAGGACATGGACCGTGGCGCGCGACAGCAGCGCGGAGTTGCAGGAAGGCGTCCTGCTGCGCCTTGTTGAAGCGGTGCACCTCGTCGACGAAGACGATGGTGCGGCGGCCCTGGCCCTGCGCGACGCGCGCCTGCTCGACCGCCTCGCGGATGTCCTTGACGCCGCCCAGCACCGCCGAGATCGCGATGAACTGTGCATCGAAGGCCTCGGCCATCAGCCGCGCCAGCGTCGTCTTGCCGGTGCCGGGCGGGCCCCACAGGATCATCGAATGCGGCCGGCCGGAGGCGAACGCGGCGCGCAGCGGCTTGCCGTCGCCCAGCAACTGGGGCTGGCCGATCACCTCGTCCAGCAGCCCCGGTCGCAGGCGCTCGGCCAGCGGCGCCGCCTCGTCGGAGGCTCGGTCGGGCGGGTCGAACGGCAGCGCTTGCGAGGCCATCCGGATATTGTGGCAGCGCGAACTGCCGGGCTTCGCCGGCGCTTTTCGGCTCAAGCCGGCACCCGCGGCTGCCGATACTGCCTCAGCGAGCGCCAGCTCCCGCAGGTCTGCGGGTGCGCGCCAAGCATCCACCACTGCTGAAGGGGAGTCCGAGATGATTCGTACGCTGATTTCCGCCGCCGCCCTGGGCCTGATGGCCTCGGCCGCCCTGGCCAAGAGCGAGTTCGCCACCGCCGACGAGGCGACGGCCATGGTCAAGAAGGGCGTCGCCTTCGCCAAGGCCAACGGCAAGGACAAGGTCTATGCCGAGATCACCAACAAGCAGGGCCAGTTCACCGACCGCGACCTCTACCTGGTCGTCTACGCCCTGGACGGCACGGTGCGCGCCCACGGCGCCAACGAGAAGATGGTCGGCAAGAACCTGATCGACCTCAAGGACGTGGACGGCAAGGAGTTCGTGCGCGAGCGCGTCGAGCTCGGCAAGGCCAAGCCCTCGTTCTGGCAGGACTACAAGTTCACCAACCCGGTGAGCAAGAAGGTCGAGCCGAAGTCGATGTACTGCGAGCGACTCGACGACGCCGTGCTCTGCGGCGGCATCTACAAGAAGTGATCGCGGCGCGGCCGCCGGCTCCGTGCCGGTGCCGCGTCCGTGCCGGTCGTCGAACGAGGGGGTCGAGGTGAAGATACGCCAGAAGATGTTGATGGCGCCGCTGCTCGCGGTGCTGATGCTGGTCGCCGTCGTCGGCCTGGCCTACCGGGCCATGTCGCAGCAGCAGCAGGCCATGCAGGCGCTCGGCACCGAGCAGTTCGCGGCCAACCTGCTGGCCATGCAGGCGCGGGCCGAGGCCGCCGAGAGCCATTCGTCGACCTACCGTTTGATGACCTGGATCGCCAATCTCGACGCCGCCAAGCTCAAGGTCGAGCAGGACAAGATCGCCAGCCAGCTGACGGCCGTGGCCAGGCTGCTGGACACGCTGGCGACCGGCGCCGACGAAGGCAAGCGCGCGAGCCTGGCCGCGACATCGGCCACGTTGAAGAAGTACCGCAAGCTGGTCGACGACGCGATCGACCTGTCGTCGGTCGACGTCAACACCGGCGCGGCGGCCATGCAGTCGGCCGACGCGCAGTACCGCATCCTCGCGAAGCAGCTCGACGAGCAGGTCGCGCGCGAGAACCTCGGCGTCGAGACCGCCACCGACACCGCGGCCGCGCAGGCCCAGCGCACGACGGTCGTGCTGGTGATCGTCGGCACGCTGGCCGCCACGGCCATCGTGCTGCTGTCGCTGTGGATCGCCCGCCGCATCGTGCAGCCGATCGCCGACGCGGTCGACGCGGCCGAGCACATGGCCGGCGGCGACCTGACGGTCGCGCTGCAGGTCCGTGGCAACGACGAGACCGCTCAACTGCTGCAGGCGCTGACCGGCATGAAGCAGCGGCTCGCCGCGCTCGTCGGCGAGGTGCGCGGCAACGCCGAGGCCGTGGCCACGGCCTCGGCGCAGATCGCCTCGGGCAACAACGACCTGTCGGTGCGCACCGAGCAGCAGGCCTCGTCGCTGCAGCAGACCGCGGCATCGATGGAGGAACTGGGCTCGACCGTGCGCCAGAACGCCGACAACGCGCAGCAGGCCAACCAGCTGGCGATGGGCGCCACCGAGGTCGCGGTCAAGGGCGGCGCGGTCGTCGGCCGTGTCGTCGACACGATGAAGGACATCAACGATTCGTCGAAGAAGATCGCCGACATCATCGGCGTGATCGACGCCATCGCCTTCCAGACCAACATCCTCGCGCTCAATGCCGCGGTCGAGGCCGCGCGGGCCGGCGAGCAGGGCCGCGGCTTCGCCGTCGTGGCCGGCGAGGTGCGCAACCTCGCCCAGCGCAGCGCGCAGGCGGCCAAGGAGATCAAGGCGCTGATCAACGCCAGCGTCGAACGCGTCGAGCAGGGCACGGCCCTGGTCGACCAGGCCGGCTCGACCATGGACGAGGTGGTGAGCGCGATCCGCCGCGTGACCGACATCGTCGGCGAGATCAGCACGGCCAGCACCGAGCAGAGCGCGGGCGTGGCCCAGGTCGGCGAAGCGGTCAGCCGCATGGACCAGGGCACGCAGCAGAACGCGGCACTGGTCGAGCAGTCGGCCGCAGCGGCCGAGAGCCTGAAGGGCCAGGCCCAGCAACTGGTGCAGGCGGTGGCGGTCTTCAAGCTGGCGCACGGCGGCTGAGCCGCGCCGCCGCGCGCCGCCGCTCTACGGCGCGATCACGTCGGTGCCGGGCGGCGGGGTGAAGCGGAAGCGCTCCGGCCGCAGCGCGGCATTGGCCTCGAGCTGGCTGAAGTCCAGCCGTGACCGCTGCCCGAAGGCGTCGACGATCTCGACCGCGGCGAGCTGCGATCCGCGGAAACCGACCTTCAGCGAACGGAAGGCCGTCTCCTTCGCCTTCGGGGCCGCCTGAGCCCACTGCAGGCCGCCCTCGTCGGGCAGCGCCTTGAGGTCGAAGTCGCGCTCGAGCGACGCGCCGGCCAGCAGCGCGGCAGGCGTGCTGCCGAGTGCCTGGTCGAAAGGCCGCACCGTGACCTGGTTGAGGTCGGCATCGTGGAGCCAGACCTTCTGGCCGTCGCCGACGATCAACTGCTCGTAGGGCTTGAGGTAGGCGAAGCGGAAGCGGTCGGGTCGCGAGAACTCGAAGCTGCCCGAGGACTGCTTCTTCTTCGCGCCATCGGGCGAGGTGACGGTCTGCGTGAAGGCGGCGCGGCCGGTCTTGACCTCGGCGACGAAGGCCTTGAGCGTATCGACCGCATCGGCCCTCGCCGCACCGGATGCAGCCAGCAGCGCAAGGAGCGCGGCCGTGACGAAGCGTCTCATTCGTGGTTGCGTACCGGGACCAGCAGGTCGCGGTTGCCGTTGGTGGCCATGCTGGATACGAGTCCGGATCGCTCCATTTGTTCCAGCAGGCGTGCGGCACGGTTGTAGCCGATGCGTAAATGCCTTTGTACGAGCGAGATCGACGCACGCTTGTGCTGCAGCACGATCGCGACCGCCTGGTCGTACATCGGATCAGCCTCCCCTTCACCGGCCGGGCCACCCTCGCCGGCCGCGCCGCTCTCCTCGTCGAGCGTGCCGCCCTCGAGGATGCCCTCGATGTAGTTGGGCGCGCCCTGGCTGCGCAGGTAGTCAGCGACGCGGTGCACTTCCTCGTCGCTGACGAAGGCGCCGTGCACGCGGATCGGCAGGCCGGTGCCGGCCGCCATGTAGAGCATGTCGCCCATGCCGAGCAAGGCCTCGGCGCCCATCTGGTCGAGGATCGTGCGCGAGTCGATCTTGCTGCTGACCTGGAAGGCAATGCGCGTCGGGATGTTGGCCTTGATCAGGCCGGTGATCACGTCCACGCTCGGGCGCTGCGTGGCCAGGATCAAGTGGATGCCAGCGGCGCGGGCCTTCTGCGCCAGCCGCGCGATCAGCTCTTCGATCTTCTTGCCGACGACCATCATCAGGTCGGCCAGTTCGTCGATGACGATCACCACATGCGGCAGGCGCTCCAGCGGCTCGGGCGCCTCCGGCGTCAGGCTGAAGGGGTTGGGCAGCTTCTCGCCCCTGGCCTGCGCCTCGTCGAGCTTCTTGTTGTAGCCGGCGAGGTTGCGCACGCCGAGCTTGCTCATCAGCTTGTAGCGGCGCTCCATCTCGCCGACGCCCCAGTTCAGCGCATTGGCCGCCTGCTTCATGTCGGTGACCACCGGGCACAGCAGGTGCGGGATGCCCTCGTAGACGCTCATCTCGAGCATCTTCGGGTCGATCAGGATCAGCCGCACGTCGCGGGCCTCGGCCTTGTAGAGCAGGCTGAGGATCATCGCGTTGATGCCGACCGACTTGCCGGCGCCGGTCGTGCCGGCCACCAGGCAATGCGGCATCTTCGCGAGGTCGGCGACCACGGGCCCGCCGACGATGTCCTTGCCCAGGCCCATGGTCAGCATCGAGTGCGCGTCGTTGTAGGCCTGGGAGCCGAGGATCTCGGCCAGGCGGATGGTCTGGCGCTTGGCGTTGGGCAGCTCCAGCGCCATGTAGTTCTTGCCGGGAATGGTCTCGACCACGCGGATGCTGACGAGGCTCAGGCTGCGTGCCAGGTCCTTGGCCAGGCCGACGATCTGCGAGCCCTTCACGCCGGTGGCGGGCTCGATCTCGTAGCGCGTGATCACCGGGCCGGGCGAGGCTGCCACGACGCGCACCTCGACGCCGAAGTCCTTGAGCTTCTTCTCGATCAGCCGCGAGGTCATCTCCAGCGATTCGGGCGTCACCGTCTCCAGACGGCCGGGCGCGGCATCGAGCAGATCGACCTGCGGCAGCTTGGTGTCGGCCAGCTCGGTGAACAGCGGCTTCTGCTTCTCCTTGGCGACGCGCTCGCTCTTCGGCAGCTCGACCACCGGGGCCTCGATCACCAGAGGCGCGTGGTCGTCGAGCTGGACACGTTCGATCTCGACCACGTGCTCGCGCTCGCGCAGCGCCTGCGCACCGAGGCGGATGTCCTCGGCGCGCTCGATGCGCTCCTGGCGCTTCTCGCGCAGGCCCTCGAGCGCCGCGCCGATCCGCTCGGCGATCGCTCCCCACGAGAAGCGCAGGGCGAGCGGCAGGCCGACGACGAGGGCGGCGATCCAGAACACGCCCGAGCCGGTGAAGCCGATCGCACGCACGCTGAAGGCACCGAGCGTGTAGCCGAGCACCCCGCCGGCGTGGCCGCCCGGCAACCGCGCCTCCCACTGGTACAGGCGCGTCGACTCGAGCGCGCAGCTGGCCGCGATCAGCAGGACC
>CAZUUU010000213.1:0-5689 GCA_964622685.1 uncultured Methylibium sp.
GCATCCTGATCCTCGACGAGGCCACCTCGTCGGTCGACACCGAGACCGAGAAGGAGATCCAGAAGGCGCTCGACAACCTGGTGCAGGGCCGCACGACGATCGCGATCGCCCACCGCCTGTCGACCCTGCGCAAGGCCGACCGGCTGGTGGTGATGGACCGCGGCAAGGTCGTCGAGGTCGGCCCGCACGACGAGCTGATGGCGCGGCGCGGCGCCTACTGGCGGCTCTACGAGGCGCAGCTGCGCCGCGTCGAGACCGACGACGACGCCCCGCCCTCGCCGCGCCGCGAGGCCACGCCCTCGGCCCACACGGCCGACCTGGCCTGACGAGCCCGCGATGACGCCGACCCACGACGACGACTTCCGGCTCGAGCGCGACGGCCACGGCCGCCTCGTGCTGCTGCGCGCCGGCGAACGCCACGAGGGCGTGGTGCCGGTGCGCGCCTTCCCGCTGGCCGCGCCCGACGAGGGCCTGTCGCTGATCGGGCCCGAGGGCCGCGAGCTGCAGTGGATCGCCCGCCTGGCCGCGCTGCCGCCGGCGCAGCGCGCGCTGATCGACGAGGAGCTGGCGAACCGCGAGTTCACGCCGGTGATCCGCCAGATCCGCAACGTCTCGACCTTCTCGACGCCCAGCACCTGGGAGGTGGCCACCGACCGCGGCGACACGCGCTTCGTGCTGAAGGGCGAGGAAGACATCCGCCGCCTGGGCCGCGGCGCGCTGCTGATCGCCGACAGCCATGGCATCCAGTTCCTGGTGCCCGACCTGATGGCGCTGGACAAGCGCTCCAAGCGACTGCTCGAACGCTTTCTCTGACGTCGCCACCGCCGCGCCGTCGGCGGCTTGGCAAGTCGGAACTGGGGATGCGCGTTCGCCGCGCAAGGCTCAGAGTGCCTCACCGCCGGCCGTCCGGCGCCGCAGGTCCTGCGAGAGGAGCAGCCCATGGCCTTCGACTTCGACAAGCTCTTCGGCGCCGCGCTCGATGCCGGCCTGCTGGCCGCCCAGCCCGGCGGCCAGGCGGCCGAGGACTGGATGCGCGAGAGCGCCCGGGCCAATGCCGGGACGCTGCGCGCCATCGCCGAGGGCGTCGCGACGAAGCAGATCTCCAAGGAGACCGGCGCGATGCTGCTCGACGAGAGCGGCCGCGCGCTCGAGTCCGAGGCTGCGGTCGTCGCGGCGACCGCGCAGGCGGCCGTCGACGCCTTCCTCGGCAGCCTGTTCGACGGGCTGAAGTCGGCCCTGAGGCTGGCGCTCTAGCCGCGACGAGGAGATCCCCATGGCCACCGGTTCCGACCTCGTGAAGCTGGGCAACAGGCACCTCGGCGAGACCTACAAGCTCGGCGCCTTCGCGCCCAAGGACAACGCCCGCTGGAAAGGCCCCTGGGACTGCGCCGAGTTCGCGTCCTGGCTGGTCTTCCAGGCCACCGGCCTGATGGTCGGCTGCACCGACAACGCCGCCAACCCGTCGCGCGCCGACGCCTTCTCGGGCGCCTGGGCGCGCGACGCCAAGGCCTCTCGGCGACCGGTCAGCCTGGGCCAGGCGCGCGCGACTGCCGGTGCGGTGCTGGTGCGCAAGCCGGTGCCGGGCGGCATCGGCCACGTGGCGCTCTCGCGCGGCGACGGCAGCACCGTCGAGGCGCACTCCGAACGGCGCGGCGTCACCAACGACAAGGTCGACGGACGACGCTGGGACCTGGCGATGCTGCTGCCGCTGATCGACTACCCGGACCAACTGCCGCTCGCGGTGTTCCGACCGCCGTCGGCGCTGATCCTGAGGCTGACGTTCCCGCCGATGCAGGGCCCGCTGATCCGCAAGATGCAGCAGGCCCTCAAGGCCCGCGGCTTCGACCCCGGCGAGGTCGACGGCGTCTTCGGGCCGCACACCGATGCGGCGGTGCGCAGCTTCCAGTTGCGGTCGGGGCTGGTGCCGGATGGGGAGGCGGGGCCGAGGACGCTGGGGAAGCTGGGGCTCTAGACGAAGGCACGCGCGAGCAGACCGGCCAATGCGCAGCCGCCCAACAGCGCCAGCACACCGACCTTGTAGCGGAACAGCGCGACCGCGGCCGCCACCGCGATGACCGCCGACGCCGCATCGAAGCGGCCGCTCCAGCCCTGCGGCCACAGCACGTGCCAGGCGAAGAACAGCGCGAGGTTCAGCACCACGCCGACCACCGCCGCAGTGATGGCCGTCAGCGGCGCGGTGAAGCCGAGCTTGCCGTGCGTGCTCTCGACCAGCGGCCCGCCGCCCAGGATGAACAGGAAGGACGGCAGGAAGGTGAAGAAGGTCGCCACGCTCGCGGCCAGCGCGGCGCCCAGGAAGATCGCGTCCGGCCCAAGCACCTGCCGCGTCCAGCCGCCGACGAAGCCGACGAAGGCCACCACCATGATCAGCGGGCCGGGCGTCGTCTCGCCGAGCGCCAGGCCGTCGATCATCTGCGCACCGGTCAGCCACTGGTAGTGATCCACCGCGCCCTGGTAGACATAGGGCAGCACCGCGTAGGCGCCGCCGAAGGTCAGCAGTGCGGCCTTGGTGAAGAAGACCCCCATCTGCGCCAGCGTGCCCTGCCAGCCCTGCAAGGCGACCAGCAGCGCCATCGCGCCGGCCCACAGCGCGGCGCCGACGAGCGCCAGCCGCAGCAAGTGGCTGCGCGAGAAGCGCGCATGCGGTGGTGTCGGCGTGTGGTCGTCGATCAATGCCGGGCCGTAGCCGGCCTGCGCGCCGGCGTGTCCGCCGGCCGGCGCAAAGAGCTGCGGCGCCCGGCGCGAACCGACCCAGCCGATCAGCGCCGCCGCCGCCACGATCGCCGGGAATGGTGCATCGAAGGCGAAGATCGCGACGAAGGCCAGCGCGGCGATGCCCCACATCCAGCCGTTCTTCAGCGCCCGCGTGCCGATGCGATGCGCGGCATGCAGCACCAACGCCGTGACGGCCGGCTTGAGGCCGTAGAAGAGGCCCGCCACCAGCGGCACGTCGCCATGCGCCAGGTAGACCCAGGACAGCGCGATCAGGATGAACAGCGAGGGCAGCACGAACAACGCGCCGGCGACGACGCCGCCCCAGGTGCGGTGCATCAGCCAGCCGATGTAGGTGGCGAGCTGCTGCGCTTCGGGGCCGGGCAGCAGCATGCAGTAGTTCAGCGCGTGCAGGAAGCGCTGCTCGCTGATCCAGCGGCGGCGCTCGACCAGCTCGGTGTGCATGATCGCGATCTGCCCGGCCGGCCCGCCGAAACTGATGAAGCCCAGCTTCAGCCAGAAGCGCAGCGCCTCGCGGAAGCTCACCGCGGCTGGCGGCAACGCCGCGTCTGCCGCGTTCGCGGTGTCGCTCAAGCGAGCGCCGCCACGACCTCGGGCGGTGCCTGCACCAGCTCGATCAGCACGCCCTCGCCCGACAGCGGGAACTCGTCGTTGCCCTTGGGATGGATGAAGCAGATGTCGTGGCCGGCCGCACCGCGGCGGATGCCGCCGGGGGCGAAGCGCACGCCGTTCGCCGTCATCCACTCGACCGCCTTCGGCAGGTCGTCGACCCACAGGCCCACGTGATTGAGCGGCGTGGCATGCACGGCGGGTTTCTTGTCGGGGTCGACCGGCTGCATCAGGTCGACCTCGATCTCGTGCGCGCCGCGACCGATGGCGCAGATGTCCTCGTCGACGTTCTCGCGTTCGGACACGAAGTTGCCCTTGACGGCGAGGCCCAGCATGTCGACCCACAGCGCGCGCAGGCGCTGCTTGTCGGGGCCGCCGATGGCGATCTGCTGGACGCCGAGGATGCGGAAGGGCTTGCTCATCGTGGCCTCACGCGAAACGCAGGATGGTCTGGTCCACCGCCAGGCTCTCGCCCGGCTTGGCGACGATCTCGGACACCGTGCCGTCGCGCGTGGCCACGAGGATGTTCTCCATCTTCATCGCCTCGACGACCGCCAGCCGCTCGCCGGCATGCACCTGCTGCCCGGCCGTGACCGCGATGCTGGCCAGCAGGCCCGGCATCGGCGACAGCAGCAGCTTGCTGGTGTCGGGCGGCGCCTTGTAGGGCATCAGCTTCTTCAGCGCGGCCGCGGACGGCGACAGCACCAGCGCGTCGATGCGGCGGCCGTTGTGGGCCACGCGGATCCAGACGCCGTCGCGCTCGACCTGGGCCGCGAAGGGCTTGCCGTTGCACTGGCCCAGCGCGCGGATGCCGCGGAAGAGCCAGCTGCCCGACAGCTCGTAGCGCCGCTCGCCGACCTGCACGCGGATCGCGCCGTCGGCCACGTCGACGGTCGCCGGGTGATGGGTGTGCCGGCCCTCCTCGCCCTTGACCACGACCACGTAGTCGCTGCCGATGCGCACGCCGTGACCGGCCAGCTGACCGCTGATCGCCGAGGCGCGCTCGAGGTAGCGGCGGTTGGCCGCGGCTGCCAGCGCGATCAGGAAGTCCGGGTCCTCTTGCGCGACGTCGGCCGCGTCGAAGCCCTTGGGGAAGTGCTCGGCGATGAAGCCGGTGTTGAAGTCGCCCGCGACGAACTTCGGATGCGCCAGCAGCGCCGACTGGAAGGGGATGTTGCTGTGGATGCCGCGGATCACGAAGGCGTTGAGCGCCTCGCGCATGCGCGCGATGGCCTCGGCGCGGTCCTTCCCGTGCACGATGAGCTTGGCGATCATCGAGTCGTAGTGCATCGGGATCTCGCCGCCTTCGTAGACGCCGGTGTCGACGCGAACTCCGCCTTCGGCGGGCCTCGGTTTCGCCGCCTCCATCGTCGTCGCCGGCGGCTGGTAGCGCACCAGCCGGCCGGTCGAGGGCAGGAAGTTGCGGTACGGGTCCTCGGCGTTGATGCGGCACTCGATGGCCCAGCCGTCGCGCCGGATGTCGGCTTGCGCGAAGGGCAGCTTCTCGCCCGCCGCCACGCGGATCATCAGCTCGACCAGATCGAGCCCGGTGATGCACTCGGTGACCGGGTGCTCGACCTGCAGCCGCGTGTTCATCTCCAGGAAGTAGAACGACTGGTCCTTGCCGACGACGAACTCCACCGTGCCGGCCGACTGGTACCTGACCGCCTTGGCGAGCGCCACCGCCTGCTCGCCCATCGCCTTGCGCGTCGCGTCGCTGATGAAGGGCGACGGCGCCTCCTCGATCACCTTCTGGTGGCGGCGCTGGATCGAGCATTCGCGCTCGTGCAGGTAGACGACATGGCCGTGGCCGTCGCCCAGCACCTGGATCTCGATGTGGCGCGGCTCCTCGACGAACTTCTCGATGAAGACCCGGTCGTCGCCGAAGCTGTTGCGTGCCTCGTTGCGGCAGGAGGCGAAGCCCTCGTGCGCCTCCTTGTCGTTGAAGGCGACGCGCAGGCCCTTGCCGCCGCCGCCGGCGCTCGCCTTGATCATCACCGGGTAGCCGATGCCCTGCGCGATCTTCACCGCCGCCTCGGGCGACGCGATGGCCTCGTTCCAGCCCGGGATGGTGTTGACCTTGGCCTCGTTGGCCAGCTTCTTGGAGGCGATCTTGTCGCCCATCGCGGCGATCGAGTAGTGCTTGGGGCCGATGAAGACCAGACCCTCCTCCTCGACGCGCCTGGCGAAGGCCTCGTTCTCCGACAGGAAACCGTAGCCGGGATGGATGGCCTCGGCGCCGGTGGCCTTGGCGGCCGCGATGATCTTGTCGGCCACCAGGTAGCTCTCGCGGCTGGGAGCCGGCCCCAGCAGCACCGCCTCGTCCGCC
>CAZUUU010000214.1:0-5663 GCA_964622685.1 uncultured Methylibium sp.
GGATGATGAAGAAGATGAAGGGCGGCGGCATGATGAAGATGATGAAGCGCATGGGCGGCATGGGCGGCTTCAAGGGCGGCCCGCTGCGCTGACGACTTCGCGACGGATTTGGCAACCGGATGTGACAGCGGTGTACCCCGTGCGAAGCTGCATTGACGGGCCCGGAACCAGGCCTTAACTTGACGTCCCTCTCCCAGCTGGCCGTCATGCTCATGGATCCGATCGCTCTGGTTGCCCTGGTCCTTTCGGCCGGCCTGCTTGCCCTCTGGCTGCTCCGGCGCCGCCCCACCAAGAGCAGCAAGAGTTCCGCGCAGCGCGTGCAGCGCGTCGAAGGGCTCGACACCGTGGTCGGCTGGCCGCCCGAGGTGACCAAGGTCCTGACCGCGGCCGAGCGTCGCGCCCACCTGATGCTCGCACGCGCCCTGCCCGACTACATGGTGCTGGCGCAGCTGCCGCTGTCGCGCTTCATCAAGGTCCCGACCCGCAACTCCTACCAGGAGTGGATGCACCGCTGCGGCCAGCTGTGCGCCGACCTGGTGGTCTGCGACGCCAGCTCCCAGGTCATCGCCGTCGTCGACGTGCGCCGCCCGCCCGGCAAGGACAGCGAGCGCACGCGCAAGCGCCACGCCCGCATGGACCGCGTGCTGCGCCAGGCCGGCATCCGCGTGGTCGTCTGGAACGAGGAAGCGCTGCCGCACGCCCAGGTGGTGCGCGAGCAGGTGCTCGGCGCGCCCGAGGGCCTGAGCAGCCACGAAGGCGGCGCGAAGGTGCGCACGCACACGCTGGCTCCGGCCGCGGCGGCCGTGACCATCGGCGGACTCGCGACGCTGGACGAGGTCGTGCCCGACGGCGCCTTTGCGCTGGCCTCGGCCGACCACGGCCAGGGCGCTGCCGAGCCGACGCCGTCGACCTGGTTCGACAACCTCGATTCGGCGCCGATGGCGCTCGATCCGCTCAAGGCCTGAGCGGCCCGTTCAGCTCAGCAAGGCCTGCGCGAACTCGCGGGCGTCGAAGGTCTCCAGGTCCTCGAGTTTCTCGCCCACGCCGATGAAGTAGACCGGCACCGGCGCCGGTCGTCCGCGCGACCACAGCGCGATCGCCGCCAGCACGCCGCCCTTGGCCGTGCCATCGAGCTTGGTGACGATCAGGCCGGTCAGGTCCAGCACCGCGTCGAAGGCCTGCACCTGCGCCAAGGCGTTCTGGCCGGTGTTGCCGTCGATGACCAGCAGCCTCTCGTGCGGCGCCCCGTCCATCGCCTTGCCCAGCGTGCGGCGGATCTTGCGCAGCTCTTCCATCAGGTGCGGCTGCGTCGGCAGGCGGCCGGCGGTGTCGGCGATCACGACCTCGCAGCCACGGGCCTGGCCAGCCTTCACCGCATCGAAGCTCACTGCGGCCGGGTCGCCGCCTTCCTGGCTGATGATCTCGACGCGATTGCGATCGGCCCACACGCCAAGCTGCTCCCTGGCCGCGGCGCGGAAGGTATCGGCGGCGGCCAGCAGCACCTTGACGCCGTCCTCGGCCAGATGCCGCGTGAGCTTGCCGATGCTGGTCGTCTTGCCGGCGCCGTTGACGCCGGCCACCATGATCACGGTCGGCGTGTCATCGCCCAGCTGCAGCGGCTTCTGCAGCGGCGCCAGCAACTCGGCCACCGCGTCCGCGAGCAAGGCCTTGACCGCCAGCGGCTCGGTCGCGCGAGCCTCCTTGACGCGGCGCTTCAGGTCCGCGAGCAGGTGCGTCGTCGCCGGCATGCCGGCGTCGGCCTGGAGCAGCGCGGCCTCCAGTTCCTCGTACAGCGCATCGTCGATGCGCGTGCCCGTGAAGACCTGGGTGATGCTGCCGCCGGTGCGCCGCAGGCCGGCCTTCAGGCGGTCGAGCCAGGGGCGGCGGGCTTCGGCAAGCGCAGCGGGCGCATCGACCGGCGCCGGCTCGGCAGTCTTCTTCCTGAAGAAACTGAACATGTGGCGCGGATTCTAGAGAGCGCAGGCGCGCTGCCAGAATGCCGCGCGTGACCCGCAGCGCCCGACCGCCCTCCCGTCCTCCTGCCCCCGCGACGCGCGGCCCGGGCGAACTGCGCCTGATTGGCGGGCAGTGGAAGCGCAGCAAGCTGCCGATCCCCGACTCCCCCGGCCTGCGCCCCACCCCGGACCGCGTGCGCGAAACCCTGTTCAACTGGCTGGGGCAGGACCTGACCGGCTGGCACTGCCTCGACGCCTTCGCGGGCAGCGGCGCCCTCGGCTTCGAGGCGGCCTCTCGCGGCGCCGCGGAGGTGGTGCTGGTCGAGCGCGACCCGCGCCTCGCGGCCGGCCTGCGGTCGGTGCAGCAGCGCCTGCGGGCGACGCAGGTGCGCGTCGAGGTCGCCGACGCACTGGCCTGGATGGCCGCCCGCAGCACCGCGGCCTTCGACCTGATCCTGCTGGACCCTCCCTTCGACGCCAGCCTGTTCGAGCCCGCACTCGACGCGGCACGGCCGCTGCTGGCTCGCGACGGCTTCCTCTACCTCGAGGCCGATCGCGCCTTCGACGCGGCGGCCTGCGCCGCGCAGGGCCTGCGGCTGCATCGCCACCTGCGCGCCGGACGGGTCCACGCCCACCTGATGCGGCGCCCCGAAGCCGCGGCATAAACTTCGCCGCAGACTGGCTCCTCGAGGATCGCCCCGTGCCCTTCAACTCTGGCCTGAGCGCCGTCTACCCCGGCACCTTCGACCCGATGACCCTGGGGCACGAGGACCTGGTGCGCCGCGCCAGCCTGCTGTTCCCGCGGCTGATCGTCGCGGTGGCCGCCGGTCACCACAAGCGGACGATGTTCACGATCGCCGAACGGCTCGAGATCGCGCAGGAGCTGGCGGCCCCCTACCCCAATGTCGAGGTCGTGGCCTTCCGCGGCCTGTTGCGCGACTTCGTGGTCGAGCAGGGCGGCCGCGTCGTGGTGCGCGGCCTGCGCGCGGTCAGCGACTTCGAGTACGAGTTCCAGATGGCCGGCATGAACCGGCAGCTGATGCCGGACGTGGAGACGGTGTTCCTCACGCCGAGCGACCAGTACCAGTTCGTCAGCGGTACCTTCGTGCGCGAGATTGCCACCCTCGGCGGTGATGTCTCCAAGTTCGTGGCACCGTCGGTGCTGAAGCGGCTGCGCGACCGCGTCAGCCAGAGCGAATGACGGAGGCCCCATGGCCTTGATGATCACCGACGAGTGCATCAATTGCGATGTCTGCGAGCCCGAGTGCCCGAACCAGGCGATCTCGCTCGGCCCGGAGATCTACGTGATCGATCCGGCGCGCTGCACCGAATGCGTGGGGCATTTCGACGAGCCCCAGTGCGTGCAGGTCTGCCCGGTGGCCTGCATCCCGGTGAACCCGTCGCACGTGGAGAGCAAGCCGCAGCTGTGGGCGAAGTTCCGGCTGCTGGTCGGCACGCCGGCAGCACCACCGACCGAGGCCTGAGCGGACCGGTGCGTCCTCAGCGTGCAGCAACCCCGCCGGGCGCTGCTTGCGAGGGGTCGACCGCCACCGGCCTGGACGGCCTGGAGGCGCGCGGCTTGGTGCGGGACCGGCCTTTCGACGGGTCGGCCCGCTGCGCGGTGATCGAGGCTGGACGCGGCGCACTCAGGCTGACGGCCCGCGGCGCGCGCGACTCCGCCAGGCGCCGTTCGCGCTCCAGTCGCCGCGCCAGCGCGGCGTCGCGACGCAAGGCGGCGGCGCCCTCGGCCTGCTGGCCGGCGGTCCGTGCATCGTCGACGTCGATCGCGCGACCGTCGGCACAGGGCTGCTGCGAGTAGCTGCGCCCGTCCGGTCCGCAGCGATACACCGTCGCCTGCGCCGTCGTGGCCGCCGCGCCGGCAAGACCGAGCAGCAGCGCCACCGCGACGGCGCGGCCGCTCATACGGCGTCCTTGCGCGGCGCGATCGCCGGCGCGACAGGCTCGGCTTCGGTCGGCCGCGGCGGCTTGGGCCGGGGTGGCTTGGTCGTGTGCAGGCGCATCGTCGCCTTCGCCATGTCGCCCGCCAGCAGCGCGTCCAGCGCCGTCAGCGAACGATCGATCGCGGCCGTGATGGCCTCGCGGTGCTCGGCCATCGGCTTGCCCAGCACGTAGTTCGCCACCTCGGTCTTCACCCCCGGGTGGCCGATGCCCAGGCGCAGCCGCCAGTAGTCGGTGGCACCGAGCTGGGCGTGGATGTCCCGCAGGCCGTTGTGGCCGGCATGGCCGCCGCCCTGCTTGAGCTTGACCTCGCCGGGCGGCAGGTCGAGCTCGTCGTGCGCGACGAGGATCTCGCCCGGCGCGATCTTGAAGAAGCGCGCCAGCGCCGCGACCGACTTGCCCGAGACGTTCATGTAGGTCTGAGGCTCCAGCAGCCACAGCGGCGCGTCGCGGCGGTCCGGCAGGTTCACGCGGGCCACGAGGCCGTGGTAGCTGCGCTCGGCGTGCAGCGTCGCCTTGAGCTGCCGGGCCACGGCGTCGACCCACCAGAAGCCGGCGTTGTGGCGCGTCGCCTCGTACTCGCTGCCCGGGTTGCCGAGGCCGACCATCAATCGAATCATGGCCGGGATTATCGCGAGGCCGACCATGAAAAAGCCCCGCCGAAGCGGGGCCTGCCGGGGGAGGACGCGCGGCCCCCGCCGGTCACTTGCGGTTCTGCTTCTCGTCCTTCTTGCCCTTGGCGGGTGCGGCCGCCGGCGCCGCGACGGCCACGACCTCGGGCTGGACTTCCTCGGCGGCCTGGGCGACCACGGTGGCGATCACCGGGTTCTTGCGGCCGCGCAGCACGACCTTGATGCCCGGGTCGAGCTTGAGGTCGTTGACGTGCAACGACTGGCCCTTGCCCAGGTGGCCGAGATCGACCGTCAGGAACTCGGGCAGCTGCGAGGCCAGGCACTCGATCTCGAGGTCGGTGGCCACGTGCGACATCACGCCCTTGTCGGTCTTGACGCCCGGCGCGTTCTCCTCGTTGACGAAGTGCAGCGGCACCTTCTTCTGGATGCGCGTCGTGGCGTCGACGCGCTGGAAGTCCACGTGCAGCACCTGCGGCTTGTACGCGTGCATCTGCACGTCGCGCAGCAGCACCTGCTGGCTCTTGCCGGCCAGCTCCATGTCGAGCAGCGAGGAGTGGAAGGCCTCCTTCTTCAGCGCATGGAACAGGGCGTTGTGATCGAGCTCGATCGTGACCGGCTCCCCGGCCCCGTAGACGATCCCGGGCACCTTGCCCGAGACGCGCAGGCGGCGGCTCGCTCCGGTCCCCTGCTTGTCGCGTGCGTAGGCGACGAATTTCATGGTGATTCTCCTGTGAGGGAAGGCGCCCGCGACCAGGCGCCCGATGGCACCCGCCGACCCCATGCCGGCGGGCGTTGAACCCGGATCAGAAATTGCTGTTCTGCTCCGAGAAGAGGGACGTGACCGATTCGCCGTCCGAGATGCGGCGGATGGTCTCGGCAAACAGGAAGGCCACCGACAGCTGCCGGATCTTCGGCGTGGCCTTGGCCTCGGCGTTGAGCGGGATGGTGTTGGTGATGACAACCTCGTCGATCTGCGAGGTCTTGATGCGCTCGATCGCCGGGCCCGAGAAGACCGGGTGCGTGCAGTAGGCGAACACGCTCTTGGCACCGCGCTCCTTCAGGACCTCGGCCGCCTTCACCAGCGTGCCGGCGGTGTCGATCATGTCGTCCATGATCA
>CAZUUU010000215.1:0-5453 GCA_964622685.1 uncultured Methylibium sp.
AGCGCGTCGAGATCGAGTCGCTGGAAGGCCGCATCACGACGTCGCTGCTGACGCCGTATCCGCCGGGCATCCCGCTGCTGATCCCGGGCGAGCGCTTCAACAAGAAGATCGTCGACTACCTGCGCTTCACGCGCGACTTCAACAAGCGCTTCCCCGGCTTCGACACCGACGTGCACGGCCTGGTCGAGGAAGAGGCCGAGGAGGGCGCCGAGCGCCGCTACTACGTGGACTGCGTGGCCGCCTGAGCGGCCTCAGGCCTCCGACATGCCGCTGGCCACGCGGCTGAAGCCGCCGTCGACGTAGGTGATCTCGGCCGTCACGCCGGCGGCCAGGTCGCTCAGCAGGAAGGCGGCCACGTTGCCGACGTCGTCGACCGTCACGTTGCGACGCAGCGGGGCGTTGTGCTCGACCACGTCGAGGATCTTGCCGAAGCCCTTGATGCCCGAGGCTGCCAGCGTCTTGATCGGCCCGGCCGAGATGCCGTTGACCCGGATGCCTTTGGGTCCCAGGCTGCCGGCCAGGTAGCGCACGCTGGCCTCGAGCGAGGCCTTGGCCAAGCCCATGGTGTTGTAGTTGGGCACCACGCGCTCGGCGCCCAGGTAGGTCAGCGTCAGCAGGGCGGCCTTGTCGTTCAGCCGCGGCAGCGCCGCCTTGGCCAGGGCCGGGAAGCTGTAGGCCGAGATGTCGTGGGCGATGCGGAAGCCCTCGCGCGACAGCCCGTCGAGGAAGTCGCCGGCGATCGCCTCCCGGGGGGCGAAGCCGATCGAGTGGACGAAGCCGTCGAAGCGCGGCCAGGCCTGCCCGAGCGCGTCGAACATGGCCTGGATCTGGGCGTCGTCGCCGACGTCGCAGTCGAAGATCAGCGTCGAGTCGAACTCCCGGGCGAAGTCGGTGATGCGCTCCTTGAAGCGCTCGCCGACGTAGCTGAAGGCCAGTTCGGCGCCTTCGCGCCGGCAGGCGCGGGCGATGCCGTAGGCGATCGAGCGGTTGGACAGGAGCCCGGTGATCAGAAGGCGCTTGCCGGCGAGAAAGCCCATGGTGTCTCCGTCCGCGGGTGGGTTCTGGGGCTGGAAATTCTGGCACGCGGGGCCGGCGCCCCGGGTGCTTGACACCCTGGAGGCTTGCCGGTAAGGGCTGGCCCGGCTACAATGCGCGCTTCGCTAGACCAGAAATTGGGCAGGGGAATCCAGCCCTTTTTTTTTGCTTGAACCTTTTTGCAACCCGGGTCCGGGTCGCGCACGGAGCAGCAGGACACCGATCGATGAATTGGCAGGCCGCCGTCGAGAAGACCGTCACCGGTCTCGGCTACGAACTGGTCGAGTGCGAGCGTGGCTCGCAGGGGCTGCTGCGCGTCTTCATCGACCGGTTGCCCGGCAGGTCGTATCCGTCGGGCGGCGAGGACTTCGTGACGGTCGAGGACTGCGAGCTCGTCACGCGGCAACTGCAGTATGTGCTCGAGGTCGAGGCCTGCGACTACACGCGGCTCGAGGTGTCGTCGCCGGGCCTGGACCGGCCGCTGAAGAAGGACGCCGACTACGAGCGCTTCCAGGGCGAGCGGATCGACCTGGTGCTGAAGCTGCCGTTCCAGGGCCGCAAGAAGTACCAGGGCGTGCTGGTCGGCGCGGGTGAAGGCTGGGAACTGCATTTCCACGACGGCACGCAGGACCAGGTGCTGGGATTCAAGCTCGATGAAGTCCGCGAGGCTCGGCTGGTGCCCGTGCTGGACTTCAAGGGTCGCAAGGGCAGGGCTCCCGCCCCGACGGCGCCCCAGGCAATCGGAGGTCAAGAACAATGAACCGTGAACTGTTGATGCTGGTGGATGCGATCGCACGCGAGAAGAGCGTCGAGCGCGAGGTGGTGTTCGAGGCCGTCGAGGCCGCGCTCGCGTCGGCCAGCAAGAAGCTGCACGGCGGCGAGGTCGAGATGCGCGTCTCGATCGATCGCGAGACCGGCAACTACGAGACCTTCCGCCGCTGGCATGTCGTGCCCAACGAGGCCGGCCTGCAACTGCCCGATTCCGAGAAGCTGCTGTTCGAGGCCCAGGAGGAGATCCCGGACATCGAGGTCGACGACTACATCGAGGAGCAGGTCGAGTCGGTGTCGATCGGCCGCATCGGCGCCCAGGCCGCCAAGCAGGTGATCCTGCAGAAGATCCGCGACGCCGAGCGCGAGCAGCTGCTCAACGACTTCCTGTCGCGCGGCGACAAGATCTTCGTCGGTACCGTCAAGCGCCTCGACAAGGGCGACCTGATCGTCGAGAGCGGCCGCGTCGAGGGGCGCCTGCGCCGCAGCGAGATGATCGCCAAGGAGAACCTGCGCACCGGCGACCGCGTCCGTGCCTACATCCTGGAGGTCGACACGACCCAGCGCGGCCCGCAGATCATGCTGTCGCGCAGCGCGCCGGGCTTCATGATGGAGCTGTTCCGCCACGAGGTGCCCGAGATCGAGCAAGGCCTGCTCGAGATCAAGAGCTGCGCCCGCGATGCCGGTTCGCGCGCCAAGATCGCCGTGCTGTCGCACGACAAGCGCGTCGATCCGATCGGCACCTGCGTCGGCGTGCGCGGCTCGCGCGTCAACGCCGTGACCAACGAGCTCGCGGGCGAACGCGTCGACATCGTCCTGTGGTCCGCCGACCCGGCGCAGTTCGTCATCGGCGCGCTGGCGCCGGCCAACGTGCAGTCCATCGTCGTCGACGAGGAGAAGCACGCGATGGACGTCGTGGTCGACGAGGAGAACCTCGCGATCGCGATCGGCCGCGGCGGCCAGAACGTGCGCCTCGCGTCCGAGCTGACCGGCTGGCGCATCAACATCATGAGCGCCGAGGAGTCGCAGGACAAGCAGGCCACCGAGACCGAGTCGATCCGCAAGGTCTTCGTCGAGAAGCTCGACGTCGACGTCGAGGTCGCGGACATCCTGATCGCCGAAGGCTTCACCAGCCTCGAGGAAGTGGCCTACGTGCCGCTGACCGAGATGCTCGAGATCGAATCCTTCGACGAGGACACTGTCAACGAGCTGCGCACCCGTGCCAAGGACGCGCTGCTGACGATGGAGATCGCCAAGGAAGAGTCGCTCGACGGCGTGTCGCAGAACCTGCGCGACCTCGAGGGACTGACGCCCGAGCTGATCGCCAAACTGGCCGAAGGCGGCGTGCAGACGCGCGACGACCTGGCCGACCTGGCCGTCGACGAACTGACCGAGCTGACCGGCATGGCCGAGGAGCAGGCCAAGGATCTGATCATGAAGGCCCGCGAGCACTGGTTCACCGCCTGAGCCGCCGTCCTTCAGAGTCCAGACCACACCCTGCCAGGCCCCCGAGACCCACCAAGGACCACCCACAATGGCCGTGACCACCGTCGCACAATTGGCCGCCGAGCTCAACCGGCCGGCCGCGACGCTGCTCGAGCAGCTGCATTCCGCCGGCGTCGCCAAGGCGTCGAGCGACGATGCCTTGACCGAAGGCGACAAGGAGCGCCTGCTCGACTACCTGCGCAGCGCGCACGGCACCAGCGCCGGCGGCGAGCGCAAGAAGATCACGCTCACCAAGAAGTCGACCACCGAGATCAAGCAGGCCGATGCTTCCGGCAAGGCGCGCACGATCCAGGTCGAGGTGCGCAAGAAGCGCGTCTTCGTCAAGCGTGACGAAGCCCCGGCGGCCGAGGAGGCCGCGCCGGTCGCGCCCGTGATCGACGAGGCCGAGCTCCGCAAGCGCGAGGAAGAAGCGAGCCGCCAGGCCGAGCTGCTGCGCCGCCAGGAAGAAGACCTGGCCGAGAAGCGCCGCGCCCGCGAGGCCCAGGAGCAGGCCGAGCGCGACGCCGCCGAGCAGCGCCAGCGCGCCGCCGCCGAGCAGGCCGCCGCCGCGCTCGCCGCTGCGGCCGAGGTGCCGGCCGGCAAGAAGGACAAGGCGGCCGCTGCGCCCGCCGCGGCGGCCCCGGTGGTTCCTGCCGCCCCGGCCGAGCCGGTCAAGCCCGCGGTGCGCGTCGTCAAGGCGGCCGACATCGAGGCCGAAGAGAAGCTCAAGGCCGCCGAGCTGGCCAAGCGCCGCAAGGCGGCCGAGGACGAGGCCTCGGCGATCCGCGCGATGATGAACGCGCCGAAGAAGGTGCTCGTCGCGAAGAAGCCCGAAGAGCCGAAGCCGGCCGAGGGCATCAAGGGCACGATCCACAAGCCCACCGCCAAGCCGGGCGCCCCCACGGCCCCGGGCGCGGCCAAGCCGGGCGACAAGAAGTCGGTCAAGTCCGAGAAGCTGTCATCCAGCTGGGCCGACGATGCGGCCAAGAAGCGTGCCGCGCTGAAGGGCCGCTCCGACACCGGTGGGCGCGGTGGCTGGAAGGCGCCGCGCGGCGGGCGCCGTGGCGATCGCGGCGACGGCATGTCGTCCGCCCCGATCCAGGTCGAGGCGCAGGTCCACGAGGTGCACGTGCCCGAGACCATCTCGGTCGCCGACCTTGCGCACAAGATGAGCGTCAAGGCCTCCGAGGTCATCAAGCAGCTGATGAAGCTGGGCCAGATGGTCACGATCAACCAGCAGCTCGACCAGGAGACCGCGATGATCCTGGTCGAGGAGATGGGCCACAAGGCCTTTGCGGCCAAGCTCGACGACCCGGATGCCTTCCTCGAGGAGGAAGCCGCGGTGTCCGAGGCCGAGATGCTGCCGCGCGCGCCGGTGGTCACCGTGATGGGCCACGTCGACCACGGCAAGACCTCGCTGCTCGACTACATCCGCACCACGCGCGTGGCGGCGGGCGAGGCCGGCGGGATCACGCAGCACATCGGGGCCTACCACGTGGAGACCCCGCGCGGCATGATCACCTTCCTCGACACGCCGGGCCACGAGGCCTTCACGGCCATGCGTGCCCGCGGCGCCAAGGCGACCGACCTGGTGATCCTGGTCGTGGCCGCCGACGACGGCGTCATGCCGCAGACCAAGGAAGCGATCCACCACGCCAAGGCGGCCGAGGTGCCGCTGGTCGTGGCCATCAACAAGATCGACAAGCCCGGCCACAACATCGAGCGCGTGCGCAGCGAGCTGATCGCCGAGCAGGTCGTGCCCGAGGACTTCGGCGGCGACTCGCCGTTCGTGCAGGTGTCGGCCAAGACCGGCCAGGGCATCGACGACCTGCTGGAGCAGGTGCTGCTGCAGGCCGAGGTGCTGGAGCTCAAGGCGCAGAAGGACGCGCCGGCCAAGGGCCTGGTCATCGAGGCGCAGCTCGACAAGGGCCGCGGCCCCGTGGCCACGGTGCTGGTGCAGAGCGGCACGCTCAAGCGCGGCGACGTGGTGCTGGCCGGCTCGACCTACGGCCGCGTGCGCGCGATGCTCGACGAAAACGGCAAGCCGGCCAACGAGGCCGGGCCTTCCATCCCGGTCGAGATCCAGGGCCTGACCGAGGTGCCGCAGGCCGGCGACGAGTTCATGGTGCTGTCCGACGAGCGCCGTGCGCGCGAAATCGCGACCT
>CAZUUU010000216.1:0-5435 GCA_964622685.1 uncultured Methylibium sp.
GCAGCAGGTCGTTCGGGAACTCGATGTCGGCCTTGTCGATCTCGTCGATCAGCAGTGCCACCGGCTGCTCGGCCGTGAAGGCCTGCCACAGCGTGCCCTTGACGATGTAGTTGCGGATGTCCTTGACCTTCTGCGAGTTGTCGGCGTCGGCCAGCTGGCTGTCGCGCAGGCGGCTCACGGCGTCGTACTCGTAGAGGCCCTGCTGGGCCTTGGTCGTGCTCTTGATGTGCCATTGCAGCAGCGGCAGCTTCAGCGTGCGCGCGACCTCCTCGGCCAGCATCGTCTTGCCGGTGCCGGGCTCGCCCTTGATGAGCAGCGGGCGCTGCAGCGTGATCGCGGCATTGACCGCGAGCATCAGGTCCGGGGTGGCGACGTACTGGTCGGAACCGTTGAATTTCATGGCGCTGGGAGTGAGGGGCGGCGAGGCGACGGTATGTCGGCGCCGACCGATTCAGTATAGGGGCGCCCTTATACTCCCGCGCCAGACTCAACCCCCCGCCGGACCATGAAGACTCTGTTCCCCGCGATGCTCGCGCTGTGCGCGCTGACCATCGGCACGACCGCGCATGCTCAGGACAAGATCGGCGACGCCGCTGCCGGCCAAAGCAAGAACGCCATGTGTGTCGGCTGCCACGCGCTGCCGGGCTACCAGGCGAGCTTCCCCGAGATCCACAAGGTGCCGATGATCGCGGGCCAGAACGCCAAGTACATCGTCGCGGCGCTGAACGCCTACAAGAAGGGCGAGCGCAAGCACCCGACGATGCGCGGCATCTCCGAGTCGCTGAGCGAGCAGGACATGGCCGACCTGGCCGCCTACTACGAAGCCGAAGGCGGTCCGCGCGCCGAACTGCCGGCGACGCCGGCCAAGGCAGCCGCGCCTCAGGTCGCCGAGCTGCTGAAGAAGGGCAACTGCGCCGCCTGCCACGGCGAGAACTTCAGCAAGCCCATCGACCCGAGCTACCCCAAGCTGTCCGGCCAGCATGCCGACTACCTGACGGTGGCGCTGAAGGCCTACCGCATCGAGGGCAACCCGCAGGTCGGCCGCGGCAACGCCATCATGGCGGCCCAGGCCAAGCCCTACACGCTGGCCGAGCTGAAGGCGATGGCGGCCTACATCGCCTCGCTGCCCGGCGACCTGAAGACGGTGCCGCAGGCGCGCTTCAAGTAAGCGTCGGCCGGTTTCCGGCCCCGAGCCGCCGACCGCGAGGTCCGGCGGCTTTTTTCTTGCCCGGCCCTTGCCGGCGCGCGAGGACGGGATCACGACAGCGGGCTACATAACGGCGCCGCGCTGCCGATGACGAGGGGTCCCGAGCGGACGTCGAAGGGCCGTGGGGGGCCATCATGTTGAAGCGTATTCCTGTCGACCAACTCCGGCTGGGCATGCACCTGCACGAGCTCTGCGGCGCCTGGGTCGACCACCCGTTCTGGCGCTCGAAGTTCGTGCTGCGCGATCCTGCCGACCTCGAGAGCGTCCGCGCCAGCAGCATCCGCGAGGTGGTGATCGATGTCGATCTCGGCCTCGACGTGCAGCCGGCGGCGGCGCCGGTGGCCGCCGTGGTGGCGCCGCCGGTCGCGCCGGCTCTGGTCGGGCATCCGCGCGAACGGAGGCAAGATCGCACTCAGCAGCTGGCGCAGGCCCGCAAGCTGGTGCGCCAGTCGCATCGCCAGGTGCAGTCGATGTTCAACGAAGCGCGCATGGGCCGTGCCGCCGACATGGACGGCGGCCGGCAACTGGTCGACGAGATCGCCGGCTCGGTGATGGACAGCCCCGGCACGCTGGTGAGCCTGGTGCGACTGAAGTCGGCCGACCAGTACACCTACCTCCACTCGGTCGCGGTGTGCGCGCTGATGGTGGCGCTCGGTCGCCAGCTCGGCCTGGCCGAGGGCGCCGTGCGCGAGGCCGGCCTTGCCGGGCTGATGCACGACCTGGGCAAGGCGATGATGCCGATGGACGTGCTCAACAAGCCCGGCAAGCTGACCGATGCGGAGTTCGCCGTCATCAAGAGCCATCCGAAGCGTGGCCACGAGCTGCTGGTCGAAGGCGGCAACGCCAGCGCCGAGGTGCTCGACGTCTGCCTGCACCACCACGAGAAGTTCGACGGCAGCGGCTACCCCGAGCGCCTGTCCGGCGAGGCCATCTCGCTGGTGGCGCGCATGGGCGCCGTCTGCGACGTCTACGACGCCGTCACCTCCGACCGCCCCTACAAGGCCGGCTGGAACCCGGCCGACGCGCTGCGGCAGATGGCGCAGTGGAAGGGGCACTTCGACCCGGCGGTGTTCCAGGTCTTCGTCAAGTCGATCGGCATCTACCCCGCGGGTTCGCTGGTGCGGCTGGCTTCGGGCCGCCTGGCCGTGGTGCTGGAGCAGAGCGGCGGCTCGCTGCTGGCGCCGCGCGTCAAGGCCTTCTTCAGCACCAAGTCCAACCTGCGCATCGTGCCCGAGGAGATCGACCTCGCGGCGCCGCGCTGCAGCGACAAGATCGTCGCCTGCGAGCCGCCCGAGCCATGGCGCTTCCAGGACATCGACGAGCTGTGGGCCGGAGAGGCCGCGCGACCCTAGGGCGCGCTCCACGCTCTATACACTCGCGCGGTCCCCTCGCTTCCCGCGACCACCGCCATGACGAAACGCCTGACGATCCTGGCCGGCCTCGCGCTGGCTGCCGCCGCCATCGCCGCGCCCGCCCAGACGCTGCGCTGGGCCACGCAGGGCGACATCCAGACCACCGACCCGCATTCGCAGAACGACTCGCTGACCAACGCCGTCAACGGCCAGGTCTACGAGACGCTCGTCAGCGTCGGCAAGCAGCTCGAGCGCGTGCCCGAACTGGCGACCGAGTGGCAGCAGCCCGATCCGCTGCTGTGGCGCTTCAAGCTGCGGCCGGGCGTCAAGTTCCACGACGGCAGCCCGTTCACGGCCGACGACGTGGTGTTCTCGGTGCAGCGCGCGGCGCAGGCCAGCTCGGACATCAAGGTCTATGCCAATGCGCTCGGCGAGGTGCGCAAGATCGATGCGCTGACGGTCGAGTTCCGGCTCAGGCAGGTCAACCCGATCTTCATGAACCACCTGGGCACGATCTTCATCATGAGCAAGGCCTGGAGCGAGCAGCACAAGGTGACGCGCCCGCTGGACTTCAAGGCCAAGGAGGAGAGCTACGCCTCGCTGCACCAGAACGGCACCGGGCCCTTCATGCTGGTCGCGCGCCAGCCCGACGTGAAGACCACCTACAGGCGCAATCCCAACTGGTGGGGCCGCATGGAAGGCAACGTGCAGGAGGTCGTCTACACGCCGATCAAGAGCGACGCGACGCGCTCGGCGGCACTGATCTCCGGCGAGCTGGACTTCGTGCTCGACCCGTCGCCGCAGGACGCGCCGCGGCTGCGCAACACCGCCGGCGTCAAGGTGGTCGACGGGCCCGAGAACCGCATCCTGTTCATCGGCATGGACCAGTCGCGCGACCAGCTGCTCTACGGCAAGGTTCCGGGCGACCGCAATCCCTTCAAGGACGTGCGTGTGCGCCGGGCGCTCTACCAGGCCATCGACATCGAGACCCTGCGGACCAAGCTGATGCGCGGCCAGAGCGTCCCGACCGGGGGCCTGACGCCGTCGCCGCTGGGCACCTACAACGACCCCGCGCTCGAGAAGCGCCTGCCCTACGACCTGGCGGCGGCGAAGAAGCTGATGGCCGAGGCCGGCTACCCGCAGGGCTTCGAGGTCACGCTGGACTGCCCGAACAACCGCTACATCAACGACGAGGAGATCTGCCTCGCACTCGCCGCGATGTGGTCGCAGCTGGGCGTGAAGCTCAAGGTCAACGCGATGCCGCGCGTCCTCTACTTCCCCAAGCTGCAGCGGCTGGACACCTCGATGTACCTGCTGGGCTGGGGCGGCGCGACCACCGACGCCGAGATCATCTTCGCCCCGGTGATGCGCAGCCGCGGCGAGGGCGGCATCGGCGCGTGGAACTTCGGCGACGTGAAGAACGCGAAGTTCGACGAGCTGGCGCTGGCCTCGAGCCGCGAAGCCGACCCGGCCAAGCGCGAGGTGCTGGTCAAGGCCGCGCTGGCCGAGTACCAGCAGCAGGTGCATGCGATCCCGCTGCACCGCCAGGTGATCCCCTGGGCCTCGCGGAGCAACGTGAGCTTCGTGCACCGCGCCGACAACTTCTTCATCTGGCAGTGGGTCACGATCAAGTGAGCACGCGGCCGACGCTCAGCGCGTCGCGCGGCGCCTGACGGCCTCGATGTAGGCCTCGCCGTCGGGCGGCAGGCCGCTCTTCTGCGAAGTCCAGACCATCTCGCCCAGGCACTCCATCACCTCGTGAGCGGCCTCGTGCGCGGAGCCGCGCCGCGCGGCCAGCAGCTCGAAGGCCTGGCGGATGCCACGCGGCTGGTCGACGCTGAGCTGCTCGCTGATCGACAGGTGCATGGACAGGTGCAGGAAGGGGTTGCTGCGGCCGTCCTCGACGGTGTAGCTCGCCGCGACGGCGGCCTCGGCATCGGCCAGGTCGGCGTGGTACTCGGGGTGCTCGGCGATCCAGTCGGCCGCCAGGGCCTCGATCGGCGCCAGCACCTCGCCGGCGCGCTGCTTGCGGAAGGCCTCGCAGAAGAAGCGGCGGACCTCGTGTTGCGATGGACTGAACATCCCACAATTGTCGGGCCCTTGTCCCGACCCCGAGGTCCGCATGCAGATCACCACCGAGCAGCTCTTCGACAACGCGCGCACCCACAACGGATGGATCGATCGACCGGTGCCCGAGGCGACGCTGCGGCGCCTGTGGGAGCTGCTCAAGTGGGGCCCGACCTCGGCCAACTGCAGCCCGCTGCGCGTGAGCTTCGTGACGTCGGCGGCGGCCAAGGCGCAACTCGTGCCGCTGATGTCGGCCGGCAACCGCGACAAGACCGCGCAGGCGCCGGTCACCGCGATCCTGGGCATGGACCTCGGCTTCGTCGACACGCTGCCGCAACTGTTCCCGCACGTCGACGCGCGACCCTGGTTCCAGGGCGAGGAGATGGTGCGCCACACGGCCTTTCGCAACGGCAGCCTGCAGGGCGGCTACTTCATCGTCGCGGCCCGTGCGCTCGGCCTGGACTGCGGGCCGATGAGCGGCTTCGACGCGACGGCGGTCGACGCCGCGTTCTGGGCCGGCACGCGCGTGAAGACCAACTTCATCTGCAACCTGGGCCACGGCGATCCGGGCAAGCTGTTCGCGCGCAGCCCGCGGCTGTCGTTCGAGCAGGCTTGCCGCGTCCTGTGAGCTTCAGCGTCATCTCCGACCCGGCGTTCTGGGTCGTCGCCGTGCCGGCGGTCCTGATGATGGGCCTGGCCAAGAGCGGCTTCGGCGCCGGCTTCGGCGCGCTGGCCACGCCGCTGATGGCGCTGGCGCTGCCGGTGCCGCAGGCGGCGGCGATCATGCTGCCGCTGCTGGCGGTGATGGA
>CAZUUU010000217.1:0-5434 GCA_964622685.1 uncultured Methylibium sp.
CCGGGCTTGCCGGTGACGAAGGCGATGGTCCAGGAGCCCTGGCGCGGGTACTGCACCAGCACCGCCTCGCGGAAGGCGTTGCCGCTGCTGGAGAACAGCGTGTCCGAGACCTGCTTGACCGAGCTGTAGATCGACTTGACGATGGGGATGCGGTGCAGCAGCCGCCCGCCCTGGAGCAGCCACCACTGGCCGACGATGTTGGCGGCGAACACGCCGGTCAGCAACAGGCCGGCCACCATGACGATCACGCCGAGGCCGGGGATCTGCTTCAGCAGTTCGAGCGGCGCATGCGCCCCCACGGGCAACACGGCCTGGGAAGCGCTCAGCAGCCAGGCGAAGAGGCCGTCGAGCAGGCCCAGTACCGCATGCAGCACCCAGATGGTGACGGCGAGCGGCAGCCAGACCAGCAGGCCGGCGATCAGGTATTTCTTCACGCGGGGCTTTCGTGCCGTGTCAGTGGCAGGCGCAGGAGCCGCCGCAGCCCCCGGCCGATGCCGACGGGGCCGCCGACGCGGTGCTGCCGCCGCCCTCGCCGGACGGGGCCGCCGCGGGGGGCGCCGATGTCGCAGCGTCGGCCGGCGGCGTCGCGCCGGCGGCGGCCGCGGCCGGCTTGGCGGCCTGGCCGTTGCGGAAGTCGGTCGCGTACCAGCCCGAGCCCTTGAGCTGGAAGCCCGCCGCGGTGAGTTGCTTCTTGAAGGCGGACGCACCGCAGGCCGGACAGTCGCTCAGCACCGGATCGGCGATCTTCTGGAGCACGTCCTGGGCGTGGCCGCAGGCGTCGCAGCGATAGGCATAGATCGGCATGGCTAAGCCCTTGAAAACAAACGCGAAATTATAGGGCCCGGCGCTGCGGAGGCCTCAATGCGTGGGCAGCGCGTGGTGCCGGTGGTTGGGAATGAGCTGCGGCGCCAGCGAGCCCATCACCATGAAGATGGCCGACGCGAAGAAGCCGACCAGGTTGGGGGGCACCAGGGCGTCGGCCGCGATCATGTCGGCCCCGAGCCAGCAGCCGATGCCCAGGACGATGGACAGCAGCGCCCCTTGCGTGGTGGCCCGTTTCCAGTAGGCGCCGGCCACCAGCGGGATGAAGGCGCCCGCCAGCGTCACGTTGTAGGCGTTCTGCACCATCTCGTACATCGTGCTCTTGCTGTTGAGCGCGAACAGCAGCGCACCGGCCGTGAAGATGACCAGCACCAGCCGCAGCGTCAGCAGGAACTGGCGGTCGCCCATGTGCGGCACGAAGGGCTTGAGCACGTTGCTGGTGAAGATCGCCGTGGGCGCCAGCAGCGCGCCGCTGGCCGTGGACAGGATGGCCGACAGCAGGGCGCCGAAGAACATCACCTGGGCCCACAGCGGCATCTTGGCCAGCACCAGGTCGGGCAGGATGCGCTGGATCTGACGTGCGTCCTCGTCGGCGAACAGGCCGCCCAGCGTGGGGTCGGCCACCAGCGCCGAATAGGCGATGAAGATCGGCACGAAAGCGAAGCAGAAGTAGATCAGCGCGCCGATGATCGTGCCGCGCACCGCGGTCTTCTCGTCCTTGGCGCTGGTCATGCGCTGGAACACGTCCTGCTGCGGGATCGAGCCGAAGGCGAAGGCGAAGAAGGCCCCGGCCATCGCCCACCACGCCGCGGCGTCGTCGGCCGCCGGGAAGAAGGCGAACTTGCCGTCGGCCGCGGCCTGGGCGATGACCTTGGTCGCCCCGCCCGCCAGATCGCCGACCAGCACCGCCACCAGCGTCAGGCCGATCAGGATGATGACGGTCTGGAACAGGTCGGTGAAGGCCACCGACCACATGCCGCCGAAGATCGTGTAGACCATCACCACGCCGGCGCCGATGAGGATGGAGGTGTTGAGGTCGACCGCGCCGCCCGACAGCACGTGGATCACCAGCCCCAGGGCCGTCATCTGCGCCGAGGTCCAGCCGAGGTAGGACAGCGTGATCGCGATGCTGGTCAGCACCTCCACCGACTTGCCGTAGCGCTGCTTGTAGAAGTCGCCGATGGTCAGCAGGTTCATGCGGTAGAACAGCCGCGCGAACAGCAGCGCCGCCAGCACCAGGCAGACCGAGGCGCCGAAGGGGTCACCCGGGATCCCCGCCAGCCCGTCCTTGGCGAAGGTGGCCGACACCGACAGCACGGTCTCGGCGCCGAACCAGGTGGCGAACACCGTCGCCACGTTCATGTACAGGGGCAGGCTGCGCCCGGCGACCAGGTAGTCCTTGGCGTTGTGGACACGGCGCGCGGCCAGCAGGCCGATGCCGATGGTGACCAGCATGTAGACGACGACGAACGCGACGAGCACGGCGACCTCCGTGACCCGGCGCCTGGCGCCGGCGGTTGAGATGGGGCGGGAGTTTACGGGGCGCGCCGTCGCGCGCGGCGACTCACCCGGCGGGCCAGCGCCCCAGCGCCAGCATCGCCAGGGCGCCCAATGCAAATCCCAGACCACCGTACACGACGGCCTGCACCAGCCCGTGGCTGCGGCGCTGCTCGCGCAGCAGCTGGGCCATCAGTTCGTCGGCGGGACGCACCGGCGCCGCCCGCGCCGCCAGCGCGTCGTGCAGCAGCCGCGGCAACTCGGGCAGCAGCCGCGCATAGCGCGGCGCCTCGTCCTTGAAGCGCTCGAGCAGGCCGCGCCAGCCGATCTGCTCTTCCATCCAGCGCTCGAGGAAGGGCTTGGCGGTGCTCCACAGGTCCAGGTCCGGGTCGAGCTGCCGCCCCAGACCCTCGACGTTGAGCAGGGTCTTCTGCAGCAGCACCAGCTGGGGCTGGATCTCGACGTTGAAGCGTCGCGAGGTCTGGAACAGCCGCAGCAGCACCTGGCCGAGCGAGATCTCCTTCAGCGGCCGGTCGAAGAAGGGTTCGCAGCAGGCACGGATCGCGCCTTCCAGCTCGTCGACCCGCGTGCCCGCCGGGACCCAGCCGGACTCGAGATGCAGTTCGGCGACGCGCTTGTAGTCGCGGCGGAAGAAGGCGATGAAGTTCTGCGCCAGGTAGTCCTTGTCGACCTGGGTCAGCGTGCCGATGATCCCGAAGTCCAGCGCCACGTAGCGGCCGAAGGTCGCCGGCTCGAGGCTGACCTGGATGTTGCCGGGGTGCATGTCGGCATGGAAGAAGCCGTCGCGGAACACCTGGGTGAAGAAGATGGTCACGCCGTCGCGCGCCAGCTTCTTGAAGTCCACGCCGGCCTCGCGCAGGCGCTCGATCTGGCCGATGGGCACGCCCTTCATGCGCTCCATCACGATGACGCCGGGGGTGCACAGGTCCCAATGCATCTCGGGGACCAGCACCAGGTTCAGGCCGGCCATGTTGCGACGCAGCTGCGCGGCGTTGGCGGCCTCGCGCACGAGATCCAGCTCGTCGTGCAGGTACTTGTCGAACTCGGCGACGACCTCGCGCGGCTTCAGGCGCCGGCCGTCGGCCGAGCGGCGCTCGACCCAGCCGGCCACGTCGTGCAGCAGCGCCAGATCGGCATCGATGGCGGCCAGCATGCCGGGGCGCAGCACCTTGACCGCCACCTCGCGGCCGTCGGTGAGCACGGCGAAGTGCACCTGGGCGATCGAGGCGCTGGCGACCGGCTCGCGCTCGAAGCTGGCGAACACCTCGTGCAGCGGGCGCTGGAAGGCCGCCTCGACCAGTGCCACGGCCTGCTCGGCCGGGAACGGCGGCACGTCGTCCTGCAGCTTGGCCAGCTCGTCGGCCACGTCGACCGGCAGCAGGTCGCGCCGCGTCGACAGCACCTGGCCGAACTTGACGAAGATCGGGCCCAGCCGGACCAGCGCCTCGCGCAGGCGCTCGCCGCGCGGTGCGTCGAGCCGCCGGCCGAAGGACAGCAGCCGCCCCAGCCGGCGGACGCGCCGCTGCCCCGAACTCGACAGCGCCAGTTCGTCCAGCCCGTAGCGCAGGACGATGAAGGCGATCGCTGCCAGCCGCAGCAGCTGCCTCATCGCGAGGCCGTCGTGCCGCCGCCCGGGCGGCCCCAGGCCGCGCCCGCATTGCGTGCGGTAGCACGCAGGCCGTCGCGCAGTGCGGCCGCCAGGCGCGCCAGCTGGTGCGCCGGCGCATCGCCGACCAGCCGCGCGAGGTCGTGCTCGACGTCCCAGCGCAGGTTCTCGGCCAGCCAGGCGACATCGGCGGCCAGCCGCACGTCGCCGTCGATCGCCAGCGCCGGTCGATCGCCGGCGAGCCACAGTGCCAGGGCGCGCGGCGGGGTCGGGAGGTCGACGCTGACCCGCAAGGCAGCCACCGGCTCGGCGGCCGGCTCGATCGACTCGAACAGGCCGGCCGGCGTGATGCGCAAGGCGATCTCGGGCGGGCGCGGCCAGGGTCCGGGCGGCACCTGCCACTCGAGCCGCAGCACGCTGCCGGCGTGCGGCCGCAGCCGCTCGATCGCCGCCGCTTCGGCCGCGAGCACGTGGTTGAGCACGAGCAGGGCTCGTTCCGTCAACGCAGGCAACAACAGGGTCTCGACGACGCTCGGCACGGCCCAAATTGTAGGGGGGTGGCCGTGCATTCCCGCACGCGGCCCCGTGTGGTGCCGAGGCCGCACCCCTGCGACGGGGGGTTGGGCCGTCTTTCATTGTGGTCACAATTCCTGATGAGTTCCGTGCCGCGTCGACGAATGACGGGCAAGGCCCACGCGGTACCCGCAGGACCGCGCATCCGCATGTTCGAAGACCGCACCCACAAAAGGACGTTCTACAGCGCACCGCAGTCCGTCACGTCCTTCGTGGCGGCACTGCTGGAGCCTGCCCTGACGGTGGCCTGCTACCTCGCCGTCACGGTGGCGCACGGCGAGCCCATCCTGCGTTCGTCCCTGATGCTGTGCCTGCTGGTCTTCGCGCTGACCTTCCCCGGGCGCAACCGCTTCCGCGACAGCGCCCTGACCGCGGCCATCGACATCGTGCTGACCTGGGTGAGCCTGCTGGCCATCCTGGCGCTGTGCGGCTACGCGACGCGCAGCCTGCACTACTTCGAGAACGACGTGCTGCTGATGTGGGGCGTGCTGACGCCGCTGCTGCAGTGGCTGGCCGTGACGGCCGGCCGGCTGGTCATCCAGCACCACGCGCGACTGCCCCAGAACCGCAGCACCGCCATCATCGTCGGCGCCGGGCCGCTGGGCGTGAAGGTGGCGCGCGCGCTGGAGCGCCGCGCCGACGAGGTGGTCGACGTGCGCGGCTTCTTCGACGACCGCACCGACGAGCGCGTCGAGGCCGAGACCGCACCGCAGCGCCTGGGCACGCTGGCCGACGTGGCGCCCTACATCACGGCCCACGGCGTGCGCGAGGTCTACATCACGCTGCCGCTGGGCCTGCAGCCGCGCATCGTGCAGCTGCTGGAGTCGGTGCAGGGCACGACGGCGTCGCTGTTCTTCGTGCCCGACGTCTTCGGCATCAGCATCATCCAGGGCCGCCTGCAGGACGTGAACGGCG
>CAZUUU010000218.1:0-5432 GCA_964622685.1 uncultured Methylibium sp.
GGCGTAGCGACGGCCGGCATAGCGGCCGGCCTCGAGGTCGCGGTCGATGATGCCGCGCAGGAAGTTGCTGCTCGGCTTGCTGGTGGCGTCGGTCATGAGGGCGCTTCGGAGGACTCGACTCATTCTAAGGAGCGGCCCGCGCGCCCCCGGCCGGGCGCCGATTCACAAAACTTCACCCGCTCGTTCGCAGTTCGATACAGATTCCTGTGAACCTGTCGGGGCGCTGACCCGTTCAGAGCACACGGGGCAAGACATTCGACCTTGAACGCCCCGACACAGGAGTCCGACCATGAAGCAAGCGATCCGCAAGTTCCTGGCCCTCGCCGCCCTCGCCGCCCTCGGCGCTGCCGGGCTGGCCGCCACCGGTGCGGCGCATGCAGGGGGCGTCAACTGGCACATCGGCATCAACCTGCCGGGCGTGTTCTACCCGGCGCCGCCGCCGGTGGTCTACGCACCGCCGCCGCCCGTGTACTACGAGCCGCCGCCGGTGGTGTATGCCCCGCCGCCGGTGGTCTACCGCCCGGCGCCCATCGGCTACTACCGTCCGGCGCCGGTCTACGTGCAGCCGGCCCCGCGCGGCTACTGGCGCGACGGCCACTGGCACGACCACCGCTACGACGGCCATCGCGGCCGGGGCCGGGGTGACGACGATCGCCGTGCCTACAAGCACCACAAGGGCGACAACGACCGCTACCGCTACTGATCCGCCAGCGATCGGATCCCCAGGCCCCGCCCGGCGCAAGCCGCGCGGGGCCTGCTGCCTTGTGGGCTACATGGCCCTGAAGAGATGCGCGTAGAGCCGGCTGACCGCCAGCCGTTCGCTGCGCCCGCGCAGCAGCAGGTGCTGCTTGCCGGCCTCGTCGCGCACCACGCTGGCGATCGCGTCGGCGCGCACGACGGTGCCGCGATGGACCTGCCAGAACACCCCGGCATCGAGCTGCGGCAGCAGGTCGCGCAGCGAGAGGCGGACGAGGTGCTCGCGCTCCGCGGTGACGACGCGCACGTACTTGTCGGCCGCCTCGAAGTACAGCACCTCGCCGACCGGGACGAAGTGCAGCGTGCTGCCGACGCCGGCCTGGATCACCCGCAGCGGCGACGCCGCCGGCGCCGCCGGCGTGGCGACGTGGGCGAGCAGGCCGCGCAGCTGCTCGATCGCGGCATCCGCCAGCGCGCCGCCGCTGCGCTGCTTCAAGGCGGCGCGCAGGCGATCGCAGGTCTGGGCCAGCCGCGCCGTCTGCACCGGCTTGAGCACGTAGTCGACGGCCGAGCGCTCGAAGGCCTCGAGGGCATGCTGGTCGTAGGCGGTGACGAAGACGACCAGCGGCAGCGGACGCTCGGGCGGCCAGTCCTCGACGATGGCCTGGGCCGCATCCAGGCCGCTCAGGCCCGGCATGCGGATGTCGAGGAACAGCAGCTCGGGCTGCTGCTGCAGCGCGATGCTCACGGCCGCCTCGCCGTCGGGTGCCGTCGGCAGCAGCGCCAGGTCGGGCCACAGCGACGCCAGCTCGGCGCGCAGGGCCTGCGCGAGCAGCGGTTCGTCCTCGGCGATCAGGGCGCGGTACGGCATGGCTCAGGCTCCCAGGGGCAGGGTGATCGTGGCCACGGTGCCGCCGCCCGGTGCCGGCTCGATGCTCAGCGAGGCGGCGTCGCCGTAGAGCGTCGCGAGCCGTTCGCGCACCTGGGTCGTGCCGAAGCCGGTGCCGGCCGAGGGCTGGGCCGCGGCCAGGCCGACGCCGGTGTCGCGCACGCTCAGGCACAGTCGGTCGCCGTCGCGCCAGGCTTGCAGCGCAATGCGGCCGCCCGGGCGGTGCGGCTCGATGCCGTGCTGGATCGCGTTCTCGAGCAGCGGCTGCAGCAACAGCGGCGGGACCGACTGCGCGGCCAGTTCCGGCGGCAGGTCCAGCGTGCTGGCCAGCCGGTCGCCCAGGCGCACCTGCATCAGCGCCAGGTAGTCGGCGCTGCGTTCGAACTCGGCGGCCAGCGGATGCAGCGAGGCACGGCTCGCGGCCAGCGTGCTGCGCAGGAAGGCGATCAGGTGGTCCAGCATCGCCTGCGCGCGCGGCGGGTCCAGCGCGATCAGCGCGCGCAGGTTCGCCAGGGTGTTGAACAGCATGTGCGGCTCGAGCTGCGACTCCAGCAGCTTGAGCTGGGTGTCGGCCGCCAGGCGCTGCGCCGCCTCGGCTCGCGCCTGCGCCGAGGCCAGGCGTCCGCGCATCCAGAAGAAGGCCGTCGCGACGCAGGCGACGGTGAGGCTGATCGTCAAGGAGGCCACCGCGGAGGCGCTGCTGCCGAACTGCCAGGGCATCGGCAGCCGCTTGTCGCTGAGCGCGTTGCCGATCGAAGCGCCCAGCGTGTAGCCGGCCGTCGTGCCGAAGACGATCACGACGCTCATCCACGGCCAGCCGGGCCAGCGGCGCGCGGCGGGCTCGTGCCGCGCCTGCCGACGGCAGGCCCAGTCCGGCGCGATGCGACGGCCGCCGTCGATCAGGCCCAGGCAGCTCATGCCGATGGCGAACGAGTACAGCAGGTTGGCCGCCAGGTCGCGCCCGCCGCGCAATCCGGTCAGGACGATGGCGACGCCCAGGCACAGCAGCACCCCGAGCAGCAGGGTGCGCTTCAGGTTGTCGACGGCGGGGGGTGCGGTGGGGGTCATGGGCTCGAAGGTCCGGGGGGCCGGGGTGGGGGCCGCTTCACATCCAGCCCAGCCAATCGTGCCAGACCAGCATGCCGAGCCGGCGCGTCGGCAGCAGCGAGAACAGCGCGGCGATCACGACGCCGTTGTACGCGAACAGGATCGCCCGCCGGTGCGCCTTCACGTTGCGGCGCGAGATGTGCCACATCGCCATCGCGATGCCGCCGACGGTCATCGCCACCAGCAGGTGCACCGGCGTGTAGCCGGCGATGTTGGGCAGGCGGAAGTCGCGGATCGCCATCGCCGAGAGCGCGGCGCCCAGCATCAGCGTGACCCAGGCGTAGCCGGTGGCGCGGTGCCAGCGGCTGCCCTTGCGCATCAGCATCGCGACCGGCCCCAGGGCCAGGGCGGCCAGCGCCAGCACCAGGTGGACGGCGATCACCGGCGGCATGTGGGTGATGTAGTGGGGCATGTCGGGCTCCTGGACGGCGGGATCGCTCCCGATGGCCGGCATCGTCGGGCGCCGGCCCGGGCCGGCCCAGCGGCGTGCGACGGCCGGCATCCCGGTGTCGCCAAGTGCACCGGCGGCGGCGCGAGATGCAGGCCGAGGAGGGGGGCGTGAGGGGCGTCACGTCGCCCTCGGGCCTGTCGGCCGGGGGCTGCGGCGCGGCCGGTCCGGCGGCACTGCCCTCGTACAATCGTGCGGCTGTTTCCAGACCATCAAGAACAGGGATCCTTCCGTGAATTCGCCCGCTCAAGCCCTGCGACCCGACGCCGGCGCCCCGGCCGGACAGTCCGCGTCCGAGCGCGAGCTCGCCGAATTGCTGGTGCAGGCGCTGAACCTCGAGGTCGCGCCGGCCGAGATCGACCCGACCGCGCCCTTGTACGGCGACGGCCTGGGCCTGGACTCGATCGACATCCTCGAGGTCGCGCTCGAGGTGTCGCGGCGCTACGGCTTCCAGCTGCGCTCCGACGACGAGAACAACCTCGTCATCTTCCAGTCGCTGCGCAGCCTCGCGGCCCACGTGGCCCAGCACCGCACGCTGTAATGCCCGACTGGCGTCTGGTCCTCGGGCTGCTGGCGGCAGCGGCCTACGCCTTGCTCTCGCACGGGCTGATGCTCTACGCGGCAGACCGCCCCTGGGCCGTCGCCGCGCTGCTCGGCCCGCTGCTGCTGGCCGGGCTCGGCTTTGCGCTCAAGCGCCGCAACCTGCCGGCCGTGGCGCTGATGCTGCTGGCCGGCGCCGGCCTGCTGGTGGCCGTGGCGCGCGGCGGCATCGGTCCGGTCAGCCGGCTCTATGTCGCGCAGCACGTGGGCATCCACCTGGCGCTGTGCGCGAGCTTCGGCCTGACGCTGTGGCGCAGCCCGGTGTCGCTGATCGGCCAGATCGCCGAGCGCGTGCACGGCCGCCTGACGCCGGCGATGGCGGCCTACACGCGCCGCGTGACCGCCGTCTGGACCGGCTACTTCCTCGGCATGGCGCTGCTGTCGCTGTGGGTCTACGCGCGCCACTCCTGGGACAGCTGGTCGCTGCTGGCCAACCTGATCACGCCGCTGGCGATCGGCGGCCTGTTCGTCGGCGAGTACCTGCTGCGCTACCGCCTGCACCCGGAGTTCGAGCGCAGCACGCTGATGAGTGCGGTGCGCGCCTACAGCCGGCCGCGGACGATCCCCTGATGGACGCCTCGCTGCCACTGCTGGCCGCGGTCGATCTCGACGCCCCGGTCGCGTGGCGGCAGGGCGCGGCGATCAGCGCACGGCGCTTCCTGGCCGATGCGCGGGCCGAGTCCGGCCGCCTGCCCGGCGCCGGCCCGATGGTCAACCTGTGCGGCGACCGCTATCGCTTCGCCGTCGGCCTGGGCGCGGCGCTGATGTGCGGCCACACCAGCCTGCTGCCGCCCAACGCGCTGCCCGACACCCTGGCGCGGCTGCGCGGCGCGCACGCCAGCCTGTACGGCTACACCGACGACACCGCACTGGCCGTGACGGGCCTGTCGATGCTGCGGCCGGTGTCGGCGCCCCACGCCGTTGATGTCGACACCGAGGCCGACACCGATGCCGCGGTGCCCGCCATCGCCGCCGACCTCCAGGCCGCCTGCCTGCTGACCTCGGGCTCGACCGGCCAGCCCCAGCCGCATGCCAAGACCTGGGGCCAGATCGTCGTCAACATCCGCGCCGAGGCCGAGCGCCTGGCCGAGTTCCTGGAGCGGCCGACGCTCGCCGGTGTGAACCTGCTCGCCACCGTGCCGGCCCAGCACAGCTACGGCTTCGAGTCCAGCGTGCTGCTGGCCTTGCTGGGTGGCGCGGCCTTCGACAGCGGCCGGCCCTTCTACCCGGCCGACGTGGCCGGGGCCCTGTCGCGCCTGCCGCGCCCTCGCATGCTGGTGACGACGCCCTTCCACCTGAAGACGCTGCTGTTGTCCGAGGTGCCGCTGCCGCCCACCGACCTGATCCTGTGCGCGACGGCGCCGTTGTCGCCGCAGCTGGCGCTGCAGGCCGAGCGCGTGTTCGGCGGGCCGCTGGTCGAGATCTACGGCTGCACCGAGGCCGGCCAGGTGGCGACGCGCCGCACCGTGCACGGCGAGACCTGGCGGACCTTCGGCGCGCTGCGCCTGAAGCGCGAGCTCGACGCCGGCCAGGAGCGCTTCATCGTCGAGGGCGGCCACGTGGTGGAGCCGACGCCGCTGTCGGACGTGCTGCAGCTCGAGAGCGCCCAGCGCTTCCGGCTGCTGGGCCGCGCCAACGACCTGATCCACGTGGCCGGCAAGCGCAGCTCGCTGGCGCACCTGAACCACCACC
>CAZUUU010000219.1:0-5392 GCA_964622685.1 uncultured Methylibium sp.
GCGACCGGGTAGACCCGAAAGCCGTAAAGCGAATCGGCGACGCCGGCGCCCAGGGTCTCGAGGTCGGTCCACCAGTTCGACACGCGCCGGCCGCGCACGCGCAGCAGCGGCGCGCTGGCATCGAACACGGGGCGGCCGAGGATCATCGCGTCGGGCCGGGCGATCGAGGCCTGCATGAAGTCGCCGATCAGCGCGGCCGGGTGCTGGCCGTCGGCGTCCATCGTCAGCGCGTGGGTGTAGCCGGCCTGCTGCGCGGCGCGCAGGCCGTGCAGCACCGCGGCGCCCTTGCCCTGGTTGTGCGGCAGCAGCAGCACGCGCAGGCCGGCATCGACATCGGCCATGCGCTGCGCGATCTGGGCCGTGCCGTCGGTGCTGCCGTCGATCACCACCCACACCGGGTTCCATTGCGCGCGCGCCGCGGCGATGGTCCTGGCGAGTTGCGGCCCCGTGTCGTAGCTTGGGATCAGCACCAGGTGGGTGGCCGACGGTGTCATGCGCTCGCGGTCCCGGGGGGCGGCTTCACGCCGGCGGCGAAGTAGGTTTCCAGCCGTGTGAGCAGCGCGTCGGTGTCGTCCTCGGGCGCGAAGCGCTCGCCCAGCCGCACCGAGAAGCGGATCGGCAGCGGCGGCAGCCGCCACAGCGGCCAGCCCTTGCCGAGGTAGGGCGAGTCGGTGTCGATGAAGACGGCCTGGATCGGCGCGCCGGCCAGCTTGGCGATCAGCGGCACGCCGGGCATGAAGGGGTTGACGGGACGCTGCGTGGTGCGCGTGCCCTCGGGAAAGATCACCAGCTGCCCGCCGCGCTGCAGGTCCTGCACCGCCAGGCGGATCAGGCTGCGCGGCGAGTCGTTGCGGATGTAGCGCGCCAGCCGCGCGCCGGCGCCGAGGAAGGGGTTGCGCATCAGGCCGGCCTTCATGATGCAGGCGCTCTTCGGCAGGCGCGCGACGAGCATCAGTGCGTCGAGCAGGCTGGGATGGTTGGCGACGACGATCAGGCCGGGCTCGTCGCGCAGCGTGTCCAGCACGCCGGCCTCGAGCCGGATCATGCCGCTCAGGCGCGCCAGGGCCCAGTAGAGGCGGTAGCCGTAGGAGATGCCGGCGCGGCCGACCACCAGGCCGCGTTCGCGCGGCAGCAGCGGGTAGAGCAGCAGCGCGACCAGGTTCCAGATCGTCGACATCACGCCCAGCAGCAGCAGCTGGGCATGCAGCCACAGGGTCAGCGGCAGCTTCAGCAGGAGCCCCATGGCCTCAGTCCGCGGTCGTCACCCGTTCGGACGACGTCGCGAAGACCCAGCTGTAGGCGATGCCGAAGGACAGGTGCTGGCGCTGGCGCACCAGCGGGCTGTCGCCGTAGCGCGCGCCGTGCAGGCTGTCGAGCTTGACGAAGAGGCCGGCCCAGCTGCGCTCGAAGCGCCGCGACAGCGCGGCGACGAACTGCAGGCCGCCGTAGCCGGCGCGGGCGCGGTAGGCCGGGCGCCCGGGCGTGGCGTCGGCCTCGGGCACGTCGTAGAAGTAGGCGTTGTAGCGGCGGCTGCCGAACACCGGACCGGCCAGCATGCCGAGGTTCCAGCCGGAATTGCCGACGTTCGCCAGGTCGAGGTTGAGGTTGGGCGTGGCGACCCAGCCGATGGCGCGCGGCTTCGACTCGATCGTGAAGGCGGCGCGCAAGGGCGCGCGCAGGTCGAGCTTCCAGCCGGTGCCGCGCGACAGCGTCCAGTTGAGGTTGGGGCCGAGCTCCAGCGTCGGCGCCAGGTCGTCCATGCCGCGGCGCGCGTCGTTGTCCTCGCTGCGCGTCGGTGCGCCGGCGCCGGCGCTGAGGTCGAAGTCGAAGCGATCGGTCTCGACGAGCACGGCGCGCGCGCCGTCGCGGTCGGCCTTGAAGATCTCGCCGCGGTAGACGAGGTAGGGCACCGGCAGCAGCCAGGCGTGCGACTGGTCGGAACCGCGGTAGTGCGGCAGCCGCAACGCGCCGGCGCCCAGGCCCAGTTCCCACAACGGACGCTCGGCCGCGCCGGCCGGCACGTTTGCCAGCGCGGCACCCAGGGCCAGGACGCAGGCGAGCGCCTGCGCGCCGCGCCTCATCCGCCGCCCATCCGGCCGACGCGGCCGACCTGGCCCGGCGCGAAGGCGTGGGCCTCGATCTCGACCAGCAGGCCGCTGCGGCAGATGTCGGCTTCCAGGTAGAGCGCGTGCTGCGCGAAGGGCGTTGCCGCACCGACCTCGGCCTCGAGCGTGGCGCGCACCGCCGGCGCCTGCTCGGCGTGGCGCACGTAGACGGTCGCCTCCAGCGTGGCCAGGTCGAAGCGCGCGCCGCCGCGCGCATTGGCCGCGGCGACGACCGCGCGCAGGTTGTTGAGCGTCTCGCGCGTCTGCGCCTGCACGTCGCCGGCATGCACGCTGGCATGGCCGACGATGCTGGAGGTGCCCGAGATCAGCAGCGCGACCTGGTCGGCGCCGGCCTCGACCAGCGCGGCGCGCGAGAAGGTCGGGCTGCGCGCGCCGTAGTCGCGCGGGTAGTGGTAGGCCGAGACCTGGCGTGGGTTCTCGATCGGCAGCGCGGCCTGGCGGCCGGCCAGGAAGCGCACGCAGAACGGACCCTCGCGCGTGCCGAGCGCACAGGCTGCGGGGGCGCCCTCGAAGGCCGGGCGGCGCGCGTCGAGGAAGGCCTGCTGCCGCCCGGCGTTGAAGCGCCGGTAGCGCTCGGTGCCGGCCGCGTCGGCATTGATGTGCGGCAGGTAGTTCCAGATCCGCTGCAGGTGGGCGAAGCCGGTCTGGTCGAGCGTGGCGAAGACATCACCGTAGGCGCGACGCGCCAGCGCCTCGAGGTCCTGGCCGTTCTCGTCGAGGTCGAGCGCACCGTACAGCCAGTGGCCGTTGTGGCGCCAGCGCACGCAGCCGCTGCGGCCCGCGATCGACGGGCCCTCGCTGCACCAGGCGTCGAGCATCGGGCCGTCCTGCAGCAGGCGGCGCGTCGCGACGCCGGCCGGCGAGTCGATGCCGATCGGCGCCTGCAGGTCGTACAGCAGTCCGCCCAGCGCCGCCGGCACGCCGGGGCCGGACCAGGCCGAGGCCGCGAGACGCCGGACGCTCAGTCGCGGACTCAGGGTGGTGGCCGCCACGTTCAGCGCGCCTCGAGGATGTTCTCGCCGGCAAGCGGCCCCATGTCCTCGATGTTGCGGTGCCGGCGCTTCCAACCGGCCCAGCTGCGACGCCAGTTGCGGATCGAGATCAGGTAGTAGATGCCCTTCAGCGCCCACAGCGAAGGCTTGATCGGGCTGTCGCCGTACAGGTCGCCGGCCAGCAGCGAGAGCAGCGCTTCCTTCACCCGCAAGGGATTGGCCGGGTACATGAACATCTCGCGGATCGTCGGGTTGGTGACCCGGAAGATGAACCACGAGAACTCCTTCGGGCCGATCTTCAGCCGCTTCTCGAAGGCCTTGCGCGCGCGCGCCGCCTCGGCCGGACGGTCGAGCGTCGTCGTCACCAGCGCGACGGCATCGAAGGCGCTGTGCATCGCCAGGTAGACACCCGACGAGAACATCGGGTCGATGAAGGTGTAGGCGTCGCCCAGCATCACGTAGCGCTCGCCGGCGGCGTGCGAGGCGATGTAGGAGTAGTTGCCGGTCGCGTGCACCTGGTTGCCGACCAGCGTGGCGTCCTTCAGGCGGTCGGCCAGCTCGGGGCACAGCGCGATGGTGTCGTCGAAGAAGTCCTTCAGCGGCTTGTCGCGCGACTTCAGGTAGTAGGGCCAGCACACCGCGCCGACGCTGGTCTGGCCGTCGGCCAGCGGGATGAACCAGAACCAGCCGTGCTCGAACCACAGGATGCTGATGTTGCCTTCCTTGATGCCCGGAAGGCGCCGCGCGCCGGTGTAGTGGCCGAACAGCGCCGAGCTGTTGTGCGCCGGGTTCTTCTCCTTGCAGCGCAGCTTGTTGGCCATGAAGGTGTCGCGGCCCGAGGCGTCGACGACGTAGCGCGCGCGCCAGGTCCGGCTCGTCTTCTGTCCGTTGCCGTCGTCGACCTCGGCGGTGACGGTCGCGCCCTCCGCGTCGTAGGCGACGTCACGCACGCGGCAGCCTTCCAGCGCGGCGGCGCCGGCCGCCGCGGCATTGCGGAACAGCAGCTCGTCGAGCTCGGAGCGCCGCACCTGCCAGGCATAGGGCTGGCGCTTGTCCCACTGCTCGGCGAACTCGAGGTAGCTGCGGTGGGTGTGCTCGGGCGACACGAACTCGATGCCCCACTTGGGCATGCCGATCGCCTCGACCTGCTGGCGCACGCCGAGCTGGTCGAACAGCGCCACGTTGGACGGCAGCAGCGACTCGCCGATGTGGAAGCGAGGGTGCCGGGCCTTCTCGGTCAGCACGACCTTGCGACCCTGCCGGGCCAGCAGCGTGGCGGCGGTGGACCCGGCCGGCCCGCCGCCGATGACGAACACGTCGCAGGCCTCGACGTCCGGGGTGGAGGAGGGCGTCGCGTTCATGCGGGTCGGGTGGCGGTGTATTCCGAGAAGACGCCCAGCTCGACGTGGCGTTGCACGTCGGAGAAGCCGGCGGCGCGCAGCGCCTCCATCACGGCCGCGGGCGGGATGCAGGCCTCGATCGTGTCCCAGTAGTAGCGCCACAGCTGGGCGGTGCCCTGGCGCCGCGCCACCGCGCCGGCCACCAGCGGCAGCACCGCACGCATGTAGCCGCGCAGGGCGGCGGTGGCGATGCGGCCGGTCGGCCGCGTGATCTCCAGCACCAGCAGGCGGCCGCCGGGACGCAGCACGCGGCGGAACTCGGCGAAGGCCGCGCTGACATCGGCCAGGTGGCGCAGCGCATAGCCCATGCTCACGAAGTCGGCGCTGGCGTCCTCGCGGGGCAGGGCCTCGGCGCGGCCCTGCAGCAGCGGCACGCCGGGCAGGCCGACCTGGCTCATCATGCCGGCGCTCGGGTCGACGCCGACCAGACTGCCGCCCGGGCCGATCAGCTTGAGCGCCTCGCGCGCCACCAGGCCGGTGCCGATGCCGACGTCGAGCACCTGGTCGCCGGCCTTCAGGCCGGCGCGCTCCAGCGCCTTGCGGCGGTACCAGGGGCCGCTGCCCAGCGCCAGCAGGCGCTCGATGCGCTCGTAGTCGGGCGCGGTCTCGTCGAAGATGCGCTTCAGGAAGCGCTGGTGGTCGTCCTCGTCGCCGTAGTAGTCGCTCAGCGGGGCGTGCGGGGCGAGAACGTCGGGTCGGAGGGGCGCGTTCGGGGAGGGACCGGTCATCGACGGATTATCGCAAGGCCGGCACCGGCTCCTAGCGCCGCTTGCCGCCCAGCAGCCCACCGAGCACGCCGCGGATGATCTCGCGGCCGACCGTCGTGCCCATGGTGCGCACGGCCGACTTGGCCATCGACTCGGCCAGGCCTTCG
>CAZUUU010000220.1:0-5367 GCA_964622685.1 uncultured Methylibium sp.
ACTTCCAGTAGGCGTCCATCGTCAGGCGGAACGGGTCTTCCCACTTGTCCCAGTCGTGGATCTTGATGCCCTCGAACTGGTCGTACGGGAACACGTCGTCCATCGCCTGGTAGGTGGTGTCCCAGCCCAGGCCGCGGGTCATCATCGCGTAGCGTTCCTTGATGCCCAGACGCTTGGTGGTCTTGGCGGCGGCATTGGCTTGGCTCATGCGGGTCTCCTTACTGCTTGTGGACGGCGTGTCGGGGGTGAACGGTTCGGGGTCGGCGCGGCTCAGGACCGTGCGCCCCATTGCAGGGTGAAGTCGTCGTCGGTCTCGTCGATGCTTCCGGACAGCGAGATCAGGCTGAGGTGCAGCTCCTGCACGTCCCAGCGGCGGCCGAGCCGCTCTTCGACCGATTCGCGATGGATCACGAGGCGCCCGGGCGCATCGATCTTGACCATCGCCGGGAACTCCTCGACGGTCGCCTCGGGGTTGTCGGCGACAATCGCCTCGACGATGGCACGCGAGGCGTCGTTGGTCAGCAGCGAGATGAAGACCGGGGCGCGCGAGGTGGTGGCAGGGATGCTCATGGCGCGTCCTTCAGGGCTTCAGGCCGAGGCGGCCGACGCGGGCGTCGAACTCGGTCCGCGCCGCGGCCAGCGCAGCTGCGCCGCCGGCGCCGAGGGCCAGGGCTGCCAGCGGCTCGAGCGCACGCAGCATCTCGTCGCGCCAGGTGTGCACCCAGCCGCTCAGGTGCTCGGCGTTGGCGGGCGATTCGGCTGCCGCCGTCTTGACCGTCGCGTCGACCCAGCGCGCGGTGTCGGCATACCAGTCGCCCATGAACTCGGTCAGCATCGCTAGCGCGTTGCCAGTGCGCGGGCTGACGGCGTCGACGTAGTGGCGGTAGATCAAGGGGTAGAGCAGGCCATCGAACACCAGGTTCTGCGCGACGAACAGCTCGAACCAGTCCTTGGTGACGAACAGGTTCTCCATCACCCGGCGCACGTCCTGCCAGGCCGGGTGCGACAGCCACGCCGCCTTGCCGGCGTCGAGCACGGCGCCCTGGTTACCGTCGAGCAGCAGGCCGATGCGCGACAGGTACTGCGCGATGCCGAGCCGGTCCATGGCCGCGAAGTTGCAGGCCTGGGTGACCGCGGTGCCGTAGCCGTAGGCACAGCAGTAGGTGTTGTTCATGTTGCTGCCCCACTCGTAGTGGCGCAGCGGCACCAGCACCTGGGTCAGCGATGCCAGCGTCACCTCGTCTAGGGCGTCGAGCAGATTGCGCTTCTCGGCGAACTCGAACTGCTTGTCGGCGCCCTCCTGCTGCTTGGCGCGCGTCATCGTGTAGACGCCGTAGTAGAAGTGACGCGGGTCCTTGAACGCGTACCAGTCGGCCATGACGAGCCGGGTCCGGCTTACGTCGAAGACGTGGCGCTCCGGCTCCCACAGTGGCCGGTAATGCCAGTTGGTCGTCGGCTGCATGTCCAGCGTCGCCTCCTGGTAGCGTGAAGCCGCCTTGTCGGCGCCGAGACGTCGCGCGAGGTGAGAGAAGGTCTGGCGGATCGGCTGGATGGCGGTGGTCTTGATGTCGACTTGCACGTCGTGTCTCCTGCAATGAGGCGTGGGGCTCGGGGGCTGAACTCAGTGATCGACGCCGGGCTGGCCGTAGCGCCACTTCATGCGCTCGTAGTCGAGCTGCGCGCCCTCCTCGGCCGTGAGGTGAGTCACGTCGTGGATAAGGCAGAACTTGCGGAAATGCTCGAAAGGCATCACCAGCTCGACCGCCAGTTCGGGGTCACCGATGGCGAACTCGAACTCGACGAAGCGGGCATCTCTCGTGCCGGTTACCCGCACGAAGCAACGCTGTCCGGTCAGGACAGCCGCCGAGGCGGAGCGTTCGGGATCAGGTCGCAGAGTCACTTGTTCAATCCATCAAGTCACGGGCGCCGAAGCCGTCGCCCACCCCTTCAAGGGCAACCGGCGTGCCACGCCGGCTAAGTGCTTGATTTGCCTAGCCGTCGGCAACGCTCGTGCGCCGACCCCGGGGAACTCCCGGATACCGAGACGAGCAGATGCTGCACCGCAGCTTGATCAATTGATGAAGTGCATCGCGGTCCGAAACGGGACCCGTGCCGACCTGCTAGCGGATCGGCTTGCGACGCGGGAGCGCGGGGGCGCCGCTAGGAGGCCGGCAGGCCTTCCTTCTTCAGCCGGTAGGCGAGCTGTGGCCGGGTGATGCCCAGCAGGCGCGCGGCCTGCGACAGGTTGCCCTTGGAGCGCTGCATCGCGATCTGCATCAGGCGCTGCTCCAGCGAGGCCAAGTCGATGTGCTGACCCAGCACCTGGTCGCACAGGCCGTCGAGGGAGCCGTCGCGCGGCGTCGAGACCTGACCGCGGGCGTCGAGCTGCTGCTCGGTGGTCGACGGCGCCCCGCTGCTCCACAGATGCGCCGCCTCGATCGCGCCGCCTTCAGGGGCCAGCAGCACCGCGCGTTCGATCGTGTTCTCGAGCTCGCGGATGTTGCCGGGCCAGGGCTGGCCCAGCACGTCGCGCATCGCTCGGTCGGTCAGACCGCGCAGCTTCTTGCTGTAGAGATCGCTGTACTTCTCGACGAAGCGCTGCACCAGCGGCGCGATGTCGGCGGTGCGCTCGCGCAGCGGCGGGATCGTGATCGGGAAGGTGTTGAGTCGGTAGAACAGATCGCTGCGGAACTTGCTGGCCGTCATCGCCGCCTGCAGGTCGACGTTGGTCGCGGCCACGATGCGCACGTTGAGCTTGATCGGCGCCTCGGCGCCCAGGCGTTCGATCTCGCCGGTCTGCAGCACGCGCAGCAGCTTGACTTGCGTGGCCAGCGGCAGGTCGCCGGCTTCGTCGAGGAAGAGGGTGCCGTTGTGGGCCCGCTCGAAGCGACCGGCGCGCGCCATGTGCGCGCCGGTGTACGCGCCCTTTTCCACGCCGAACAGCTCGGCCTCGATCAGATCGGCCGGGATCGCCGCGCAGTTGACCGCGATGAAAGGCCCGCCGGAACGCGGGCCGTTGTCATGCAGCCAGCGTGCGAACACCTCCTTGCCGACGCCGGTCTCGCCGAGCAGCAGCACGGTGATCGCGCTCGGTGCCGCGCGCTTGAGCAGCTCGAAGGCGGCCCGGAAGCCGGGCGAGACGCCGACCAGCTTGTTGTCGTACTCACGGCGCGGCTGCACCGCACGCAGGTGCTCGAGTCCGATGCTGAAGTCGATCAGCCGTTCACCGATGCGCTGCGGGCGGAAGTAGTCGATGTACTCGTCGTCATGCCAAGCCTCGGCGGCCTGGCCGATGATGCGGCAGTGGCTGTCGCCCATGCTGCGGCATTCGGTCTCCTTGAAGACGATCAGCCGGCCGACGAAAGCACTGGTGTAGCCCGAGGCGTAGCCGATCTGCTGCCAGCACTGCGGGTCGTCGCCATAGCCGAAGTCCGCGACGTGCGCTTCGCACTCCCAGGAGTTGGTCCAGGTGAACTCGCCGTAGAAGTGCTTGGTCTTCAGATCCAGCTCCATCTGGAGCATTTCGACCTGCACCGCACCTTCGATGGAGTGAAGCTGCGGGCCGAGCATGAAGGCCTTGTCGCACGGCATGCCGTTGAGCCGCTCCTTCACGGCCAATTCACCGTCGCGCTGTCCGGAGGCAAACCCCATGCGGATCAGCAGGCCGCGTGCCCTGTTGACACCCAGGGAGTCCAGCAATTCCTTGCGCAACTCCGCCAGTGCCCGCGTGTGCAGCAGCATGCGGTGCTCGTCGAGCCAGATGTGGCCGGTGCCCGCGTTGAAGCGCAGCCTGGACAGCAGGTCGCCCACGTCTTGTCTCCGTGTCGGGCGTCATGCAGTGCGCCCGTCTTCTATGTGGCCTTCATGCTACAACAGCCCGCTTGTAGCCGCGAGGCTGCTGCCTCGAGCGCCCCCCTGCCTCGCCTCCGCGTCAGCACCATTCGCAACTAGAGCTGGCAGCGAAGGTTTGGTCGCACGGGACCGAGCCGGCATTCGGTCTACCGCCAGGATTTCGTGCACCCTCCAGAGTAACCCCGGACACCACGAAAGAAATCCACAATCCGATTCTGGGGTTGTACGGCTCATGAGCTGAATGTCGGCCGACGGTCCCGCGACAACTACAACTTCTAGAGCGCCGAGTCATTCCATGCAGGCGGATCCACCGATCACCATCGCCGAGATTCTCCTTGTCGTCGAGGCCCTGGCTATCCTCGCCTTTGCAATATCGGGGCTGCTGGCAGCGGCGCGCAAGGGGCTCGATGCCGTTGGGGTTTGCATGGTCACCGGACTCGCTGCGTTCGGGGGCGGAACATTGCGAGATGTTCTCTTGGATCGTCGACCATTTTTCTGGGTCGATCACGCCGGCTGGCTGTGGGGGTTGATGCTGCTCGGCATTGCCGCCATGTCGTTCATGCGCGCCCACCATTTCGCGCCTACCGAGCGCGCCATGCAATGGCCGGATGCCGTTGGACTGGGTCTCTTCACCGCCAGCGGGACGCAGATGGCGCTGTCGCAGGGCATGCCTGCCATCGTCGCTGTGCTGATGGGCTTGATCACCGCGGTGTTCGGTGGCGTCCTTCGCGACATTGTCTGTAACGAGATCCCGAGTGCCTTCCGGGACCACCGACCCTATGCGGTTTGCTCCTTCGCCGGCGGCTGGGTTGTGGTCGGTGCGCAAGTGCTCCAGGCGCCGACGTGGATCGGCTTGCTCGGCGCCGTCGTCGTCGCTACTGGTCTACGTACTCTAGCGCTAGCTACTGGGTTCACGCTGCCGAAGTGGCCTCAAGAAGAGCTGCCTCACCGCTGAGCCTGGCCGCGATGCTGATCCCGACTGGCTCGCACAACGAAACGACGCCAAGATAGGCACCGTTTCGGATTGAGCCGGTACAACGGATGGAGGAAAGTCCCCGCCATCCGAAGCTCATCACCCTCACTGCCACCCACCAACATCCCTTACCCCGCCATTGATCCTCTGTGCCGCCAAGGCGGCGGCACGGGAAGTCAATGAATCAGATCAAGGACTTATGCGACGCAGTGAGACGCACTGGGACGCAGTGATCAGCTCATTTGCTCGATCATCACCTGCCCGAAGCCCGAGCAGCTGACCTGGGTGGCGCCCTCGAGCAGGCGGGCGAAGTCGTAGGTGACCTTCTTCGACAGGATCGCCTTCTCCATCGAGCTAATGACTAGGTCGGCGGCGTCGGTCCAGCCCATGTGGCGCAGCATCATCTCGGCCGACAGGATCTCCGAGCCCGGGTTGACGTAGTCCTTGCCGGCGTACTTGGGCGCCGTGCCGTGGGTGGCTTCGAACATGGCCACCGAGTCCGACAGGTTCGCGCCCGGCGCGATGCCGATGCCGCCCACCTG
>CAZUUU010000221.1:0-5364 GCA_964622685.1 uncultured Methylibium sp.
CCTTCACGCATGCACAGCGCGTGCCGGGCGCAGGGAATTGATCAGCATCTCCCTAGCAGATAGTGATCTGTCACGCCAGCGCCGTCTCGCTGACGCAAGAGATAGTAAGGCCCATTGCCACCACCGGTCACGACAACATTGTCATCGTCATAGACGTACCGCGGCTCCAACGACAACGCCGGCAGGATGATCTTCGGACTGTTGAACTTGATGAGGCTCTGCGAGCGGCCGAACTGATAGAACTGTTGTTCGACCGCCCTTCCGCCAGTGACCGTGCGCTCTTCCAGCTCCGCGCGCCGCGCCGTCAGGTAGGCAAGGCAGTTGGGATAGCGAGCCGCCATCTCGTCCGGCTGGAGCAGCCGCGCTTGCGGTTGGCCTCGAACCATGATGAACTCATAGGGGAAGATCAACCAGGTATTCGCTTCCGGGCGCCTATAGGCGGTGAGCTGAACATCAAGAAGGAAGGGCCGGAGCACGCCCTTCTCAATAGGCCAGTCTCGACCGTCCCATTTCAGGACGTGGTAATCGGCCGTCTCGGCGGCGCTACGGAAGATGTAGATGGCGTCCGCGCTGGTCTGCACGCCAACGAAGATTTCGGCGGCAGCGCCGAGCCGCGTCGGACAGGCAGCTCGTACGCGGTCAAACACAGTCCGCGTCTCCGCGGTGGCGAACTGCCAGGGCTCTTCACCAAGGGTCGCTGCAGGCAACGTCGTGACGATGCCGGCTTCGCCATAGCGCCAGGCCTCCAAGCTGCCAACCTGCTCGACATGAACGTTGGCGCTGCCGCGGCGGTCGAGAATGATGATGCAGGTGTAGTTGCTCGCGGCACGGCCAAAGACCTGCTTCACGCCGAAGTGCACTACGGACTCCAGCAGGTTGCCAACCGCCAGCAGCCGGCGCACCGCGCGGCCGGCCTGAATCGACATGAACTTATGCGGCGTAATAAAGCCAAGACGGCCAGTAGGGCGCAACCGTGCCAGAGCACGTTCAAAGAAAAGCGCGTACTTGTCGAAATTGTCCTGTCGCGCCGTCGAATAGGGTGAGGCTGGACGTTGGTAGAACCCTGCCTCTTCCGGTGAGTAGCCCATCATGTTCTGAATGCGGATGTAGGGCGGGTTGCCGACGATCACGTCGAAGCCGCCGTGGCCCATTTCAGCAGGGAACTCAGCTTGCCAATCGAAGGGGTTGACCTTGCGAACGAGCGCTTCCGGCATCGCCGCTCCCACGGCCGTTGCCCATTCGGCACGACTGACCAGACTGTTGCCGGCACGCACGATGCCGCCCAAATCTGGCAGCGCTTGCTCACGGCGACGCGCAACGTAGTCGGCAAGCCCTTCCAGCGTTTCGTTCTCGATCAGCTTCAGTAGAAGGCTGAGTCGCGCGACCTCGACCGCGTTGGCATCGATGTCCACGCCACGGATGTGGCTCTGCAGGATGCGCCGCTTTTCGTCGAAGGTAAGCCGCCAGTTGCCAGCGCCCGCTTCGTAGATCGTCGTGCCGATGTGGTCGGACCGTCCGTTCGCCAAGTACCAGCCCAGACAGTGCTCGAGGATGAACTCATAGACAGCCAGCAGGAAGATGCCGGAACCGCAACAGATGTCGGCCGCGGTGAAGCCAGCCAGGGCTGCGGGACTTCTCCCGACCAGCGCCGGGGTGAGCGTGCGCGCCACGATGGCGTCAACGATGTAGCGGGGCGTTGGCACCACGCCGCCGCTCTCGCGGACTTCCGGCTTGCGGACGATCGCAACAGCACCGCCGGTGATGGTGATCTCTTCACCAAGGAACTGTTCGTAAATTTCGCCGAGGACTTCGGTCTCGACGACCGCGAAGGTATACGGGCTTTGCGGGTAGTACAGCTCGCCGATGACTCTTTGAAGTACGGCGTCGCTGATGCGGATGCCCAGGCGTGCGTCATCGAGCAAGCGGAAGAGGCCGGAGTTGTAGAACGCGTCGGCACGGCGAAGTTCAGCCAGCAGCGCGTCGAAGGTATGCGCGGCCGGCAGGTTTTTCAGGTTCTCGTAACGCTCGATCTCCCGGTCTTCGCAGATGCGCAAGAAGACGATCCGGGATAGGAAAAGCTGAACCGCGTAGGTCAGTTCGCCTGGGCTCAGGCCCGGCGTGTTGGCATGTATATCGGCGGCCAGACGTTCGCGCCACGACCTGACCTGACGCAGGAAGAAGTCGTCGAACTGTTCGGCGCCGTGGCGTGTGCCGCCAACAGCAAAGCGTCGGTCAAAGTCGCCGGAATAGACGGCATGGCGCGAAAGCAGCGGCCACAGTTCGTCGAAACGCGCCTCGAACTCATCGAAGCGGACAAGCAGCAGGCGCGCGACATGCGCTTCGTCGGTCTGCGCCGGAGTGGGGACGCAGTCATAGACTGCCAGCTGGTGAAAGTTCGTCAGAACAGAAATCGGCAGGCTAGCGGAATAGCCATAGCGGCGTGTCTGAAAGGCTGCTTCGCGACTGCGATCAATGGCGACACTAGGCTTCTTGGCCTCGACAAACAGCTTGCGCTGCCGCGCCAGGCGCAATTCATAGTCGGGCCGTTTAGAGAGCCCCTCACCGACTTCGACCGTGGCTTCTTCGATGACCTCGCGCAGGCCAGACGGATGGCCGGCGCAGTTGTGCACATCCCAGCCAAAGGCAGCAAGCAGCGGTGTGATGAAGTCGGTGCGTGCCTGGGTCTCGTTGTAGTTGACGCGCAGATAGTCGGCTTCGTTGCGTTGGAAGCCACGAACCAGTTCGGCGATGCGTGCGCGCGCTGCGGCCTTGGCGGTGGCTTCGTCCGTCACGCGACTACACCGCCGGCTGCCTTGCTTCCGCGCCCGCGCTTGCGGGCGTGGCGTCTGTCGCGCATCTTGGCCCAGATGTCGTGCAGGATGAGGCAGTCCTTCTCGGACAACCCCATATGTCCCCGCAGGACAATCCGGGCGTTCTCTTCCAACACGTCATCAAGACGACCAGCCCGCGTGAGCTTGTCGCACTCGGTCAGCGGCATGGCGCCATTGAGTGTTGCCGGCATCAGAAGCCGCTCGGCTTCGGTCGGCTCCAGCTCGAGCACACCACCGCCATAGCTGCGGCCCTCAATCTCTGCCGACGCGGCGGTCAGCCAGGTGTACGTATTGGCGATGACCCGTTCCGGCTTGTCGCTCTTGCAAGTCAGTCGATGAATCGTGTCGGTCGAGGTCGCACCGGCCTGGTTCAAGACCACCCGTGGGAAGTCATAGATCTGCCGGAACAAGAAGCCATCAGGCGTCCACACCGAAGGCACGGCGTACCAGGGGTCGCGGATCGAGCACTTGTAGCCCTTGTGAACCTCGTTGCCTTCGCCGAAACGGATGTACTTTGCGAGCGCAGCCGTGGGCTTTGTGGTGTCGGGTTTCAGATGCAGCAAGTGGACACGGTCACCGGCGGCCGACATGGCATTCCAGTCGGCCTTGCCAACCCGAGCGCCTTTGAGGTGAGCCGAGCGTGAGACCAGTGGCGACGTAAAGCCGTCAAGTCCCAATTCATCAACTTGTGCACTTGTCAGTACGAAGAATTCGTTCTTGCCGGTCACAACGCCGACATCGACGCTGGCATGGGCGGAAAGGTTCGCGGTGACGCCGGAATCCCGCAGCGCCCGCATGAACGTGATCTCGCGTTCAGACAGGAAGTACTTGAGCCACTTCTCGTTGTCGTGGCGGATGGTCTTAGGCTGGGCGTCTGCCAGAACGATGGCTGGCGCACGGCTCGTGATCTCACCGACAGTACGAGCCTCCGTCATCGTCACGCGGCAAAGGTTGTCGTCTGAAGCCGTCGCAAGTACGCCGTCAGCCAACAGCAGCACGACTTCCTGTTCGGCCTTTTCGAAGAACAGCTCGTTGCACGCAACGATGTCAATGCGTTCGAAACGATCGGTCAGGAACGAACGGAGCTGGGAGGCGTAGGTGACCTGAAGCAGTTCTGCTGGCAACACCAACGCCAGGCGACCACCCGGACGTAGGCTGGCAACCGCCGCCACCACAAACGGAACCCAGATGTTGGTAAGGCGATTAGGCGACAACCCCTGCTCCACCATGAGCGCCATGGCGAGGCTGCGGTGTGGTTCAGGGAAGGTCTGGTAACGGATGAACGGCGGGTTGCCGATAACGACATCGAAAGCCGGCTGTTCCGTCGCTTGCCACCAACCGAAGAAGTCACTGGTGTTGACGACATCGGCGGCGCGTTGCTTCAGTGCGCCTAGCAGCCGGGTTCGCGCTTGATCGGCCTCGGCGGCGATGATTTCGACGCCGGTCAATTGGCGGGCGATGGCCGGGTTGCCTGCGCCGAGGTCTGCAAAGCGCTTGGCGGCGGCTTCGAGGAACGCGCCGTCTCCACAGCTCGGCTCCAGTACGCGGTCCTTTGGCGTGCGGATTGCCCATGCACACAGCCAGTCCGCCACGGCTGCGGACGTGTAGTAGCCGCCACGCAGCTTGTCTTTGTCGAGGTCGGTGAAGCGCCCGCTATTGCTTGGGGCCTTGGTGGCCGTTGTCTTCTTCGTTGCCACGGGATTGCTCACTGTGTTCTTGCGAACAGCGGCCACTGTTCTGCTATGTACTTTTCGGCCGCGTCCCGGATGACCCAAGCGACGGATACCTTCTTCTGCTTCGCGATTTCCTGGAGCGTCGTGTACAGCTCCGGGGGCAGGCTCGCGGAAGCTCGTGTTGCGGGTGGTTTGCCCGACGGCTTCCGTCCTCGTTTGGCTGCCATAGATCGAACCCTTGAATTTTGTGCGGCACTTTACATCACAGCGCAGCACATGGCTTGATCTCAGCATTCATCGCAGGCACCGTCGGTTTTCGTACGCCCCGGTTTCGGGTGACCCCTCGCCGGCTGAAATCTCGGTGCAAGCATCCGGCTGCAACCGCGCGATGCGGTTGCGGGTTCGCCAAGAAGGCCGTTTTGGCAGCACGCGTCGGCTACGGCCGCGCGGGTAACGTATCGAGTGATCGGGGAATGCTGAGGGAGCGGTGTTGGCGCCGGCTTTGGAGCATTTCTGCGGTATCCCTACGCGAGCTGATATCGCGATCCCACATAAGCACGGACTCTTCGGAAGGAGTCGACGGTCCGATCAAAGGCTCACGGTCTTGAAGCACCCGCTCCGCGTTAGCACTCAGCCGCCGTCTGATTACACGTCTATATTCGCCGCCCTCAACGCATTCGTCTCGATGAAGTCCCTCCGCGGCTCCACCTCGTCGCCCATCAGCATCGTGAACACGCGGTCCGCCTCGATCGCGTCGTCGATCTGCACGCGCAGCAGGCGGCGCACGGTAGGGTCCATGGTGGTTTCCCACAGCTGCTCGGGGTTCATCTCGCCCAGGCCCTTGTAGCGCTGGCGGCCGA
>CAZUUU010000222.1:0-5236 GCA_964622685.1 uncultured Methylibium sp.
GGGAAGCACCAGCCGTTGCAGTGGAACATCGGCAGCGTCCACAGGTAGGTCGGGAAGTGCGGCATGGTCCAGGTCGCCGCGTTGCTGACCGCGTTGAGGTAGGCGCCGCGGTGGTGGGTCACCACGCCCTTGGGGTCGCCGGTGGTGCCGCTGGTGTAGCTGACCGCGATCGCGTCCCATTCGTCGGCGGGGCCTTCCAGCCGCGCCAGCGGCGCGTGGTCGGCCAGCAGCGTCTCGTAGTCGACGCGGCCGAGGCGGTCGCCGGGACCGGCGTACTCGCTGTCGCAGACGTCGATCACCACCGGCTCGCGGCCATGCCCGGCCTTCAGCAGTCGCAGCGCCTCCGCCATCACCGGGGCGAACTCGCGGTCGGTCAGCACCACCTGGGCCTCGCAGTGGTTCATCTGCCAGGCCAGCAGCGGCGCGTCGAGCCGGGTGTTCAGTGTGTTGATCACGGCGTTCAGCGCCGGCACGGCGTAGTGCGCCTCGACCATCTCCGGCGTGTTGGGCAGCATGGTCGTCACCGTGCTGCCACGTGCCACGCCCAGGCTGCGCAGGGCGGCCGCAAGGCGCGCCGAGCGCTCGCGCGTCTGCGCCCAGTCGTAGCGGCGCGCACCGTGCACCACCGCCGGCAGGTCGCCGAAGACCTCGGCGCTGCGCTCGACGAAGCTCACGGGGCTGAGGGCGACGAAGTTGGCCGCGTTCTTGTCCAGGCCCTGGTCGTAGATGCTCATGGTGTGACCTCGCGTAGCTGCTTCACTCGATGGTCAGCCGCTGGAACCAGCGCGCGCCGACCGGCACGTCGTCGCGCAGCGTCGCCTTGAGCGGCGGCCTGGCGTCGGGCGGCGGCACGCCCATCGCGGTCAGGTCGACGGCCTGCAGGCGGCCGTCGAAACCGCCGGCGGCCGTCGGCGTCAGCGCGAAGTAGACGCCCTCCGACAGGCGTGCACCGTGATCCCCGGGCCGGTTGCGCAGGAAGATCAGCGAATGCTCCAGCCAGGCCAGGTCGGTGCGACCGATGGTCGCCGGCTGCGGATAGGGATAGGGCACGACGCACAGCTTCTCGCCCTGGCCGGCCACGCACTTGAACTCGCGCATCGACAGGAAGTGATCCTCGAGGCCGGGGAAGCTGAGCTGGATGCGGAAGGCCGAGCGGCCGTCGGCCTGCGGCGTGAAGACGACCTGGCCCAGGTCGACGCGCGAGCCGTCGCGCGCGTGCAGCACGATCTGGCGCGCGCCTTGGGGCAGATCATCGGCGGCGGCGGCCGCGGCGCCCGCCAGCATCGATGCCGCGACCATGGCGGGTCCAAGCAATCCGGGCAGGCGGCCGATGTTCATCGGCCGAGTATGGTGCGCTGCCCTCCTCACCGCTCCTAGGGAAGCCGCTAGGCGCTCGCGGCCGCGAGCGCCTGGTCGATGTCCCAGAGGATGTCGTCGACGTGCTCCAGCCCGACCGACATGCGCACCATGTCGGGCAGCACGCCGGCCGCGCGTTGCTGCGGCTCGTCGAGCTGCCGGTGCGTGGTCGAGGCCGGATGGATGATCAGCGTGCGGGTGTCGCCGATGTTGGCCAGGTGGCTCATGAACTGCGCCGCCTCGATGAAGCGGACGCCGGCTTCCAGCCCGCCCTTCACGCCGAAGGCCAGCAGGCCCGAGGCGCCGCGCATCTGGCGTTGCACCAGCGCGTGCTGGGGATGGTCGGGCAGGCCGGGGTAGTTGACCCAGCCCACGCGCGGGTCGGCCTGCAGGAACTCGGCCACGCGCAGTGCGTTGGCGCAATGCCGCTCCATGCGCAGGTGCAGCGTCTCCACGCCCTGCAGGATCTGCCAGGCGCTCATCGGCGACAGCGCCGCGCCGTAGACGCGCAGCGTCTCCATGCGGGCGCGCATCGTGAAGCCGAAGTCGCCGAAGGTCTCGTAGAAGCGCACGCCGTGGTAGCCGGGCGAGGGCTCGGTCATGCCGGGGAACTTGCCGTTGTCCCAGGGGAAGCTGCCGCTCTCGACGACGACGCCGCCGAGCGTGGTGCCGTGGCCGGCGAGGTACTTGGTCGCCGAGTGCACGACCAGATCCGCGCCGAAGGCGATCGGGTTGCACAGGAAGGGACTGGGCACGGTGTTGTCGATCACCAGCGGCACGCCGTGGGCGTGCGCGACCCCGGCGACCGCCGCGATGTCGAGCACGACGAGGCTGGGGTTGCCCAGGCTCTCGGCGAAGACGGCGCGCGTGTTCGGCCGCATCGCCGCGGCAAAGGCCTCGGGCTTCGTCGCGTCGACGAAGCTGGTCTCGATGCCGAACTTGGCGAGGTTGGTCGCCAGCATCGTGACCGTGCCGCCGTACAGCGCGCCGGCCGCGACGATGTGGTCGCCGGCCTGCAGGATGGTCATCAGCGCCATCGCCTCGGCCGCCATGCCGCTGGCCGAGGCGATGGCGGCGCGGCCGCCCTCGAGCGCCGCCACGCGCTCCTCCAGCGCCGCGACCGTCGGATTGCTGAGTCGCGAGTAGACGTTGCCGAAGGTCTGCAGGTTGAAGAGGCTGGCCGCGTGGTCGGCGCTGTCGAAGACGAAGCTCGTGGTCTGGTAGATCGGCAGCGCGCGCGCGCCGGTCGCGACGTCGGGGATCTGGCCGGCGTGGATGGCCAGGGTTTCGGGCTTGAAAGCGTGATCAGGCATGGCTCGGATTCGAGGTTGGCGCGGCGCGGCAGTCGGTGCCCGATGAGGGCTCGGGAGGGAGCGGTCTCCGCTTCGCTGCGACTGCACTGCGGTGCTCGGATCGAGGTCGCGCCGCACAACTCGCTACGTTCACTGCGTTCACTGCGCTCGGACAAACGCGGCGGGTCGGACCACGATGCGCGCTGCGCGCGCCGACCTCGATCCTGCGCTCCTCGTCACCCCCAACCTCGCCCCCACCGGGCACCGCCTGCCGCGATGCCAGCAGCGGCTCCTGAGCGGCCACAAGACACGCGGACGGAGCCAAGGTGAACCTCATGTCAAACCGGCCGCTTCGCAGAGATCACGCGAGTATTGACTCCCGCCCAGTTGAGCCCGCCGAAGAGCCGCGCATGCTCGATCTTCACGCAGCGGTCCATCACGGTGTCCAGGCCGGCGGCCCGCGCCTTCGCGGCCGCGGCCTCGTTCTTCACGCCGATCTGCTGCCACAGGCACCTGGCGCCGATCGCGATCGCGCTGTCGGCGATCGGACCGACGTCGTCGGTGCGGCGGAACACGTCGACCATGTCGATGGGCTCGGGGATGTCCTCGAGCCGCGCATAGCAACGCTCGCCGAGGATGCTGTCGTAGCGCGGGTTCACCGGCACCACGCGATAGCCGTGCTGCTGCAGGTACTTGGCGACGAAGTGGCTGGGGCGGAACCAGTCGGCCGACAGGCCGACGACGGCCACGCGGCGGTGGGTGCGCAGGATGCGGCGCAGGGTGCTGATCTCGTCGCTCATCGCGGGTGCTCGTCGGTCTCTGCGGACCGGCGAACCATACCCGAAGGCCGCCGCGCCGGGGCTTGTGCACGGCCGGGGCCGCAGAACCTGAAGTACACTTCCGATTGTCAGGAGAGCGCTCTTCATCGAGCCGCCGAAGGCGCAGAGGCCCGCTTCAAGAGAGCGCCCTCGAACGCTCAGGCAAAAGGACTGGCAAGCGCTTCCTGCGGTAGCAGTATCCGGAAGCGTCCTCACTGGAGAGAGGTCGTCGCAAGGCGGCCCACCGAAGGGGCAAGCGGTCGAGGTGTCATGCACCGGAGCTGCCAATCTCTCAGGTAAAGCGGACAGCGAGGGCAGAGGTTCCACCGGCAACGGTGGTGCACGCAAGCCCTTGGAGTCTCGATGTCCGCCACCGCCAGCCCCGCCGCCCCGCTGCTGACCACCCCGCTGCATTCGCTGCACCTCGAACTGGGCGCCAAGATGGTGCCCTTCGCCGGCTACGCGATGCCGGTCAACTATCCCCACGGCATCCTCGCCGAACACCGCCAGTGCCGCGACTCGGCGGCGCTGTTCGACGTCTCGCACATGGGCCAGCTGCGGCTGGTGGGTGCAGGCGCCGCCCAGGCGCTGGAGTCGCTGGTCCCGGTCGACGTGCTGGGCCTGGGGGTCGGCAAGCAGCGCTACGGCTTCTTCACGAATGCCAGCGGCGGTCTGCTGGACGACCTGATGATCACGCGGCGCGAGGATGACCTGCTGGTCATCGTCAACGCCGCCTGCAAGGACGCCGACACCAAGCACCTGGTGACCCACATCGGCCATCGCTGCACGATCGTGCCCCTGCCCGAGCGCGCGCTGCTGGCGCTGCAGGGTCCGAAGGCCGTCACGGCGCTGGCGCGGCTGGAACCCGCGGTCGCGAAGCTGAGCTTCATGACCGGCGGCGCCTTCCGCCTGCACGGCATCGACTGCTACCTCACGCGGTCCGGCTACACGGGCGAGGACGGCTTCGAGATCTCGGTGCCGGCCGCACAGGCCGAAACCCTGGCCCGCCAGCTGCTGCAGCAGCCCGAGGTGGCCCCGGCCGGACTGGGCGCGCGCGACACCCTGCGGCTCGAGGCCGGCCTGTGCCTCTACGGCCACGACATCCATGCCACCACCACGCCCGTCGAGGCCGGCCTGACCTGGGCGATCCAGAAGGTGCGCCGGGCCGGCGGCGCGCGGGCCGGCGGCTACCCGGGCGCCGATGTCATCGATGGCCAGCTGGCCACCGGCCCCAGCAACAAGCGCGTCGGCCTCGTCGGCCTGGAACGCATCCCGGTGCGCGAGGGCACGGAACTCGTCGACGCCCACGGCCACCGGCTCGGTCACGTCACCAGCGGCACGCTCGGCCCGACCGTCAACCAGCCGATCGCGATGGCCTACGTGGCCGCCAATCACGCCGCCGTCGCGCACGAGGTCTACGCGGTGGTGCGCGGCAAGCGCATGCCGATGCGCGTGACCGCCCTGCCCTTTGCCCCGCACCGCTACGTGCGCGGCTGAATCCCTCTCAACCCGCGGACCCCGACCCAAGGAGCGACCCATGACGACGAAGTTCACCGACGACCACGAGTGGATCAACATCGAGGACCACGACGCCGCCGTCGTCGGCATCACGCCGCATGCGCAGGATGCGCTGGGCGACGTGGTCTTCGTCGACCTTCCCGAGGTCGGCAAGAGCTTCAAGAAGGGCGAGATCGCCGGCGTCGTCGAGTCCGTCAAGGCCGCCGCCGACCTCTACATGCCGGTCAGCGGCGAGATCGTCGAGGTCAACGA
>CAZUUU010000223.1:0-5207 GCA_964622685.1 uncultured Methylibium sp.
CGAGCCCCCGCCGCACACCGCCTGCCGCGCCGCGCAGAACACATCGAAGGGACGGCCTTGAGACCGCTCTCCCCGCTGGAACTGCGCGCCCTCGGCGTGCTGGCCGAGAAGCAGCACACCGTGCCCGACAGCTACCCGCTGTCGCTGAACACCTTGCTGCTCGGCTGCAACCAGAAGACCGCGCGCGAGCCGCTGATGAACGCGACGGAGGCCGAGTTGCTGGCGTCGCTGGACGAGTTGAAGGCGCTCGGCCTCGTCATCGAGAGCAGCGGCAGCCGTGTGATGCGCTACGAGCACAACCTGGCGCGCGTGCTGCGGCTGCCCGGCCAGTCGGTGGCGATCCTGGCGCTGCTGATGCTGCGCGGGCCGCAGACCACCGCCGAGCTGCGCGTCAACACCGAGCGGCTGCACCGCTTCGCGGACCTGTCGGCGGTGGAGGGCTTCCTCGACGAGCTGGCGGCGCGCCCCGCGGAGGCCGGCGGGCCGCTGGTCGTCAAGCTGCCGCGCGCGCCCGGTGCGCGCGAGGCACGCTGGGCCCAGTTGCTGGGCGGCCCGGTGGAGATGACCGCGACGCTCCCTTCGCCCGAACCCGCCGATGCGGTGATCGCCGGCGAGATCGCCGCCCTGCGGGCCCACCAGAGGCAGTTGCAGGGCGAGGTCCTGCTGTTGCGCAGCCAGCTCCAGCGCCTGGCGCTGGAGCTGGGCGTCGACCTGTCCTGAGCCATCACCGACACTGGCCGTTCCGACTGGAGACCCGGATGCTGCGTTTCGAGATCCCCGAGCAGAAGAAGCTGACCCACGAGATGGTGATCCCCATCCGCTGGGGCGACATGGACGCGATGGGCCACCTGAACAACACGCTCTACTTCCGCTACCTCGAGATCGTGCGCATCGCCTGGTTCGACCGGATCGGCTGCCCGGCCAACCCGCAGGGCGAGGGGCCGGTGATCGTCAACGCCTTCTGCAACTTCTACACGCAGCTCGAGTACCCGGGCGACGTGCTGGCGAAGCACTACGTCTGCAACCCCGGCCGCACCAGCCTCGACACCTATGTCACGCTGGAGCGCACCGACCAGCCCGGCAAGGTCTACGCGGCCGGCGGCGCCAGGCTGGTCTGGGTCGACTTCCCGAAGCAGAAGTCGGTGCCGCTGCCCGAGCGGCTGCGCGCGCTGGCCGACTGAGGCGGCTCAGGCGGCCGCGGCGGCCAGCGTGCGGCCCGGCAACGGCCGCAGTGCGGCAGCGAATTGTTGCGTCGCGCGGGCCCACGAGTACTGCTCAGCATGCCGGCGCACCGCGTCGCGCGGCAGCGCCAGCGCGGCCAGGCAGGCGGCCCGCAGGTCGGTGTCCAGCACGCCGCCTGCCGAGCGGCCGACCACGTCGATCGGCCCGGGCACCGGAAAGGCAGCGACCGGCGTGCCGCAGGCCATGGCCTCGGTCATCACCAGGCCGAAGGTGTCGGTGAGGCTGGGGAAGACCTTGACGTCGGCGCTGCGGTACAGCACGGCCAGGCCCGGGCCGTCGAGGACACCGAACCAGCGCACGCCGGGGTAGCGGGCTTCGAGGCGGGCGCGCTCGGGGCCTTCGCCGGCCACCCATTTCTCGCCGGGCAGGTCCAGCTTCAGGAAGGCATCGACCTGCTTCTCGATGGCGAGCCGGCCGACGTAGAGGAACACCGGCTTGTCGCCGCGCGGCAGCCGCTCGCCGTCGGGCGAGAACATCTGCAGGTCCACGCCGCGCGACCACCAGGTGGCATGCCGGAAGCCGCGTTCGCGCAGGTCGTCGACGATCGCCGGCGTCGGTGCCAGCGTGCCGTGGCCGGCGTTGTGGAAGCGGCGCAGCAGCGCATACGACCAGGCGGTCGGCAGCCGCGTGCGGGCGTGGACGTATTCGGGGAAGCGGCTGTGATACGCCGTCGTGAAGGGCCAGCCGCGCCGCAGCGCGACCGAACGCGCCAGCCAGCCCAGCGGCCCTTCGGTGGCGATGTGCAGCGCCTCGGGCCCGAAGGCGTCGAGGCGCCGCTCGACCCCGCCGCGGCCGGTGAGGGCCAGCTCGATCTCCGGGTAGCTCGGGCAGGGCAGCGTGCGAAAGCCCTGCGGCGACAGCAGCGCGACCTCGTGGCCCATGCGTTCCAGCTCGCGGACGGTCATCTTCAGCGTGCGCACCACGCCGTTGACCTGGGGCTCCCAGGCGTCGGTGACGATCATCAGCTTCATGCCTTCTCCGTGGCGGTGGTCAAGGGGGTGCGCACACCGCGTTCGCGGCGGCGCTGGTGGGCGAGGATGCAGGCCATGCTGGCGGCCACCAGGGCACCGAAGCCCCAGATGAGCGCGTCGAGCGGCAGGCCGGCGGCGGTGAGCGCGGCGTAGGTGGCCAGCAGGCCGAGCACGCCGAGGTTCTCGTTGAAGTTCTGTACCGCGATCGAGCGGCCGGCGCTCAGCAGCACGTGGCCGCGGTGCTGCAGCAGCGCGTTCATCGGCACGACGAAGTAGCCGGCACAGGCGCCGACCGCCAGCAGCAGGGGCAGGGCGCTGCCGACGCTGCCGGACCAAGTCATCGCCGGCACCAGCAGGCCCATGGCGAGGCCCAGCGGCAGCACCCGCGTGGCGCGTGCCAGCGGGACCCAGCGTCCGGCCGCGGTCGCCCCGGCGATCAGCCCGAGGGCCGTGGCGGCCTGCAGGGCCGCGGCCTGGTGGAGCCCGAGGCCGAGCGACTCCTCGGCCCAGCGCAGCACGACGAACTGCAGCGTGGCGCCGACGCCCCAGAACAGCGTCGTGACGGCCAGCGAGACGCGGCCGGCCGGGTCGCCCCACAGCACGCGGTTGTCGCGCGCGAACTCGCCGAGCAGCGCACCGACCGGCGTGCGCGGGTAGCGCACACCGCTGTCCGGGATGCGCAGGTTCAGCAGCGCGGCCAGCGCATACAGGCCGATCACCGCGCCGAGTGCGGGCAGCAGGCGCGTGGCCTCGTCGTCGATCGCCAGCGGCAGCGGCCAGGCCGCGTCGCTCAGCGCCAGCGGGCTCACCAGCAGCCCGCCGAGCGCCGTGCCCAGCAGGATCGCGCCGACGGTGCAGACCTCGATCCAGCCGTTGGCCGCGACCAGCCGATGCGGCGGCAGCAGCTCGGTGATCAGCCCGTACTTGGCCGGCGAGTAGGCGGCCGCCCCGATGCCGGCCAGCGCGAAGGCCAGCAGCGGATCACCACCGGTCGCGATCAGCACGCAGGCGGAGGCCTTGAGGCCATTGCTGGCGAACATCACGCGCCCCTTCGGCCATGCATCGGCCAGCGCGCCGACGAAGGGAGCCAGCAGCACGTAGGCCAGCGTGAAGCCGAGCTTGAGCAGCGGTGCCCACCACAGCGGCGCATCCAGCTCGTCCAGGCGGGCGATCGTGACGATCAGCAGCGCGTTGTCGGCCAGGCCCGAGACGAACTGCGCGGCGATGAGGGCGTGGAAGCCGGGAGGCACAGCCTCTGATTGGAAGTGGCCACCGTTGTGGCGGTGTGACCGGGAGGCGACGACTTGATGACGTCGAGCTTGTGGGTTGTGCCCGCTGGCCGCGGGAGGGGGCGCCGGGGCGAGACCCGGCGCCCCCTCCCGCGGCCAGCGGGCCAACCCGTCAGCCCCCCACGAGCTTGTGGACCAACTCCGCGGTGGTCGACGCTCCGTACTTGCGCAGCAGACGCGCCCGGTAGATGTCCACCGTCCGGTGGCTGACCCCGATGGCCTTGCCGATCTGCTTGCTGGTCTGGCCCTCGATCAGCAGGGCGGCGATCTCGCGCTCGCGGGCCGTCAGGCCGCTGCGGCCGCCCGGCGTGATCGGGCGGCGCGAGGACAGGTCCTCGAAGCTCCAGATGCCGGCCTCGTGCGGCGTGTCGCGGTTGAGCGCGCGGCCCATCACGTGGCACCAGAACAGCTCGCCCTTCGGGTTGGCGGGCTCGCGCTTCATGATGCGGTCGTCGGCATAGCGGCCGTCGGCACCGAGGTTGAGGAGGATGCGTGCGCCGGTGCGCTCGAACTCGTCGGGGCTGGGGTAGAGGACCTGGAAGGACTGTCCGATCAGCGCCTCGCGCGGCGCGCGGAACATCTGCGCCAGCACCTGGTTGCAGTCGACCATCATCCGGTGGCGCGACAGCACCAGCCCGACGGGGGCCAGCTCGAAGGCGTTGCGGTAGTCGACCTCGTCGAGCCGCCCGAGGATGTCGTTGCGGGACGGGTCGGGGCTGGGCGCGCTCGGCATTGCTTAGGCGATTCTACGTAGCGTCCTGCGGTGTACGCTAGACACCATCGGCCCGCGCGGCCGCCGACCACGAGGAGCAGCGACGTCATGAAGAAGGTCTACCCGAGTGCGAAGGCCGCGCTCGACGGCGTCGTCCAGGACGGCCAGCTGCTGGCCGTCGGCGGCTTCGGCCTGTGCGGCATCCCGGAGGCACTGATCGACGCGCTGCGCGACAGCGGCAGGAAGAACCTGACCGTCATCTCCAACAACGCGGGTGTCGACGGCTTCGGCCTCGGCAAGCTGCTCGAGACGCGGCAGATCAGGAAGATGATCTCCAGCTACGTCGGCGAGAACAAGGAGTTCGAGCGCCAGTACCTGGCCGGCGAGCTGGAGCTGGAGTTCACGCCCCAGGGCACGCTGGCCGAGAAGCTGCGCGCCGGCGGCGCCGGCATCCCGGCCTTCTTCACGCGCACCGGGGTCGGCACGATGGTGGCCGAGGGCAAGGAACTGCGCGAGTTCGACGGCCACACCTACGTGATGGAGCGGTCGCTCTGCCCCGACGTGTCGCTGGTCAAGGCCGACGTGGCCGACACCTCCGGCAACCTGCGCTTCCGGTTGACGGCGCGCAATTTCAACCCGGCGGCGGCGATGGCCGGCAAGGTGTGCATCGTCGAGGTCGAGAAGATCGTCGAGACGGGCGAACTGGCGCCGGACGATATCCACCTGCCGGGCATCTACGTGCACCGCATCGTGCTGAACGCCAAGCCCGAGAAGCGCATCGAGAAGCGCACGATCACGGAAACAACAGGAGTCTGAGCATGCCCTGGACCCAGGACCAGATGGCCGCGCGCGCGGCCCACGAGCTGCAGGACGGCTTCTACGTCAACCTCGGCATCGGCATCCCGACGCTGGTGGCCAACCACGTGCCCAGCACGATCGAGGTGTGGCTGCAGAGCGAGAACGGCATGCTGGGCATCGGCCCCTTCCCGACCG
>CAZUUU010000224.1:0-5170 GCA_964622685.1 uncultured Methylibium sp.
CTCGACCTGCAGCTGCTCGACCTTGTTGCGGTAGCTGTAGCGCTTGACGCGCGCAGTGCCGGCATCGACGACGTAGCGGATGCCCGGCACCGTCAGCGAGGTCTCGGCGACGTTGGTCGCCAGCACGATGCGCCGGCCGTTGCCGCTCTGGAACACGCGGTCCTGCTCCTCCTGCGACAGCCGCGCGAACAGCGGCAGGATGTCGGGCTGCGGGCCGCTGCGGTGTTGCTGCAAGAGGTGCTTGCGCAGGTGGTCGGCGGCCTCGCGGATCTCGCGCTCGCCGGGCAGGAAGACCAGCACGTCGCCGCTGCCTTCACGCCAGAGTTCGTCGACGGCATCGGCGATCGAGTCGTTCAGGTCGTGCTCGCGGCTCTCCTCGAACGGCCGCCAGCGCTGCTCGACCGGGAACAGCCGCCCGCTGACATGGATCACCGGTGCCGGGCCTTGCTTGCCCTCGAAGTGCCGCGCAAAGCGGTCGGCGTCGATCGTCGCAGAGGTCACGACGATCTTCAGGTCTGGCCGCCGCGGCAGGATCTGCTTCAGGTGACCGAGCAGGAAGTCGATGTTGAGGCTGCGCTCGTGGGCCTCGTCGACGATGATCGTGTCGTAGGCCTTCAGCAGCGGGTCGGTCTGGGTCTCGGCGAGCAGGATGCCGTCGGTCATCAGCTTGACCGAGGCATTCGGCGTCAGCCGGTCCTGGAAGCGCACCTTGTAGCCGACCACCTCGCCGAGCGGCGTGTTCAGCTCTTCGGCGATGCGCTTGGCCACCGAGCTGGCGGCGATACGCCGCGGCTGCGTGTGGCCGATCAGTTGCGGCTGTTGACCGGGTCTCGCGTTGGCCTTGCCACGCCCCAGCGCCAGCATCAGCTTGGGCAACTGCGTGGTCTTGCCCGAGCCGGTCTCGCCGCAGACGATCACGACCTGGTGCTCCTGCACCGCACGCGCGATCTCGTCGCGCCGGGCCGAGACCGGCAGCGATTCGGGGAAGGTGATGGGAGGCAGCGGCCGCGCCACGGGCGCCGCAGGGGTGGCAGGCGAACTCACGAGGCGCGCATTATCGGCGCGGGCTGCGCCGCAGACCCTGCGGCACAATCGCTTCCGCATCGGCAAGCCCCCATGGACCTCGTCTTTCCCCACACCTTCGTCCCCTGGTTCCGCTCGGTCGCGCCCTACATCCACGCCTACCGCGGCAAGACCTTCGTGGTCGCGATCGCGGGCGAGCTGATCGCGGCCGGCAAGCTGAGCCAGTTCGTGCAGGACATGGCGATCCTGCATGCGATGGGCATCAAGCTGGTGCTGGTGCATGGCTTTCGGCCGCAGGTGAGCGAGCAGCTGCGCGCCAAGGGACACCCCGAGCGCTTCAGCCACGGCCTGCGCATCACCGACGCGGTGGCGCTGGACTGCGCACAGGAGGCTGCCGGCCAGCTGCGCTTCGAGATCGAGGCGGCGTTCTCGCAAGGACTGCCCAACACGCCGATGGCCAACGCGACGGTGCGCGTCGTGTCCGGCAACTTCCTGACGGCGCGGCCGGTCGGCATCGTCGATGGCGTCGACTTCATGCAGAGCGGCCTGGTGCGCAAGGTCGACGCCGCCGCCATCCGCAAGGCGATCGACATCGGCGCGGTGGTGTTGCTGTCGCCGTTCGGCTTCTCGCCGACCGGCGAGGCCTTCAACCTGACCATGGAGGACGTCGCGACCAGCACCGCGATCGCGCTGCAGGCCGACAAGCTGCTCTTCCTGACCGAGGTGCCCGGCATCCGCGAGACCCCCGGCGACGCCGAGAGCCCGATCGACACCGAGCTCGCGCTGGCCGACGCCAAGCGCCTGCTGGCCGCCCTGCCCGGCCCGACCCAGCCCACCGACACCGCCTTCTACCTGCGCCATTGCATCAAGGCCTGCGAAGGCGGCGTCGAGCGTTCGCACATCCTGCCCTTCGCGGTGGACGGCGCGCTGTTGACCGAGGTCTACACCCACGACGGCATCGGCACGATGGTCGTCGACGAGAAGCTCGAGAGCCTGCGCGAGGCGACCGCCGACGACATCGGCGGCATCCTGCAGCTGATCGAGCCCTTCGAGCGCGACGGCACGCTGGTCAAGCGCGACCGCACCGAGATCGAGCGCGACATCGGCCACTACACCGTGATCGAGCACGACGGCGTGATCTTCGGCTGCGCGGCGCTCTACCCCTACCCCGAGGCCCACACGGGCGAGATGGCGGCGCTGACCGTCAGCGAGAACGTCCAGGGCCAGGGCGACGGCGAGCGCATCCTCAAGCGCATCGAGCAGCGCGCCAAGGCGCAGGGACTGGAGAGCATCTTCGTGCTGACGACGCGCACGATGCACTGGTTCATCAAGCGCGGCTTCGCCCAGGTCGATGCCGACTGGCTGCCCGAGGCGCGCAAGCGCAAGTACAACTGGGACCGGCGCTCGCAGGTGCTGGTCAAGAAGCTCGGTTGAGCTTCGCCCCGATGATCCTGGAGAGAGCGATGACCCGTACCGTGAACTGCGTGATGCTGAAGAAGGAGGCCGAGGGCCTCGACCGCCCGGTCTATCCGGGCGCCCTGGGCCAGCGCATCTGGGACAACGTCAGCAAGGAAGCCTGGGCGGCCTGGCTGAAGCACCAGACCATGCTGGTCAACGAGAACCGGCTCAACCTGGCCGATGCGCGGGCCCGCCAGTACCTGGCGCGCCAGATGGAGAACTACTTCTTCGGCGATGGCGCCGAGAAGCCGGCCGGCTACGTGCCGCCGGCGGCCTGAACCGCCGAAGACCGCCCCTGATCCTGCCAGGGGCGTGCGGCAGACGAGAATCATTCTCGTTCCGCCTATACTCCGCGCGTCTTCGATGCAAGGAGTCCGCATGCTTTCCCTTCGTACGATCCGGCGCGCCACGGTGGCCGCCGCCGGCCTGCTGGCCGGCTTCAGCGCGCTCGCCCAGGAGCAGGTGCTCAACCTCTACTCGGCCCGCCACTACCAGACCGACGAGTCGCTGTACGCCAACTTCACCAAGGCGACCGGCATCAGGATCAACCGCGTCGATGCCGACGACGCCGGCATCCTGGCGCGCCTGCGCAGCGAGGGCGCCTCCAGCCCGGCCGACGTGATCCTGCTGGTCGACGCGGCAAGGCTGTGGCGCGCCGAAGCCGAGGGGCTGTTCCAGCCCTTGAAGTCGGCCACGCTGGAAGCGCGCATCCCGGCCAAGCTGCGCGGCAAGGACAGCGGCGCAGGCTCGCAGTGGTTCGGCTACTCGACGCGCGCGCGGGTCATCGTCTACAACAAGATGACGGTCAAGCGCGAGGACGTCGACACCTACGAGGAACTGGCGGACCCGAAGAACAAGGGGAAGGTCTGCACGCGCTCGGGTTCGCACCCCTACAACCTGTCCTTGTTCGGCGCGATGGTCGAACACCTCGGTGCGGCCGGTGCCGAGACCTGGCTCAAGGGCGTGGTCGCCAACATGGCGCGCGAACCCAAGGGCGGCGACACCGACCAGATCAAGGCCGTGGCCAGCGGCGAATGCGGCATCGGCCTGACCAACACCTATTACCTCGCCCGCATGCTGCGCTCGGACAAGCCCGAGGACCGCGCCGTGGTGGAAAAGGTCGCCGTCGTGTTTCCCAACCAGGACAGTTGGGGCACCCATGTGAACATCGCCGGCGGCGCCATCGCCAAGAATGCCAAGAACCGCGACGCCGCCGTCAAGTTCCTGGAATATCTGGCCAGCGACGCCGCGCAGGCCTATTTTGCCAACGGCAACAACGAATATCCCGCCGTGACCAGCGTCAAGCTGGCCAATCCGGCCCTCGACGCCATGGGACCGTTCAAGGCCGAGTTGATCCCCATCTCGGTGGTCGGCGCCAACTCGGTGGCCGTGCAGCAGATGCTGGATCGCGTCGGCTACAAGTAACTGGCCTCGCGCTGCCCATGAAACCCGGCTGCGGCCGGGTTTTCTCATGGCTTATCGATCGGAATATCCAACCGGGCCAGCCTAGAATCTCGCCGGCATATCGACAAGCCGATCGATCAATATCCGCAGGAGATTCCACGATGGCCAGTTACCAGGACCTGATGGCACAGAAGGCCGCACTCGAAAAGCAGGCGGCTGCCTTGACCGAGCAGATCGAGACCGCCAGGCGCAACGAGCACGCCGCCGCCGTCAGCAAGATCAAGGCGCTGATGGCCGAGCATGGCGTGACGCTGGCGGAACTGGGCAACAAGTCGGCGGGGCGCTCCGGGACGAAGAAGGCCAAGGGCCCCGCGGCCGGGCGCAAGGTCGCCGCCAAGTACCGCAACGCCGCCACGGGCGACAGCTGGAGCGGGCGCGGCCTGCAGCCCAACTGGCTGAAGGCGGCCCTGGCGGCCGGCCGCAAGCTCGAGGACTTCGCGGTCTGATGCGCGGCGGTCGCCGGCGGCCGTCTGGCGACGGCGCTGCGGCGGACTCAGGCCGCGACGCGTGATCGGGCTACCTGGTACTCGCGGCCCAGCCGCTCGATCAGCTCGCGGGCGGGCACGACCTGCTTGACCGCGCCGATGCCCTGGCCGCAGCCCCAGATGTCCTTCCAGGCCTTCTTGGCGCCTTCACCACCCCCGAAGTTCATCTTGCTCGGGTCGCTCTCGGGCAGCTTGTCGGGGTCGAGCCCGGCGTTGCGGATCGACGGCTTGAGGTAGTTGCCGTGCACGCCGGTGAAGAGGTTCGAGTAGACGATGTCGTCGCTGCTGCCGTCGACGATGGCCTGCTTGTAGGCCTCGGCCGCACGCGCCTCCTGGGTCGCGATGAAGGCCGAACCGATGTACGCGAAGTCGGCACCCATCGCCTGCGCGGCCAGCACGGCACCGCCGTTGGCGATCGCACCGCTGAGCGCGATCGGGCCATCGAACCACTCGCGGATCTCCTGGATCAGCGCGAACGGGCTCTTCACGCCCGCGTGACCGCCGGCGCCGGCCGCCACGGCGATCAGACCGTCGGCGCCCTTCTCGATCGCCTTCCTGGCGAAGGCGTTGTTGATGATGTCGTGCAGCACGACGCCGCCCCAGGCATGCACCGCGTCGTTGACGTCGGTGCGCGCCCCCAGCGACGTGATGATGATCGGCACCTTGTACTTGGCGCAGACCTGCATGTCGTGCTCGAGCCGGTCGTTGCTCTTGTGGACGATCTGGTTGATCGCGAACGG
>CAZUUU010000225.1:0-5159 GCA_964622685.1 uncultured Methylibium sp.
GCCGATCGGCGTGGCCACGACATAGAGCGCGCCTTTGGGATACTGCTGCGCGCCGGCCGCGCTGGCGGCGGCCTGCTGGATCAACGAGGCATCGATGCTCACGACCAAGGACCGAGGCGATGAGGGGGAGGACCGCGCGCTGGCCCACCTGCAGCGCGCCGGCCTGAGGCTGGTGGAGCGCAATTATCGAGTCGCCGCCGGACCGCGTGCCCGGGGCGGCGAGATCGACCTGGTGCTGCGCGAGCGCGACGGCACCCTGGTCTTCGTCGAGGTGCGCCGGCGCGGGGACACCCGCCACGGCGGCGCGGCCCTCAGCGTGTCGGCGACCAAGCGGCAGCGCCTGGTCTATGCGGCCCGCCGCTACCTGATGCGCTATGCCTCGCCGCCGCCCTGCCGTTTCGACGTGGTCGCGATCGACGGCGAGCGGCTCGAATGGCTGCGGGCCGCCTTCGGCGCCGATTGACAGCTCGATACAGCTGGACGGAACCGCTGGTCACGAAGTCGTGTCATATCATCGTGAGCATGCTTGAACAACGCATCCAGCGGCACTTCTTCGACAGTGCCGACCTGAAGAACCAGTGCGCCGAGGTCCTCAGCAAGCCGATTGCCGACGCGGTGCAGGCCGTGCTGGGCTGCATCACCGCGGGCGGCAAGGTGCTGGCCTGCGGCAACGGCGGATCGGCCAGTGACGCCCAGCACTTCGCCGCCGAGTTCGTCGGCCGTTTCGAGCGCGAGCGACCGGGTCTGGCCGCGGTCGCGCTGAACACCGACACCTCGATCCTGACCGCCATCGGCAACGACTACGACTACAACTCGGTGTTCTCCAAGCAGGTGCAGGCGCTCGGCAACCCGGGCGACGTGCTGCTGGCCATCACCACCAGCGGCAACTCGGCCAACGTGCTGGCCGCCGTCGACGCGGCGCACGACAAGGACATGACCGTGATCGCGCTGACCGGCCGCAACGGCGGCAAGCTCGCCCAGCGCCTGCTGGAAACCGACGTGAACATCTGCGTGCCGCACGAGCGGACCGCGCGCATCCAGGAAGTGCACATCCTCGCGATCCACTGTCTGTGCGATGCCGTCGACGTGCAGTTGCTCGGCGAACAGGACCCCGCATGACGACGACCCGATCCTTCCTCACCCTGCCCGCGACGCTGCTCGCCGTCGCCCTGCTGTCGGGTGCCCTGAGCGCCTGTGCGCCGCTGCTGCTCGGCGGCGCTGCGGTCGGCGGCGCGATGGTCTATGCGGACCGTCGCACCTCGGGGGCACAGCTCGAGGACCAGGGCGTCGAGCTCAAGGCCGGGCCGCGCATCCGCGAGGCCATCGGCGAGCGCGGTCACGTCAACGTGACCAGCTTCAACCGCACCGTGCTGCTGACCGGCGAGGTGCCGACCGAGGCCGACAAGGCGGCGGCCGAGGCGGCGATCACGAAGCTGGAGAACGTGCGCGCCACGCTCAACGAGCTGGTGGTCGCACCCAACAGCTCGCTGGTCGACCGTTCGAACGATGCCTTGATCACCAGCAAGGTCAAGGCGAGCTACGTCGATGCCAAGGACATCTTTGCCAACGCCTACAAGGTCGTGACCGAGCGGGGCGTCGTCTATCTCATGGGCCGTGTCACCGAGCGCGAGGCCGACCGCGGCGTCGCGATCGCCCGCGGGGTCTCCGGGGTCACCAAGGTCGTGAAGGCCTTCGAGATCATCACCGAGGACGAACTCGCCGGCTACCGCACCAGGACGGCCCCGCCGGCCAGCCCGACGCCGGCCCGCTGAGTCAGGCGCCTCAGCCGAGGCGCCGGATCAGGCTCGAGGTGTCCCAGCGCCGGCCGTCCATGGCCTGCACGTCGGCGTAGAACTGGTCCACCAGGGCGGTGACGGGCAGGCGCGCGCCGTTGCGCTGCGCTTCCTCGAGGCACAGGCCCAGGTCCTTGCGCATCCAGTCGACCGCGAAGCCGAAGTCGAACTTGCCGTCGATCATCGTCGGGCCGCGGTTGTCCATCTGCCAGCTCTGCGCGGCGCCCTTGCCGATCACGCCGAGCACCGCCTTCATGTCCAGCCCGGCCTTCTGGCCGAAGGCGATGGCCTCGGCCAGGCCCTGCACCAGGCCGGCGATCGCGATCTGGTTGACCATCTTGGCGAGCTGGCCCGAGCCGGCCTCGCCCAGCAGCGTGACGGCCTTCGAGAAGGCCATCGCCACCGGCTGGATCTTCGCGAAGGCGGCCGCGTCGCCGCCACACATCACGGTCAGCATGCCGTTGATGGCGCCGAGGTTGCCGCCCGAGACCGGCGCATCGATGAAGGCCAGGCCGCGGCCCTTCGCCGCGGCCGCCAGCTCGCGCGCGATGTCGGCCGAGGCGGTGGTGTGGTCGACGAACACCGCACCCGGCTTCATGCCGTGGAAGGCGCCGGCTTCGCCGAGCGTCACCGCGCGCAGGTCGGCGTCGTTGCCGACGCAGGCGAACACGATGTCGGCGCCCGCGACCGCCGCCTGCGGCGTGGCGGCGCTCGCACCGCCGTACTCGGTGACCCAGGCCTGGGCCTTGGCCGCGGTGCGGTTGTAGACGGTCACGCGGTGGCCGGCGCGCGCCAGGTGACCGGCCATCGGGTGGCCCATCACGCCCAGGCCCAGGAAGGCCACGGTCTGCGGGGGAACGGGGTCGTAGGTCTTGCTGCTCATCGCCATCGTCTCCGGAAAGGAAAACGGCCTCGAGACGAGGCCGTCCATGCGGGCGAATGATCGCCTAAACGATGCTGAGATGCTCGGTGCCGGCCGCGAGGTCGGCGTTGCGCGCCCGGTTGCTGTTGAGCTTGATCTGCAGCCGCAGGTCGTTGACCGAGTCGGCGTTGCGCAGCGCGTCCTCGTACGTGATCATCTGGCCCTCGTAGAGGTCGAACAGGCTCTGGTCGAAGGTCTGCATGCCGAGCTCGCGGCTGCGCTTCATCAGCTCCTTGATGTCGGTGACTTCGCCCTTGAAGATCAGGTCGGCGATCAGCGGCGTGTTCAGCATGATCTCCACCGCGGCGACCCGCCCCTTGCCTTCCTGGCGCGGCACCAGGCGCTGCGAGACCAGCGCCTTCAGGTTCAGCGACAGGTCCATCAGCAGCTGGGCGCGGCGCTCCTCGGGGAAGAAGTTGATGATGCGGTCCAGCGCCTGGTTGGCGCTGTTGGCGTGCAGCGTGGCCATGCACAGGTGGCCGGTCTCGGCGAAGGCGACGGCGTGCTCCATCGTCTCGCGGTCGCGGATCTCGCCCATCAGGATCACGTCGGGCGCCTGGCGCAGCGTGTTCTTCAGGGCCGCCTCCCAGCCGTCGGTGTCGATGCCGACCTCGCGCTGCGTGACGATGCAGTTCTTGTGCGGATGCACGAACTCGACCGGGTCCTCCACCGTGATGATGTGGCCGTAGGAGTTCTCGTTGCGGTGGTCGACCATGGCGGCGAGCGAGGTGCTCTTGCCCGAGCCGGTGGCGCCGACGAAGATCACCAGTCCGCGCTTGGACAGCGACACGTCCTTCAGGATCTGCGGCAGGCCCAGCGCGTCGATGGTCGGGATCTTGGCCGGGATGGTCCGCAGCACCAGGCCGACGTTGCCCTGCTGCATGAAGGCATTGGCACGGAAGCGGCCGATGCCGGTCGGTGCGACCGCGAAGTTGCACTCCTTGCTGCGCTCGAACTCCGCGGCCTGCTTGTCGTTCATGATCGAACGCGCCAGCGCGATCGTGTGCTGCGGCGTCAGCGGCTGCGGCGACACCTTGGTCACCCGCCCGTCGACCTTGATCGCCGGCGGGAAGTCCGCCGTCAGGAAGAGGTCCGAGCCAGTGCGGGCGACCAGCAGGCGCAGCAGGTCGTTGACGAATTTCGACGCTTGATCGCGTTCCATCGAGGGCTCCCTTTCACCACCGGCGGCCGAGGCTCAACCGCCGGACAACAAGGCTGACAGTCTGGCGCCGACCTGGCGCAACCGCAAGGACAAACGTCTCGCCAGCGACGCCAGCAGGGCCAGTGCCAGCCGCGGCTCGGCGGCCATCAGAGCCTCGAAGCGCGGCGCTTCCAGCACCGCCAGCAGGCAGGGCGTGAGCGTGGTGCAGGCCGAGAAGCGCGAGCCGGCATCGAGCATCGACATCTCGCCGACCATGTCGCCGGGCTTCACCTCGGCCAGGCGCGTGCGGGCACCGCCGGCCGGCACGCGCTCGACCGCGATCCGGCCCTCCAGCACCACCAGCAGGTAGTCGCCCTGCTCGTCCTGGCCGATCAGCTGGGCGCCGGCCGGCACGCTGACGTAGTCGAGGAAGCCGGCCAGTCGCTGCAACTCGTCGGGCGCAAGATCCAGCGCATGGCTGTCGGCCTGCCACAGTTGCGCGAACAGGGCCGCGCCCTGACGGGCGTCGAGCGGCCTGGCCCCGACGCCGACGGCGCGGGCCGGCCAGCGGACCGGCGCCAGCGCGTCGTTCCCCGCGGGCTCGGCGTCGGCGTCTCGGTCGGGCGACTTCTTCACGACGACACCACCGCAGGGCGAGGCGAGCCGCGGCTCAGCCCGGGAAGTTCTCGGGCGACTTGGCCTTGCCGCGCGCCTCGGCGGGCGTGATGATGTTGCGGCGCACCAGGTCCGACAGGTTCTGGTCCAGGGTCTGCATGCCCATGCTGTTGCCGGTCTGGATCGAGCTGTACATCTGCGCCACCTTGGCCTCGCGGATCAGGTTGCGGATGGCCGGTGTGCCCAGCATGATCTCGTGCGCGGCGACGCGGCCGGAGCCGTCCTTCAGCTTGCACAGCGTCTGCGAGATCACGCCGATCAGCGACTCCGACAGCATCGCGCGCACCATGTCCTTCTCGGCGGCCGGGAAGACGTCGATCACGCGGTCGATGGTCTTGGCGGCACTCGACGTGTGCAGGGTGCCGAACACCAGGTGACCGGTCTCGGCGGCGGTCAGCGCCAGGCGGATGGTCTCCAGGTCGCGCATTTCGCCGACCAGGATCGCGTCCGGGTCCTCGCGCAGCGCCGAGCGCAGCGCGTTGCTGAATGACAGCGTGTGCGGGCCGACCTCGCGCTGGTTGATCAGGCAGCGTTTGGAGTCGTGCACGAACTCGATCGGGTCCTCGACGGTCAGCACGTGGCCGTACTCGTTCTCGTTGAGGTGGTTGACCATCGCCGCCAGCGTGGT
>CAZUUU010000226.1:0-5147 GCA_964622685.1 uncultured Methylibium sp.
GGCCTGGACGGCGTGGAGAACAAGATCCACCCGGGCGAGGCCGCCACGAAGGACCTCTACCACCTGCCGCCGGAAGAGGACGCGAAGATCCCGACCGTCTGCCACAGCCTCGACCAGGCGCTCGACTACCTGGACAAGGACCGTGCCTTCCTGACCAAGGGCGGCGTGTTCACCGACGCCTACCTTGACGCCTACATCGAGCTGAAGATGCAGGAAGTGACGCGCTTCCGCATGACGACGCACCCGGTCGAGTTCGACATGTACTACAGCCTGTGATCCGGCTCGCGCAGGCCCCGCTGCCTGCGCTCCGGCGCACCTCGCGCGTGAAAAAGGGACGGCCTGCGCCGTCCCTTTTCCTTTGGCCCGTGTGCACGGGTCGACGCCGAGCCGCGTTGCCTGTCGTATGCCGGATACTCGGCAGCGAAGGTGCGCCGCGCGCGCCGCGACGAGGAGCAGCGGATGGGGTCATCGGGGTCGGGCAAGCTCTTGCTGGCAATGCTGCTGGGTCTGCCGGCGGCGGAAGTCCTCGCCCAGACGGTCTACAAGTGCCCCGGCAACCTCTACACCGACAGCATCAGTGCCAAGGAAGCGGCTGCCCGGAACTGCAAGACGCTCGAGGGCGCACCGGTGACGGTGATCCAGGGACCGGCGCGCCGGCCGGCGGCGCCGACCAGCACCGACAGCGCCTCGCGGCCTTCCGACACGCGCGTCAACCCGGGCGACCAGGCGGCCCGCGACGCCGACAAGCGGCGCATCCTCGAGACCGAGCTGCGGCGCGAGGAAGACCGGCTGGCCGCGCTGAAGGCCGAGTACAACAACGGCCAGCCCGAACGGCGCGGCGACGAGAAGAACTACCAGAAATACCTGGACCGCACCGCCGAGCTGAAGGCCAACCTCGAGCGCTCCGAGAGCGACGTCGCCGCCCTGCGGCGCGAGCTCGGCAAGCTCAACAACAACTGATCCGGCGCCGCCGGCCCCTCGGCCCGGCCGCCATGCTGCTGCCATGAGCGCGCCGCCGCCCGCACCGCAACGCTCCGGCCACGAGGCCTTCGACCTGCTGGCCACGATGGTGGCGCTGGTCCGCCCGGACGGCGTCTGCCTGTTCGCCAATGCCGCCTTCGAGAACGTGCTGGGCCTGTCGCGCCGCAGCGTGCTGAGGCGCGAGTGGTTCGACTGGTTCGTCGAGTCCGACCTGCTGCGCGAGACCGTCGCCGCGGTCGCGCGCAACGAGTTCTCGACCAGCCGCCTCGACGCGCAGCTCAAGCGCCCGTTTTCCAGCCCCGGCGAGCCACTGCTCGTCCACGTCATCGTCAACCAGCTCGAGGACAGCGACGCGACCCTGGTCGAGCTGATCGAGATCGAGCAGCAGACGCGCCAGGACCGCGAGGAGCGGGCCCGCGGGCAGGTCCAGGCGAACAAGGAACTGATCCGCAACCTGGCGCACGAGATCAAGAACCCGCTGGGCGGCATCCGCGGCGCGGCCCAGCTGCTGCAGATGGAGGTCGAGTCCAAGGCGCTCGGCGAGTACGCCCAGGTCATCATCCACGAGGCCGACCGCCTGCAGGCCCTGGTCGACCGGCTGCTGGCGCCGCACCGTCGGCCGCACGTGGTGGGCGACGTCAACATCCACGAGGTCTGCGAACGGGTCCGCTCGCTGATCCTGGCGGAGTTTCCGCGCGGCCTGACGATCGAACGCGACTACGATGCGTCGATTCCCGACTTCCGCGGCGACCGCGAGCAGCTGATCCAGGCGGTGCTGAACATCGCGCACAACGCGGCGCAGGCGCTGTCCGAGCGGATCGCCGCCGGTGATGCGCGGCTGAACCTGCGCACGCGCATCGCCCGCCAGGTCACGCTGGGCAAGCGCCGCTATCGATTGGCACTGGAATTGCATATTGAGGACAACGGCCCGGGCATCCCCGAGGCGATCCGCGATCGCATCTTCTACCCGCTGGTGTCGGGGCGCGATGGCGGGTCGGGACTGGGGTTGACGCTGGCGCAGACCTTCGTGGCGCAACATCAGGGCACGATCGAGTGCGAAAGCGAACCGGGCAGGACGCTGTTCAAAATCACGATGCCGCTGCCCTGACCATCCGTCGGGGGTGCGGTGCGCAAGATGCTCAGGATCACGGGGCCGCATGAAACCCATCTGGATCGTTGACGACGACCAATCCATCCGCTTCGTGCTCGAGAAGGCGCTGGTGCGCGACGAGCTGCCGGTGCGCAGCTTCTCCAACCCACGCGACGTGCTGGCGGCGATCGAGGCCGGCGATGCGCCCCAGGTGCTGGTGAGCGACATCCGCATGCCCGGCGGGTCGGGCCTGGACCTGCTGGCCACGGTGAAGGAGCGGCTGCCCGGCCTGCCGGTCATCATCATGACGGCCTACTCCGACCTGGACAGCGCCGTCTCGGCCTTCCAGGGCGGCGCCTTCGAGTACCTGCCCAAGCCCTTCGACCTGCCCAAGGCGGTGGAGCTGATCCGCCGCGCGCTCGAGGAGAGCCTGCGCGAGGACGTGGGCGACGAGCGCCTCGCGCAAGTGCCCGAGATGCTGGGCCAGGCGCCGGCCATGCAGGACGTGTTCCGCGCCATCGGCCGCCTCAGCCAGAGCAACGTCACCGTGCTCATCACGGGCGAGAGCGGCTCCGGCAAGGAACTGGTGGCGCGGGCGCTGCACAAGCACAGCCCGCGCGGCGACACCGGCAGCAAGGGCCCCTTCGTCGCGATCAACACCGCGGCGATCCCGAAGGACCTGCTGGAAAGCGAGCTCTTCGGCCACGAGCGCGGCGCCTTCACCGGTGCGCAGACCACGCGTCGCGGCCGCTTCGAGCAGGCCGACGGCGGCACGCTCTTCCTCGACGAGATCGGCGACATGCCCTTCGACCTGCAGACGCGCCTGCTGCGCGTTCTGAGCGACGGTCAGTTCTACCGCGTCGGCGGCCACAACCCGCTGAAGAGCAACGTGCGCGTCATCGCGGCGACCCACCAGGATCTCGAGCAGCGGGTCAAGCAGGGTGCCTTCCGCGAGGACCTGTTCCACCGCCTCAACGTGATCCGCCTGCGCCTGCCCGCGCTGCGCGAGCGGCGCGAGGACATCCCGGCGCTGGCGCGTTCCTTCCTGCAGAAGAGCGCCAAGGAACTGGGCGTCGAGGCCAAGCGCCTGAGCGAGGCCGCGCTGGCGCGGCTGATGAGCTTCGACTACCCCGGCAACGTGCGCCAGCTCGAGAACATCTGCCATTGGCTCACGGTGATGGCACCGGCGCAGCTGGTCGATGCCAAGGACCTGCCGCCGGAGATCGTGGCCCCCGCACCGAGGCCCGCCGCGCCGGCCGACGTGGCACCCGCGCCATCGACCGACACCGGCATGGCGGCTGCCGTCGCCGCGCCGGTGGTGGCAGCCCCGCCGGCGCCGGGCCTGTGGCTCGACGACCTCGAGCGCGAGGCGCGCAGCCTGCTCGAGGCCGGCGTGCCCGACGTCTGGGAGGCGCTGACCCACAAGTTCGAGGCCCAGCTCATCCACACGGCCCTCGACATCACCCGCGGTCGCCGCATCGAGGCCGCGCACAAGCTCGGTATCGGCCGCAACACGATCACGCGCAAAATCCAGGAACTCGGCTTGGACGAGTGAGGCGTGCGGTGCACGCCGCGTCGTGCCGGACGACGAAGCTGTCCGGCGCTCCTGGAGAGCGAACGTGACGCAACATCGAACGTCTTCGAAGGCGCGGCGCCTGGCCGCCTTCGCGATCGGCCTCGCGGTGATCGCGCTGCCTGCTGCCGCGTGGGCACAGGCCAGCAAGCCCGGCCTGTGGGAGGTCCGCCAGCAGGTCCAGGGCGACCCGGCGCAGCAGAAACAGATGGAAGAGATGCGCAAGCAGATGGCCGCGATGCCCGAGGCCCAGCGCAAGCAGATGGAGCAGATGATCGCCAAGCAGGGCGGCGGCATGGACCTCGCCAGCGGCGGGACGGTCGCGAAGTTCTGCCTGACCAAGGAAGACGCCGCGCGCGATACCGTGCCGATGGACCGGCGCGCCGACTGCAGCTACGAGCCGCAGCGCAGCGGCAGCACGACGCGCCTCAAGTACGTCTGCACCAAGCCGCCGTCGCAGGGCGAGGTCGAGCTGACGACGCTGAGCCCCGAGCGCTACACGATGAAGATGAAGGGCACCGACGACAAGGGCCGCGCGATGGCGATGCAGGGCGAGGGCCGCTGGCTCGGCGCCGACTGCGGCGACGTCAAGCCGCTGAAAGCGCCGGCCAAGCCCTGAGCCCGGCGCGGCTCACGCCGGAGCCAGCTCGACGATCACCGGCGCGTGGTCGCTCGGCCGCTCGTTCTTGCGCGGCAGCTTGTCGATCGTGCAGGCTGCGACCCGCACCTTCAGGGCGTCGCTGACGAGGATGTGGTCGATGCGCAGGCCCTGGTTCTTGCGGAAGGCGAGGTTGCGGTAGTCCCACCAGCTCCAGCTCTTGGGCGGCTGCTCGAACAGCCGGAAAGCGTCGTGCAGGCCCAGGCCCAGCAACTGGCGAAAGTGCTCGCGCTCCTCGGGCGTGCAGTGGATCTGTCCTTCCCAGGCGACCGGGTCGTAGACGTCGCGGTCCTCCGGGGCGATGTTGTAGTCGCCCAGCAGCACCAGCCGCGGGTGCGCGGCGAGTTCCTCGCGCACCCAGTCGCGCAAGGCGCGCAGCCAGAGCATCTTGTAGTCGAACTTCTCGGTCCCCGGAGCCTGGCCGTTGGGGAAATAGGCGCCGATCACGCGCACGTCGCCGCCAGCGCCATCGGGCACGGTGCCGGCGATCACGCGGGCCTGGGCGTCGTCGTGGCCGGGAATGTTGCGGACGATATCGATCGCCGCTGGGCGCGACAGCAGGGCCACGCCGTTGTAGGTCTTCTGCCCGTGCCACTTGACCTCGTAGCCCGCGGCCTCGATCTCGGCGTGCGGGAACTTGTCGTCGGTGAGCTTGGTTTCCTGCAGCACGATGGCATCGACAGGATTGGCGGCCAGCCAGTCCAGCAATTGCGGCAGCCGCACGGCCAGGGAGTTCACGTTCCAGGTGGCGAGTTTCATGTTATCTCTACGCTGTTGATTTTTATAGTGCTTTCAGAGGGTTGCGGCGCTTTTTTTCTTCTGGCTACCCGTCTAGCTACCCACTT
>CAZUUU010000227.1:0-5094 GCA_964622685.1 uncultured Methylibium sp.
CGAGCCCTGGCAGCGCGAGATCGTGCGCATCGTGCGCAAGGTCGCGCAGTACTTCTATCCGCAGCGCCAGACGCAGGTGATGAACGAGGGCTGGGCGACCTTCTGGCATCACAAGCTGCTCAACACCATGTACGACGACGGCCATCTCGGCGACGGGATGATGGTCGAGTGGCTGAAGTCGCACACCAACGTCGTCTACCAGCCGCCGGTCGGCCACCCGGCCTACAACGGCATCAACCCGTACGCGCTGGGCTTCGCGATGTACAACGACCTCAAGCGCATCTGCGAGGCGCCCACCGACGAAGACCGCAACTGGTTCCCCGAGATCGCCGGCGCCGACTGGCTGGCGACGATCGACCACGCCATGCGCAACTTCAAGGACGAGAGTTTCATCGGCCAGTACCTGTCGCCGCGCATGATGCGCGAGCTGCGCCTGTTCGCGGTGCTCGACGACGAGCAGGAAGACGAGCTCGAGATCTCGGCCATCCACGACGAGACGGGCTACCGCCGCCTGCGCGAAGCGCTGTCTCGCCAGTACGACCTCGGCCAGCGCGAACCCAACATCCAGGTCTGGAACGTCGACCTGCGCGGCGATCGCTCGCTGCTGCTGCGCCACACCCAGCACAACAGCCGGCCGCTGAACGACCAGACGACCGAGGTGCTCAAGCACGTGGCCCGGCTGTGGGGCTTCGACGTGCACCTCGAAAGCGTCGACGGCGCAGGAGAAACCACCAAGCGTTGGACCGTGCCCGCGTCGCGGCAATGAGCGACGCCCGCACCGGGCAGTGACGAAGAGCGGGCCGCAGAGCCCGCTGGCGTGCATCGAGGCAGCGCTGCCGTGGCGGCAGCGCGGATGTGCAGAGGAGACAGCGATGGCCCAGACCTTGACCGAGGCCGCATCCGCCGCCTTGCCCGGCGCCGCGATGGCGCCTGCCGCATGGGCGGAGGCCGAGTCGCAGCGACTGGCCGCGCTGTACCGCTACGGCGTGCTCGACACCGAGCCCGAACCGGCCTTCGATGCGATCACCGAACTGGCGGCGTGCATCTGCGAGACCGAGGCCGCGCTGCTGTCGCTGGTGGACCAGGACCGGCTGTGGTTCAAGGCCCAGCGCGGCTTCGACCGCGACAGCGCGCCGCGTGCCCACGCGCCTTGCGCCCAGGCCATCGAGCAGGCCGACGACCGGCCGATGCTCGTCGATCCGGCCGGCGACCCGCGCTTTGCCTCGCACCCGGCGCTCGGTGCCGCGGCCGGCTGGCACCTGTACGCGGGCGCGCCGCTCGTCACGCCGCAGGGCTGGGCCGTCGGCACGCTGTGCGTGCTGGACCACGCGCCGCGAGTGCTGTCGGTGCGCCAGCAGCATGCGCTGCAGCTGCTGGCCGGTCAGGCGGTGGCGCAGCTCGAGCTGCGTCGTGCCCAGGCCCTGCTGGACCTGCAGGGCAACACCGACGAGGTCACTGGCGCCTGGAACCGCGCGGCCTTCGAGCGTCGGCTGGCCGAGGAGTGGGCACGCTGGAGCCGTCACGGCGGCAGCCTGGCGCTGCTGGCCATCGACGTCGATCGCTTCAAGCACTTCAACGACCTGCACGGCCACGCCAGTGGCGACGCGGCGTTGCAGCAGGTCGCCGGTGCGCTGGAAGGGACGCTGCGCGCGCACGACGTGCTGGCGCACTGCGGGGCCGGCGAGTTCAGCGTCCTGCTGCCCGCCACCGACATCAGCGGCGCGACCGCCGCGGCCGAGCGCATGCGGCAGGCCCTGGGGCATGTGGCCTGGGCCAGCGAGCCGCTGACGGTGAGCATCGGTGTGGCCGTGACCCTGCGCGAAGGCGATGTCGAGGCGGCCTCGCTGGCCGACCGGGCGCATCGGGCGCTGACGCGCGCGAAGGCGCAGGGCCGCAACTGCGTGGAGGTCTGCGTCGCCGGCTGAGTGCGGCGACGCGGGGCGCTAGCTGGCGCCCAGGACCCACACGCCGGCCGGCGGCAGGTTGCCCCAGATGACCTCGCGCAGCGACCAGCGCAGCCGCGTGTCGGCCGGCAACTCGAAGGGCGCGCGCGGCTGGTAGGTGTACTGCACCAGGCGTCGCGCCGGATGCGACTCGAGGAAGCCGATCAGCGCGCGTTGCGTGATGCCGCGCAGCGGCTCGGGCAGGCTGCGAAAGGGCAGCGAGGACACCAGCACCGTGTCGTCCGGTGCCGCGTGATCGGCCAGCACCTCGTGGGCCGGCGCGCAGGCCACGTCCACATCGGGAAAGCGGCGCTTCAGGCCGGCCGCCAGGTCGGGCTGCAGTTCGACCGCCAGCAGCGGCCGCTCGGGGACCGCATCACGCAGCGCCGCGGTGACCGCACCGGTGCCGGCCCCGAGTTCGATCAGCGCGTCGGGTTCCCCGACCTGTTCGGCCATGGCGCGTGCCAGGCGGCGCGACGAGGGAGCCAGGGCGCCGACCAGGCTGGGGCGGGTCAGCGCGAGAGCGACAAAGGCCGAGGTGTTCATGGCGTCGGTGTACTCCAGTCATCGGCGCCGTGGCGCTCGCCTTCGCAAGCAGGTGTTGCGGTGGGGGTCCGCGATCCTTCAGAACTCGAAGATTTTGCCCGGATTCATGATGTTGCGGGGGTCCAGTGCACGCTTGATCTCGCGCATCAGCGCCACGCCGCCGGCCCCGGCCTCGTCGAGCAGGAAGCCCATCTTGTGCAGCCCGATGCCGTGCTCGCCGGTGCAGGTGCCTTCGAGCCGCAAGGCGCGGGCCACCAGCTGCCGGTTCAGGCGCTCGGCCGTCTCGCGCTCGGTGGGCTGTGCCGGATCGATCAGGTAGCCGACGTGGAAGTTGCCGTCGCCGACGTGGCCGACGATGAAATAGGGCAGGCCGCTCGCGTCGACCTCGGCGACCGTCGCGTCGATGCATTCGGCCAGGCGCGAGATCGGCACGCAGCAGTCGGTGGTCACCGCGCGGCAGCCCGGTCGCGTCTGCAGGGCCGAGAGGTAGGCGTGATGGCGCGCGGTCCACAGCCGCGTGCGCGCCTCGGGCGTCGTCGCCCACTCGAAGCCCTCGCCGCCCAACTCGGCCGCGATGTCCTGGACGACCTGGGCCTGCTCCTGCACGCCGGCGGCGCTGCCGTGGAACTCCATCAGCAGCATCGGGGCCTCGCGGAGGCCGAGGTGGTCGTGCGCATTGACCGCGCGCACCGCGTGCGCGTCGAGCAGCTCGCAGCGCGCGATCGGCACGCCGAGCTGGATGACCTGGATCGTCGTGCGGACCGCGGCATCGACCGAGGGGAAGTGGCAGACCGCGGCGCTGATCGCCTCGGGCAGCGGGTAGAGCTTGAGCGTGATCTCGGTCATCACGCCGAGCGTGCCCTCGCTGCCGACGAAGAGCCGCGTCAGGTCGTAGCCGGCCGAGGACTTGCGGGCGCGCGTGCCGGTGTGGATCACCTCGCCGCTGGCGGTGACGACCGTCAGGCCGAGCACGTTCTCGCGCATCGTGCCGTAGCGCACCGCGTTCGTCCCGCTGGCGCGCGTGGCTGCCATGCCGCCGATCGAGGCGTCGGCGCCGGGGTCGATCGGGAAGAACAGGCCCTCGTAGCGGATCGCCTCGTTGAGCTGCTTGCGCGTCACGCCGGCCTGCACCGTGACGGTCAGGTCCTCGGCGTTGACGCGCAGCACCCGGTCCAGGCGCGACAGATCGATGCTGATGCCGCCCTGCACCGCCAGCAAGTGACCCTCGAGCGAGGAACCGACGCCGAAGGGAATCACCGGCACGCCGTGCTGCTGTGCCAGCGCCACCGTGAACGCGACCTCGCCGGTGTCTGCGGCGAACACCACGGCGTCGGGCGGCGGCACGTCGAACGGCGATTCGTCGCGGCCATGCTGCTCGCGCACCGCGCGGGCGGTGGAGCAGCGATCGCCGAAACGCGCCTTCAGCGCGTCGATCAGCGCCGGCGGCGCCGGTCGCGGATCCAGGCGGGGCATCAGGTCGACGGGGGCATTCATGGCATCTCCTGGCGGCGGCTTGCGACGCGCCGCCGATTCTAGGAACATGTGGCGAAGCTCACGATAGTGCTCCGCCCGGCGCGAGGCGGGCCACGCCGACTGCAAGGGTCGACCGGGCCGCGACGACACAGACCCATCGGGCCACCCTGGCCGGTCGAACCTGGAGAGCCCATGATGATCCCGCGGTCGCGACTCGTTCAAGTCGTCCTTGCAGCCTGGCTGCTGGGCGCGGCGACGCTGGCGATGGCGCAGGCGGTGGCCCGGATCGACGGCCGCGGCCTCGACGGCAAGCCCTTCGACCTGGCCGCGCAGCGTGGCAAGGTCGTCATGGTCGTGTTCTGGTCCACGGCCTGCGCCGTGTGCCGCGACACCCTGCCGGAACTGCGCGCCAACTACGCGGGCTGGCGCGGCAAGCCTTTCGAGCTGGTGGTGGTGGCGACCGACCCGCGCCGGCAGGACGTGGTGGAGTACGAGAACCTGCTGGAGCGTATCGTCCCGACGACGTCCCGGTTCCCGAGCCTGTGGCGGGCCGAGCCCGGCCACCGCGATGGCTTCGGCGTGGTCGGGCAACTGCCCGCGACCTTCGTCCTCGACCGCGAGGGCCGCATCGTCGAGCGCTTCAACGGACGCATTCCGACCGAGGCCTGGGATCGCGTGGCCGAACTGCTGCCCTGAGCGATCGCGGCTGCGGCTCCACCGCGCCGCGGCGGCACGCGCTGCTACGATCCCCCGCATGGCAAACCGTCTCACGCAGATCGCTACCCGCACCGGCGACGACGGCAGCACCGGGCTGGGCGACGGCAGTCGCGTCCCGAAGGATCACCTGCGCGTGCAGGCCATGGGTGACGTCGACGAGCTGAACTCGACGCTCGGCCTGCTGCTGTGCGAGCCGCTGCCCGACGCGGTGCGGGCGCTGCTGGTGGCGATCCAGCACGAGCTGTTCAACCTGGGTGGCGAACTGTCGATTCCCGGCTACGCCCTGCTGAAGGACGAGGCCGTGCTCGCACTCGACGCCGCGCTGGCCGAGCACAACGCGGCGCTGCCGCGCCTGAAGGAGTTCATCCTGCCGGCCGGCACGCGCAGCGCGGCGCTGGCGCACGTGGCGCGCACG
>CAZUUU010000228.1:0-5068 GCA_964622685.1 uncultured Methylibium sp.
GCCCGGGCAGCCACGGCACGACCTTCGGCGGCAACCCGCTGGCGATGCGCGCCGGCGTCGAGACGCTGCGCATCATGCAGGAGGACGGCCTGCTGCACAACGCCGCCACGGTCGGCGCGGCGCTCAAGGCCGGACTCGCGCGCGAGCTGGGCGGCGTGGCCGGCGTCGTCGACCTGCGCGGCCAGGGCCTGATGATCGGCCTCGAGCTCGGCCGCCCCAGCGGCGAGCTGCTGGGCCGCGCCGCCGAGGCCGGCCTGCTGATCAGCGTCACCGCCGAACGCGTGATCCGCCTCGTGCCGCCGCTGATCCTGAGCCTGGCCGAGGCCGAGCGCGTGGTCGCGATCCTCGCCCCGCTGGTGCGCGACTTCCTCGCGACACCGCCCAAGGCCTGACGCCATGAAGCAAGGCTCCAGCCTGTCGAAGCATTTCCTGCAGTTCAAGGACCTCCGCGCCGAGGAGTACGCCTACCTCTTCGAGCGCACCGCGATCATCAAGAAGCGCTTCAAGAACTACGAGAAGTACACGCCGCTGGTCGATCGCACGCTGGCGATGATCTTCGAGAAGGCCAGCACGCGCACGCGCGTCAGCTTCGAGGCCGGCATGTACCAGATGGGCGGCCTGGTCGTGAACCTGACCACCGGCGACACCCAGCTCGGCCGCGCCGAGCCGGTCGAAGACACGGCCCGCGTCATCAGCCGCATGGTCGACGTGGTGATGATCCGCACCTACGAGCAGGCGCGCCTGGACCGCTTCGCGGCGCATTCGCGCGTGCCGGTGATCAACGGCCTGACCAACGAGTTCCACCCCTGCCAGATCCTCGCGGACATCTTCACCTTCATCGAGCACCGCGGCGCGATCCAGGGCAAGGTCGTCGCCTGGGTCGGCGACGGCAACAACATGGCCAACACCTGGCTGCAGGCGGCCGAGATCCTGGGCTTCACGGTGCACGTCAGCACACCGGGCGGCTACGAGGTCGACCCGGCGGTGGCCGGCATCGACCGGGACGCCGGCTGCTACAAGGTTTTCAAGGACCCCCTCGAGGCCTGCCGCGGCGCCCACCTGGTGACCACCGACGTGTGGACCAGCATGGGCTACGAGGCCGAGAACGACGCGCGCCTGAAGGCCTTCGCCGACTGGTGCGTCGACCGCGAGATGATGGCCTCGGCGCGCAAGGACGCGCTCTTCATGCACTGCCTGCCGGCGCACCGCGGCGAGGAAGTCGAGGCCGAGGTCATCGACGGCCCGCAGTCGGTGGTCTGGGACGAGGCCGAGAACCGCATGCACGTCCAGAAGGCGCTGATGGAATACCTGCTGATCGGGCGCATCGGCTGAGACTCAGCCCGGCCGCACCGCCGTCACCTCGATCTCCACCTTGGCCCGGTCCTCCATCAGCGCCGTCACCTGCACCGCGGTCATCGCGATGTCGTAGCGGCCGACCAGCTCGCGGAAGGCCTGGCCGATCTCGCGGCCGCGCGACAGGTACTCGCGCTTGTCGGTCACGTACCAGGTCATTCGCACGATGTGCTCGGGTCCGGCGTCGGCCTCGGCCAGGACGGCGAGCACATTGGCCAGCGCCTGGCGGGTCTGCGCGACGAAGTCGTCGCTCTCGAACTCGCAGCGCGCGTTCCAGCCGATCTGGCCGGCCACGTGGATGCTGGTGCCGGGCGCGGCCACGCCGTTGGCATAGCCGCGCGGCGCGGCCCAGCCAGGCGGCTGCAGAGTCTTCTTGTTCATCGGGTCGTCTCCTGTCGCAGCCGGAAGCGCTGCAGCTTGCCGGTCTCGGTGCGCGGCAGGCTCGACCGGAACTCGATCGCGCGCGGGTACTTGTAGGGCGCCACGGTCTGCTTCACGTGATCCTGCAGGGCCTTGACCATCGCCGTGTCGGCGGTCTCGCCGGCCTTCAGCACGACATAGGCCTTGACGATCTGGCCGCGCTCCTCGTCGGCGACGCCGACCACGGCGCACTCGGCCACGGCCGGGTGCGTCATCAGCGCGGACTCGACCTCGGGGCCGGCGATGTTGTAGCCGCCGCTGATGATCATGTCGTCGGTGCGCGCCTGGTAGAAGAAGTAGCCGTCGGCGTCCATCAGGTAGGCGTCGCCGGTGAGGTTCCAGCCGCCCTGCACGTACTGCGACTGGCGCTCGTCGGCGAGGTAGCGACAGCCGGTCGGCCCCTTCACCGCCAGCCGCCCGACCTGCCCCGGCGGCAGCGGCTGCAGCTTGTCGTCGACGACGCAGGCGGTGTAGCCCGGCACGACGGTGCCGGTCGCGCCCGGCCGCGCATGCGCCTCGTCGTGCGAGATGAAGATGTGCAGCAGCTCGGTCGAGCCGATGCCGTCGATGATCTCGATGCCGGTCGCGTCCCTCCACAGCGCGCGCGTCGCGGCCGGCAGCGCCTCGCCGGCCGAGACGCATCGGCGCAGCGACGACAGGTCGTGCCGCGCGCCTTCGGCCTTCATGGCCATCGCGATCGCGCGGTACGAGGTCGGCGCGGTGAAGCACACCGTCGCGCGGTTCGCGGCGATCGCGGCGGGCAAGGTGTCGGGCGTGGCCTTCTCGATCAGCACCGTCGACGCCCCGACCGACATCGGAAACAGCAGCAGGCCGCCGAGCCCGAAGGTGAAGGCGAGCGGCGGGCTGCCGATGAAGCGATCGTCGCGCGTCGGCTTCAGCACATGGCGCGGCCAGCAGGCGCAGGCCGCCATCACGTCGCGGTGGAAGTGCATCGTGCCCTTGGGCACGCCGGTGGTGCCCGAGGTGAAGGCGATCAGGGCGACGTCGTCGGCCGCGGTCGGCACGGCGTCGAACCGGGGCGGCTTGGTCGCGGCGCGCGCCTCGAGTTCGCCGCCATCGCCCAGGAAATGCAGCACGTGGCGCAGGCTCGGGCACTGCGCCTTCGCGAGCGCCAGCTCCTCGGCCAGCCGCGCATCGCACAGCGCATGCGTGATCTCGGCCTTGTCGATGATCGCGGTCAGCTCCTTCGCGCGCAGCAGCGGCATGCTGCCGACCGCGATGCCGCCGGCCTTCACCACCGCCAGCCAGCAGGCGGCGAGCATCGGCGTGTTGGCGCCGCGCAGCAGCACCCGGTTGCCGGGCACGAGCTGGAGGTCGTCGACCAGCACGCGCGCGATGCGGTTCACCTGGGCCTGCAGTTCGGCGTAGCTCCAGCCCACGCCGGGGCCGATCACGGCCGGGCGTGCGCCATCGCCCTGCGCGACGCGGCGATCGAGCAGTTCGCTCGCGCAGTTGAGCTGCGCCGGGAACTGCAGCTCCGGCCGTTCGAAGCGCAGCTCGGGCCACTGCGCGGCCGGCGGCAGGCGGCCGCGCGCGAAGGTGTCGACGTGTGCAGTCATGGCCTGCCGGTCTCCGCTTCCTTCAACAGCTCGCGGCCGATGATCAGCTGCTGCACCTCGCTGGCGCCTTCGTAGATGCGCAGCGCGCGGATCTCGCGGTACAGCGACTCGACGATGCTGCCGTGGCGCACGCCCTCGCCGCCGAAGAGCTGCACCGCCGCGTCGATGACCTGCTGTGCGCCTTCGGTCGCCGCCAGCTTGGCCATCGCCGCCTCGCGCGTGACGCGCCGGCCCTGGTCGCGCTGCCAGGCCGCGCGATAGGTCAGCAGGGCCGCGGACTCGATGGTGGTCGCCATGTCGGCCAGCTTGGCCTGGGCGATCGGCAGGTCGGCCAGGCGCGCGCCGAAGATCGGGCGGGCGCGGCTGCGCGCCAGCGCTTCGTCGAGCGCACGGCGCCCGAAACCGAGCGCTGCCGCGGCCACCGAGGTGCGGAAGATGTCGAGCGTGCGCATCGCCAGCTTGAAGCCCTGGGTCGCGCTGCCGAGCTGGTTCGCCTTCGGCAAGCGGCAGCCGTCGAAGCGCAGCCGCGCCAGCGGGTGCGGCGCGATCACCTCGATGCGCTCGGCGATCTGCAGACCCGGTGCGCCGGCCTCGACGACGAAGGCGCCGATGTCGCCGGTGCCGCGCGCGGCGTCACCGGTGCGCGCGAAGACCACGTAGAAGTCCGCGATGCCGCCGTTGCTGATCCAGGTCTTCTCGCCGTCCAGCACCCAGGCGTCGCCGTCGTCGCGGGCGCGGCACTGCAACGCGGCCACGTCCGACCCGGCCTGCGGCTCGCTCAGCGCGAAGGCAGCGATGGCCCGGCCATTCGCGACCGCCGGCAGCCAGCGCGCGCGCTGCTCGACCGACCCGTCGAGCGAGATCGCGCCAGAACCGAGGCCCTGCATCGCGAATGCGAAGTCGGCCAGGCCGTGATGGCGCGCCAGCGTCTCGCGGGCCAGGCAGATCGTGCGGGTGTCGATGGCCTCGGCCGCGCCGCCGTGCGCCGTGCCGGCGACGGCGTGGCGCAGCCAGCCGGCGTCGCCGAGCGCGCGGACGAGCCGGCGGCACGTGGCATCGATGTCGCCATCGTGCGGCACATCGCCCAACGCCTTCGCGGCCCAGGCGTCGAGTTCGGTTGCGAAGCCGCGATGCCGCGGCTCGAAGAAGGGCCAGTCGAGGTGATCGAGCGGCTTCATCTCAATCGCCCTCGAAGACCGGCTTGCGCTTGGCGGCGAAGGCCTCGTAGGCGCGATGGAAGTCCTGCGTCATCATGCAGATCGCCTGGGCCTGGGCCTCGGCCTCGATGGCCTCGTCGACGCCCATGGACCATTCCTGGTGCAGCATGCGCTTGGTCATCGCGTGGCCGAAGCTCGGGCCGGCGGCCAGCTCCGCCGCCCAGTCGACCGCCGCCGCACCCACCGCTTCCGGCTCGGCGAGCCGGTTGTAGAAGCCCCAGGCCAGCGCCTCCTCGCCGGGCAGCGCACGGCCGGTGTAGAGCAGTTCCGACGCCCTGCCCTGGCCGACGATGCGCGGCAGCAGGCTGCAGGCGCCCATGTCGCAGCCGGCCAGGCCGACGCGGGTGAACAGGAACGCCACCTTGCTGCGCGCCGTGCCGACGCGCAGGTCGCTGGCCATCGCGACGATCGCGCCGGCGCCGGCGCACACGCCGTCGATCGCCGCGATCACCGGCTGTGGGCAGGCGCGCATCGCCTTGACCAGGTCGCCGGTCATGC
>CAZUUU010000229.1:0-5054 GCA_964622685.1 uncultured Methylibium sp.
CGGCGGGCGGCGACAGCGCCGCGGTCAGCAGCAGGGCCTGCAGCCAGGTGGCCGCGCCCGACAGCGCCGCGCCCGCCGCGAGCGCGCGCGCCTGGGCCGGATGGGCGCGGGCGCGGCCGCCGGCCGCCGCGATCGTCGCCGTGCTCGACACGAAGCCGCCGAGCAGCCCGCCCAGCGCCGCACCGGCGTGCGCCCCCAGGCCGCGCAGCGCGACGTGGCCGGCCGCCTGCAGCGCGAGGATCAGCAGCAGCATCTCGAACAGCGCGCGCAGGTCGATGCCGCCCAGCATGGCCTGCGGGCCGGCCGGCATCAGCGGCAGGGCGATCAGCGCCAGCGCGGCCAGCAGCAGCGCGTCGTGCAGCTCGGACTCGCTGACCAGGTCGGTGGCGAAGCGATGCAGGCGCTCGCGCGCCGCCAGCAGGACCGCGAGCCCGGCCGCGCAGGCCGCGCCGAGGGCCGGCGAGATCATGGCCTGCACGCCGATCAGGTAGGTCGCGAAGAGCGCCAGCTCGGTGGTCAGGCCGGGGTCGTCGCCGGGATCGCGCGCATAGGCGATCGCGGCCAGTGCGGCGACCAGCAGCGCGCCCGCCGGCACCAGGCCCGCGGCCGGCAGCGCCTGCGCCAGCGCGCCGCTCGCGGCGGCGATCGCGAAGCTGCGCAGGCCGGCGGCCTCGCGGCCGGGCCCGCGGCCCTTGCGGCGTTCGCGCTCGATGCCGATCAGCAGGCCGCCGCCCAGCGCGACCGCCAGGCCGACCCAGGCCTCGGACGGCACGGCCGACATCGCTCAGGCCTCGTGCTGTGCGCCGTGCCCCGGCACGCGCACGCGCCAGCCGAGCTCGTCCTGGATGCGCAGCCGCAGCGTGTCGGCGGCCTCGGGTTCGCCGTGCACGACGAAGCACTGCGACGGCGCGGCCTCGAAGCCGCGCAGCCAGTCCAGCACGCCGTCGGCGTCGGCATGCGCCGAGTAGCCCTCGAGGTGGCTGACGCGCGCCTTGACCGCGACGTACTCGCCGTGGATCTTGACCTCGGTCGCGCCGGCCACGAGGTGCGCGCCGCGGCTGCCCGCGACCTGGAAGCCGGGGAAGACGATGTGGTGCCGCGGGTTCGGCGCCATCGCCTTCAGGTGATGCAGCACGCGCCCGCCGGTGGCCATGCCGCTGGCCGAGATGATGACCGCCGGCCAGCGCGAGCGGCACAGCCGCTCGGACTGCTGCGCCGTCGCCACCACGGTGACGCCGTCGTCGAGCGTCGCCGCCTCGCGCGCGCCGAGGCGCAGCAGCTTGCGATGGCGCTGGTAGAGCGCGGTCGCGGTGGCCGCCATCGGGCTGTCGAGGAAGACCGGCAGCCCGGCCGGGATCTCGCCCGCGGCCTTGAGGCGCTGCAGCGTCAGCAGCAGCGCCTGCGCGCGCCCGACCGCGAACGCGGGCAGCAGCACCTTGCCGCCGTGCTGCGCCGTGGCGCGCACGATCTGCGCCAGCCGCGCGGCGCTGTCCTCGGGTGGGTGACGACGGTTGCCGTAGGTCGACTCGACCAGCAGCACGTCGGCCTGCGCGATGCGCTGCGGCGGCGGCATCAGCAGGTCGTCGACGCGCCCCAGGTCGCCCGAGAACACCAGCGTGCGCCCGCCCGCGCGCAGCGTCACCGCGCTGGCCCCCAGCAGGTGGCCGACCGGCACCAGGCCGATCACCGCGTCGGCCACGCGCACCGTGCGCCCCGGCGGCAGCGCGACGATCTTGGCGAGGGCGCGGCGCGCCTCGGCGGTGGTGTAGAGCGGCAGCGCCGGCGCGTGGCGCGACCAGCCGCCGCGGTTGGCGCGACGCGCGTCCTCTTCCTGCAGGCGGGCGCTGTCCAGCAGCATCACCTCGGCCAGATCGCGCGTCGCCGGCGACGCATACACCGGCCCCTTGAAGCCCTGCTTCACCAGCACCGGCAGCCAGCCGCTGTGGTCGATGTGCGCATGGCTCAGCACCACGGCGTCGATCTCGCGCGGCGGCAGCGCGAAGGGCTGCCAGTTGCGCTCGCGCAGCGTCTTGAAGCCCTGGAACAGCCCGCAGTCCAGCAGCACGCGCGCACCACCGGCCTCGACCAGGTGGCGCGAGCCGGTGACGGTGTCGGCGGCGCCGAGGAAGCGGATCTGCATGGGGTGGTTCGTCGCTGGGCAGCATGCGCGCGACGGGTCCTGCGCCGCTTGATCCAGATCACGGTGCGCCGGATTCGCGGCTCGCACACTCGCCGCGCGGCCCGAACCGCCTGCGCGCCGAACCGCCGAGCCGATGCCCACCACCGCCCTCGATCCCCACCACGCTCCCCGCCCGCCCTCGCCCGAGGCCCGGCTCGACCGCTGGCTCGACGACGTCGAGCAGACCGCGCGCTTCACGCGCTGGGAACGCGCCGGCGACGGGCAGTGCATGGCCGAGTCCTCGCTGCGCCTGTCGGGCCTGGACTGCGCGGTCTGCGCCGGCCCCGTCGAACAGGCGCTGCGCGCCGTCGACGGCGTCGCCGAGGTCACGGTCAACGCGGCCGCGTTGCGCGCCACCGTGCGCTGGGACCCGGCCCGCACCGCGCCGTCGGCGCTGGTGGCCGCGGTGCGCGGCGCCGGCTTCGAGGCCGCGCCCGACACCGCCAGCGGCGCTCGCGCGCTGCGCCGCGGCGAGTCGCGCCAGGCGCTGTGGCGGCTCTTCGTCGCGGCCTTCTGCGCGATGCAGGTGATGATGCTGGCGACCCCCGCCTATGTCGCCGGGCCCGCTGGCATCGAACCCGACCTGAAGCGCCTGCTCGACTGGGGCGCCTGGGTGATGACGCTGCCGGTGCTGTTGTTCTCGGCCGCGCCCTTCTTCCGCGGCGCGCTCGCGGGGCTGGCGCAGCGCCGCATCGCCATGGACCTGCCGGTGGCCCTGGGCCTGGCGGTCGGCTTCGTCGCCAGCAGCGCCGCCGCCATCGACCCGCGCGGCCCGTTCGGCGCCGAGGTCTATTTCGATTCGCTGACGATGTTCGTCGCCTTCCTGCTGGGCGCGCGCTGGCTGGAGCTGCGCGTGCGCCACCGCGCCGCCGCGACGCTGGAGGACGCGCTCGGCGCGCTGCCCGAGACGGCCGAGCGCCTGCGCGACGACGGCCGCGTCGAGCGCGTCCCGCTGGCGCGGCTGCAGCCCGGCGACCGGCTGCGCGTCGCGGTCGGCGAGGCCTTCCCGGCCGACGGCCGGCTGGTCGAGGGCGCGACGACGGCCGACGAGTCGCTGCTCAGCGGCGAGTCGCGTCCGCAGCCCAAGGCGCCGGGCGACGCCTTGCTGGCGGGCAGCGTCAACCTCGCGGCGCCGGCGACGATGCGCGTCGAGCGCTGCGGCATCGACACGCGCTACGAGGCCATCGTCGCGCTGATGCGCGAGGCGCAGTCGCAGCGCCCGGCCGCGGCGCGCTGGGCCGACCGCTGGGCCGGGCCCTTCCTGTGGGCGGTGCTGCTGCTGGCGGCCGGCGCCGCCGCGGTGTGGAGCGTGGTCGACCCGGCGCGCGCGGTCTGGGTCGCGGTCTCGGTGCTGATCGTCACCTGCCCCTGCGCGCTGTCGCTGGCCACGCCGGCGGCGCTGCTGGTCGCCACCGACGCGCTGGCGCGGCGCGGCGTGCTGCTGCGCCGGCCCGAGGCGCTGGAGACCGTGGTGCGCTGCACGCGGCTGTTCGTCGACAAGACCGGCACGCTGACCGAGGACCGCCTGCGCCTGGCGGCGGTGCAGCGCCTCGGCGGCGGCCGCGACCTGGACAAGGACGCGCTGCTGGCCCATGCGGCGGGCCTGGCGGCCTGGTCGCGCCATCCGCTGTCGCGCGCGCTGGCCGACGCCTGCGGCAGCGCCGCGACCGCCGCGCCCGCCTGGCAGGCCGTGCGCGAACAGCCCGGCGCCGGCCTCGAGGCGCTGGGCGCCGAGGGCCGCGCCTGGCGGCTGGGCAGCGCGCGCTGGGTCGGCGGCGTCGCCGACGCCGAGGCCGCAGCCGCAGCGGGTCCGGCGGTGTGGTTCGGTCCGACGGGCCGCGCGCTCGCGCGCTTCGACTTCGAGGAAGCGCTGCGACCCGGCGCCGCCGCCGCGCTGCGGCGCCTGGCCGACGACGGCCTGCGCGCCAGCCTGCTGTCGGGCGACGCGCCGGCGCGCGTGCAGCGCCTGGCCGCGCGCCTGCCGCTCGACGACGCGACCGGCGGCGCCGACCCGGCCGCCAAGCTGGCCGCCGTGGCCGCGGCACAGGCGCGCGGCGAGCTCGTCGCGATGCTCGGCGACGGCATCAACGATGCGCCGGTGCTGGCACGCGCCGACGTCTCGCTGGCGATGGGCAGCGGCGCGTTGCTGGCGCGCGCCCAGGCCGACGCGGTGCTGCTGCGCGACCGCATCGACGATGTCGCCGCGCTGCGAGCGCTGTCGCGCCGCACGCTGCGCGTGATCCGCCAGAACATCGCCTGGGCCGCGGCCTACAACCTGGCCTGCGTGCCGCTGGCGCTGGCCGGGCTGCTGCCGCCCTGGGCGGCCGGCCTGGGCATGGCGGCGAGCTCGCTGCTGGTGGTCGGCAACGCGCTGCGGCTGGCGCGCTGAAGGACCGGCCGTGGACGTCCTCTACCTGCTGATCCCGCTGTCGGTGCTGGCGATGCTGGCGATCCTGGGCCTGTTCGCCTGGGCCCTGCAGGGCGGGCAGTTCGACGCGCTGGACGGCGAGGCGGCCCGCATCCTGGCCCTGGACGGCACGCCGCTTGACGGCGATCAAGGTGCGAAGGGAACTCGGCCGGAAGAATCCGCGTGTCCTTGAACCGCACGCGAGGGAGTTCCGCATGAATCCTGGTCCAGCCGCGACGCCGGCCCCTGTCTTCGACGACGGCCCGGTCCGCCACTTCGCCCTCGCCGCGGTGCTGTGGGGCGTGGTCGGCATGGCGGTCGGCCTGCTGATCGCCGGCCAGCTGGCCTGGCCGGCGCTGAACTTCGACCTCGCCTGGCTCAGCTACGGCCGCCTGCGGCCGCTGCACACCAACGCGGTGATCTTCGCCTTCGGCGGCTGCGCGCTGTTCGCCACCAGCTACCACGTGG